>NZ_JAPPTJ010000006.1:0-456002 GCF_027586995.1 Vibrio sp. La 4.2.2
GAGAGTTCAAGTCTCTCCTTCCGCACCATTATTAAGAAAGCTCGTCATTTGACGGGCTTTTTTTCTATCTATTCCTCGCTGACAATTACGTTAGTTGAATCTTTGAAAGTTTCTTCAATATTGTTAATTTCTTCTATTGGCTCACAGAAAAGTATTTTGCTACTGTTCATTCTAGGATAGACAGGCAACCTTAGGTCAATACACTGATCTTCAAGGATATTTATGACTTTCCAAGATTGCTCCGTTGCTATTGGACAGTATTCAAAAGGCGATGATTTAGGTTTCAAGACGGCGCATTTCAACACTCCTCATGACCTTACAATATCTTCAGCGATAACAAATGCTTTCAACCCTTCTTATCTTCTGTATACAGAGCAAGGACATTATCTCGTTTCCGAATGTTCTCAACAGGAAGGATCGGCCCTTATATTCGTGCCTACAAACAGTGAAGATCATCAAGTAAGATTGCTTGATGGTGATTACCCATGCCACCTTGCAATATCTCCGAATAAAGAATTATTAGGCGTTGCCCATTATGGAACAGGTAACTTCGAGATATTTGCCCTAAAGGCACATGGCATTATTGGAGAACGTATAGCCAAGCTGGCTAATGAAGGCTCTAGCGTTCATCCTACTCGCCAGCAAGCCCCCCATGGGCACCAGTTACAGTTTATCCCCAATAGCCAACAGTTCGTCACGGTAGACTTAGGCATCGACACATTGAGCTTTTACGAATATAACAAAACTGATGCGGTTCTATCTCAGTCTTTGGTAATGCCGTTGGGAAGTGGTCCTCGACATGTAGACTTCTCTCAAGATGGTAAATTTGGGTATGTGTTGTGTGAACTCGATGAATCACTGCATGTTATCAAGCGTAGCGATCATGGGATTTGGCAGCTAATTTACTCTACTTCAGCGTTTCCTGAACATATTAGTCATGAAGCGGCGGCGGCTGTTAAGCTTTCACCGAACAATCGCTTTGTTTATTTAACAGGTCGCGGAGAGTCTATCGTCTCTTGGTTTGAATTAAGTGACCCTGCAGTACCTGCTTATCAAGGCTTTGTCAGTTCAGGGGGACAGTTCCCACGAGATTTGTGTCTTTCGCCGGATGGAAAGTATCTTATGACAGCAAACCAGCATTCTGACAATTTAGCTTTGTTTACCGTCGATGAAGCAACTGGGGCACCAACGCTAGAATCAGTATCAGATCCTATCACTGCCCCAGTATGTCTAGTCATTTATTAAGTTATTTAAGGCCAATCGCGTATTTTAAGACTTGCTCTTTAATCGGCCCAGAATGCTCTGCCACTTTCAGTAGAGCATTTCGAGCAAATGCCAGCGGTGGTAAGGTACTACTAAACCCTTTATAGAATACATCCATGCCCGTTTGCATTAACAGGTTATCTGGACGACGCTCTAGCTCATAACGACGCAATGCCTCAATAGAAACCCCTTTATCTTCAAACGCTTTCAACAAGGCTTCTACATCTTTAAAGCCAAGATTAACGCCCTGACCAGCCAACGGATTTATCGTGTGTGCTGAATCCCCTACTAATACACAACCGTGTTTATAATATCGCTGTGCATGTCGACGTGTCAGTGGGAATGAACCGTGCTGTAATACGCTAACCTTACCCAGTTCAGGTGGAAAGTACTCAACAATCTCCTGCTCTAACTGGGCGTGACTCATATTCTTTAACTGCTTAATCCGTTTAGGGGAGTCGTACCAAACTAATGAGCCTTGGTTTCCACATAGTGGTAAAAATGAACGAGGCCCTGACGTGGTAAACCACTGCCACGTGATGTCTTGTTGAGGGAGTTCCGTCTCAACATTAATCAGCATGCACTCTTGACGATAATCCCATGCTGTCACCCCAATGCCACTGGCTTGTCGTACTCTTGAATTCGCACCATCCGCACCAACGACCAGAGTCGCCGCAATTTCACGCCCGGATTCTAAGATGATGGTTGAGCCTTCATCATCAAGCGTTAAGCTTTCAACACCATCACCTTCAATCACTTTCAAGTTATCGAAACGATGAAACTGCTGCCATAACCCTAGTTGGATCACTCGGTTTTCAACAATGTAGCCCAATTGCTCTAGATGCAGAGATTCGGCATTGAAACGAATTCGACAGTTTTCCGCTTCCCATGTTTCAAGACGTGCATAAGGGCACACACGCATCGCCTCTATGGCGTTCCAAGCATCGAGATATGTCAGTAAATCAACAGAACGATGAGAAATAGCAGAAACACGCAGGTCCATTGGCTGCGAATTTTCGAAAGCTTGAGGGGTAAATTTTTCGATAACAGCGACTGAGCACCCTTGTTTAGCAAGACCCAGCGCCATCGCTGCTCCCACCATGCCACCACCAACAACTGCAATTTCAAACTGTTCCATCGTCTTCTTACTACCCTAAATTCAATGTGTGTTCATTGTACGTAGCCCGCTCTAAAATCGCGAGCGAATTCCTTCGAAAAACCCTGCTTTTGTGAGGCCTAATAACCGCTTACAGCAATTGAAATATAAGCTCTCAAAGAGATTTTACACTCCCCCTAGTCAGGCGCTTTTTAAAGCAGTACAATACGCCGCTTACCGCCAAGATGGTGGTCATAATTTAAGCAGCCGCTTCGTTGTTTTCGCAATACAGCGCCTGTGCAAGAAAAAGATTTAAATAACTGACGAGCGATAGTGATGAGTAAGAAACTGCTAATTAAAACCTGGGGCTGCCAGATGAACGAATACGATTCATCAAAAATGGCCGATCTGCTTAATGCGGCAAATGGCTATGAGCTAACAGAAGATCCAGAGGAAGCAGACGTACTACTTTTGAACACTTGCTCTATCCGTGAAAAAGCGCAAGAGAAAGTGTTCCACCAACTTGGTCGTTGGAAAACCCTAAAAGACAAAAAAGATGGCGTTGTTATTGGTGTGGGTGGCTGTGTAGCGACTCAAGAAGGTGACCATATTCGTGAACGTGCGCCATTTGTTGACGTTATCTTTGGCCCACAAACTCTTCACCGTTTGCCTGAAATGATCAAGCAGTCACAAAGCGATGAAGCGCCAGTAATGGATATCTCTTTCCCAGAGATCGAGAAGTTTGACCGTCTGCCGGAACCACGTGCGGAAGGCGCAACAGCGTTTGTTTCAATTATGGAAGGCTGCAGTAAGTACTGTACTTACTGTGTTGTTCCATATACTCGTGGTGAAGAAGTAAGCCGTCCAATGGATGACGTATTGTTTGAAATTGCTCAGCTTGCCGATCAAGGCGTTCGTGAAGTAAACCTACTTGGCCAAAACGTGAATGCTTATCGTGGTCCAATGCACGATGGTGATATCTGTTCTTTTGCCGAGCTATTACGCCTGGTTGCTTCTATTGATGGTATTGATCGTATCCGCTTTACGACAAGTCACCCGCTAGAGTTCACTGATGACATCATTGCTGTTTACGAAGACACACCTGAGCTTGTTAGCTTCCTGCACTTACCAGTACAAAGTGGTTCAGACCGTGTATTGACTATGATGAAGCGTCCACACACAGCGATTGAATACAAGTCTATCATTCGTAAACTTCGCAAAGCGCGTCCTGATATTCAAATCAGTTCAGACTTCATTGTTGGTTTCCCAGGTGAAACTGACAAAGATTTCCAAGACACGATGAAACTGATCAAGGACGTAGATTTTGATATGAGCTTTAGCTTTATCTTCTCTCCTCGTCCAGGTACGCCAGCAGCAGATTACCCATGTGATCTTCCTGAGCAAACTAAGAAAGACCGCTTATACGAGCTACAACAAACTGTAAACTCGCAGGCAATGCGTTATTCACGTCAGATGCTAGACACTGAGCAACGTGTTTTAGTTGAAGGTCCATCTAAGAAGAACCTGATGGAGCTTCGTGCGCGCACCGAAAACAACCGTGTGGTTAACTTCGAAGGTGGTGCAGAGCTAATCGGCCAGTTTGTTGACGTGAAAATCACAGACGTGTTCGCAAACTCCCTACGTGGTGAGCTAGTAAGAACAGAAAAAGATATGGATCTTCGCAGTGTTATTTCTCCAACACAAATGATGGCAAAAACCAAACGCGAAGATGAGCTAGGTGTAGCGACCTTTACGCCTTAGCGCCTATACCCAAACAGCTTCAATGTGCTATTTTGGAGTTAGTTGGGTAAAAATATGCGAAGCCCGGTCACAGTCGGGCTTCATACATCGCCCTTAAGGGCAAAATGTGAGGCAACATTGAGTAATCAAATCGTAACTCTAGAAATTCATCTAGAACCTTCAGACAACCGCCGTCTGTCAAGCTTGTGCGGTCCTTTCGATGACAATATCAAACATTTAGAACGCCGCTTAGGTGTCGAGATCAACCACAGAAGCAACTTCTTTACGATCGTGGGCAAGCCGCACACTAGCGCCGCAGCTCTAGATATCATCAAAACGCTTTATGTCGACACAGCACCTGTGCGTGGCCAGATCCCTGATATTGAGCCAGAGCAAATTCACTTAGCCGTTAAAGAATCTGGTGTACTTGAGCAAAATACCGAATCAGAAATCGCTCACGGAAAAGAAGTCTTCGTAAAGACCAAGAAAGGCATCATCAAACCGCGTACACCTAATCAAGCTCAGTACCTAGTGAATATGGTCACTCATGATATTAGCTTCGGTATTGGGCCAGCTGGTACAGGTAAAACTTACCTAGCAGTAGCTGCTGCAGTAGACGCACTGGAGCGCCAAGAGATTCGCCGTATCCTACTGACTCGTCCAGCAGTAGAAGCGGGTGAAAAACTAGGCTTCCTGCCAGGTGATTTAAGTCAGAAGGTCGATCCGTACCTTCGACCTCTATACGATGCGTTATTTGAAATGCTTGGTTTTGAGCGCGTAGAGAAACTCATTGAACGCAATGTTATTGAGGTTGCCCCCCTCGCCTACATGCGCGGCCGCACACTTAACGATGCCTTCATTATTCTCGATGAGAGCCAGAACACCACCGTTGAACAAATGAAGATGTTCCTGACGCGTATCGGCTTTAACTCGCGCGCAGTTATCACTGGTGACGTCACACAAATCGACTTGCCGCGTGGCGCAAAATCTGGCCTTCGTCATGCGATTGAAGTGCTGAGTGAAGTTGACGAAATCAGCTTTAACTTCTTCCAGTCAGATGATGTCGTTCGTCACCCTGTCGTTGCGCGCATCGTAAATGCTTACGAGAAATGGGAAGCGAAAGATGCCAAAGAACGTAAAGAAATTGAGCGTAAGCGACGTGAAGAACGTGAAGCGGCGCAAAAGCTGCTTGATGCAGCATCTGCTAGCGCAACGGTGGATGGAAAGTAATGGCGATTGAACTCGATCTTCAAATTGCAGTCGAATCAGAACAAGGGTTACCAAGTGCTGACGAATTTCAAGGCTGGTTGGACAAAACCATTACTCCGTTTCAACAAGATGCTGAGTTGACGATTCGTATAGTCGATGAAGAAGAGAGCCAACAGCTTAACCGCGACTACCGTGGTAAAGATAAACCAACCAATGTGCTCTCCTTTCCTTTTGAAGCTCCTCCAGGTGTAGAAATGGATCTGCTTGGTGACATGATCATTTGTCGTCAAGTTGTCGAAAAAGAGGCCATTGAGCAATCCAAGCCTTTGATTGCACACTGGGCACATATGGTTGTACATGGGAGTCTTCATCTGCTAGGTTATGATCATATTGAGGATGACGAAGCAGAAGAAATGGAAGCTTTGGAAACCGAAATCATGCTTGATATGGGCTTTGATGACCCATATTTAGTAGAAAAGGAGTAAGCACATTTCGCTGGCGTTTGCGCTAAAAAGAATCTGTTTACGCATGTGCGCTATCACACATCTGATAGCATTCTGAATTGAGAAGTCATGAACGAAGAGTCTTCTCCCTCTCAACCAGAGGGAAACAGTAAAAAGTCGGAAGGTCCGAGTAGAAAGTCCTTCTTTGAGCGCCTAGGTCAAATTTTTCAAGGCGAACCAAAAGACCGCCAAGAGCTTGTAGATGTTATCCGCGACTCTGAAGAAAACGACCTAATTGACCACGATACCCGCGATATGCTCGAAGGTGTCATGGAAATTTCTGAAATGCGAGTGCGCGACATTATGCTGCCACGCTCGCAAATGGTTACTATCGAGCGTTCCGATAACCTCGATAAGCTAATCGAACTGATGACAGATGCACAGCATTCTCGCTACCCTGTTATCAGTGAAGATAAAGACCATGTAGAAGGCATCCTCTTAGCTAAGGACCTCCTCCGTTATTTGGGCTCAGAAAGCGCCCCGTTTGATATTGAAGAAGTGATTCGCCCAGCGGTTGTAGTTCCTGAAAGTAAGCGCGTTGATCGCCTACTGAAGGAGTTTCGTGAAGAGCGTTATCACATGGCCATTGTCGTCGATGAATTTGGTGGAGTATCAGGTCTAGTGACCATCGAAGATATTCTCGAAGAAATCGTTGGCGAAATCGAAGATGAATTCGATGACGATGATGAGCTTGATATCAGAAAACTGAGTAAGCACACATTTGCGGTGAAAGCGCTCACTACTATTGAAGAGTTCAATGAAACATTCGGCTCTAACTTTAGTGATGAGGAAGTCGACACTGTAGGTGGCCTAGTCATGACTGCATTCGGTCACTTACCTTCACGTGGTGAAGTGGTTGAAATAGAAAATTACAACTTTAAGGTGACAGCGGCGGATAATCGTCGTGTGGTTCAGGTCCAAGTCACAATACCTGACCAAGAAACGGCTTCAAGTGTAGAGGAGTAACCTCACCACTTGCTGCTCACCAAAAAAGTGAGATGATATTTAAATGAAGAAAAATCTTCGCATATTGCGGCCCATCGGGGCCGCTTTTGTTGGTGCTAGCACCACTCTCGCATTTGCTCCCTATCAGCTATGGCCCTTGGCTATTCTGAGCCCATTTCTCCTTCTCCTCCTTATCAGAGGTCGCAGCACAAAAAGTGCACTTTGGACAGGTTATGCATGGGGAATAGGTCAATTTGCCACTGGCATCAGTTGGGTTCACGTCAGTATCGATACCTTTGGTGGTATGCCGAAGATAGCCAGCGTGTTCTTAATGGCACTCTTAGTCGGCTACCTATCCATTTACTCAGCTCTGTTTGCTTGGTCTCTAAACCGATTCTTCCCGTCAGACAATAAAACTCGTTATTTTGTCGCAGCGCCGGCACTCTGGTTGATCTTTGATTGGGCTCGCGGTTGGGTGATGACGGGTTTCCCTTGGCTGTGGTTAGGGTACAGTCAAATTGATTCACCGTTAGCGAGCTTTGCACCTATTGGTGGCGTTGAACTCATTACCTTGCTACTGATCGTAATGGCTGCCAGCCTAACTTACTTAACCGTAACTAAGCAGTGGCAACTCGCTATCATCCCTCTAGTCATATTCGCCACTGGATTCGGCCTACGTAACTACGACTGGGTCACGCCCGCTCCAAGTCGCACCAAATCGGTCGCATTGATTCAAGGTAATATCGATCAAGCCATGAAGTGGATGCCCAATCACCGATGGCCAACAATAATGAAATATACCGATCTAAGTCGTGAAAACTGGGATGCGGACATTATCATTTGGCCAGAAGCTGCAATTCCCGCAATGGAATTCGAATTACCTTCATTTCTGCGTAACTTGGACTCTGCGGCTAAAATGAATGATTCTGCGATCATCACTGGAGTCATCAACAAAACCGAGTCCGGTGAGTATTACAACAGCATATTGGTTGTAGGGCAGACACCTTACGGTGATTACGAAATGGATCTCGATGAACGTTATCACAAGCACCATTTGCTACCATTCGGTGAATTCGTGCCATTTGGAGATCTATTAAGACCTATTGCCCCGTTTTTTAACTTGCCTATGTCTTCATTCAGCCGTGGTGCCTACGTACAGCCTAATATTGTGGCTAACGGTATGCATCTAGCGCCAGCATTATGTTATGAGATTATTTTTGGGGAACAAGTTAGGCAGAACGTTACTGACGACACCGATTACCTGTTAACGCTGTCCAATGATGCTTGGTTTGGGCGCTCTATTGGGCCATTGCAGCATATGGAAATAGCACGAATGCGCGCATTAGAGCTTGGCTTACCACTTATTCGTTCGACCAATAATGGTGTGACTGCCGTTACCGATCACAAAGGTAAGATTACTGCTCAAATCCCTCAGTTTGAAACCGCTGTGCTTAGAACTGATGTCACTCCAACCGACGGAACAACTTGGTATCGTGAAGTAGGAACTTGGCCTTTATATGCGTGGGTATTACTTTGCCTAGGCTTTGGTATCATTAGACGCAACAAGTAATCACCTCTTATACACCGGCCATTGAACTCCTTTAGTATCAATGGCCGAGCTGGTCTTCTTACCGAGAAAATCCCATCGAAAAGCGCGCTTCATAAACTTTCTTCCATAATATATAACTATTTGGTTCTTTTCCCTTGCCAAACAAAATCATATTCTTATCTGGTAATCAATAACCACCACGGTTGAATGAAGGAACATTATAATGAGCAAGATTTACGAAGATAATTCACTGACAATTGGTAACACCCCTCTAGTTCGCCTAAACAAAGTAAGTAATGGTAACGTGCTTGCTAAAGTTGAAGCACGCAACCCAAGCTTCAGCGTTAAGTGCCGTATCGGTGCAAACATGATCTGGGAAGCGGAAAAAGACGGTCGTCTAAAAGCAGGCGTAGAGCTAGTTGAGCCAACCAGTGGTAACACAGGTATTGCTCTTGCTTTCGTTGCAGCTGCACGTGGCTACAAACTCACACTTACTATGCCTGAATCTATGAGTCTCGAGCGTCGTAAGCTTCTCAAGGCACTAGGTGCTAACCTTGAACTCACAGAAGCAGCGAAAGGCATGAAAGGGGCTATCGCTAAAGCAGAAGAGATTGTCGCTTCAAATCCAGAAAAATATCTGCTACTTCAACAGTTCAACAACCCAGCAAACCCAGCCATTCATGAAAAGACAACGGGTCCAGAGATCTGGGAAGCAACGGATGGTGAGATCGATGTATTTGTCGCTGGTGTAGGTACAGGTGGTACTATCACAGGTACTAGCCGCTATATTAAGGGCGAAAAAGGTAAAGCAATTGTTTCAGTTGCCGTTGAGCCAGCAGAATCACCTGTCATTTCTCAAGTGCTAGCAGGTCAAGAGATCCAACCAGCTCCTCACAAAATCCAAGGCATCGGTGCAGGATTCATCCCAGAGAACTTGGATCTTGAGCTTGTTGACCGTGTCGAACTGGTTACTTCTGAAGAAGCCATCGAAATGGCGCGTCGCCTAATGGAAGAAGAAGGTATCCTAGCTGGTATCTCATCAGGCGCAGCTGTTGTAGCGGCTAACAAGCTTGCTGAACTCCCTGAATTCAAAGGTAAAACCATTGTCACCGTACTCCCAAGTTCAGGTGAACGCTACCTAAGCTCTGCATTGTTTGCCGGTATATTTACTGACAAAGAGATTCAGCAGTAATATGTTGCCAAATCAATTTTTGCACGAAAAAAGCCCCTTTAAGGGGCTTTTTTGTTGAAACTCTGTCAGCCTTTGGTAATATCAGGTCAGTTTTATTTTAAGCCAAAAAATAAATAGGCTAATTACAGAATTTCGTAAGACAGGTATACAGCGAAGACTGCAATCATGTCCTACAATTCTAGACCGACACAATTCTTAACAGTTATGACTTTCGTACTATAGCGAGGCGTAACATTTAACGATAAGCTTTGTTTGGTTTAGAAACTAAACATAAAATAAATCAATTGGGGTATAAAAAATGTACGAGAAGCAAGTAGAAATCACAGCAGAAAACGGCCTTCACACTCGTCCGGCTGCTCAGTTCGTTAAAGAAGCAAAAGCATTTGACGCTGACATCACTGTGGCTACTAACGGCAAAAGCGCTAGCGCAAAAAGCCTATTCAAACTACAAACTCTAGGTCTAGTTAAAGGCACTACTATCACAATCTCTGCTGAAGGCCCACAAGCTCAACAAGCAGTTGACCACCTAGTAGCTCTAATCCCTGAGCTTCACTAAGAACCCAGTTCTCCTTAAAGCCATTTTGTGAAAACAGAATGGCTTTATTGGAAATAGCTCTAGCTATCAGCTACACATAATAAGTAGCTAATAACTATCCAATCTTTAATACATTAGACCAAATAAAGGTAAAGCTATGATTTCAGGCATCCTAGCATCTCCTGGTATTGCTATTGGTAAAGCACTACTACTTCAAGAAGACGAGATTGTTCTAAACACGTCGACTATTTCAGATGACCAAGTTGAAGCAGAAGTTGCGCGTTTCTTTGACGCTCGCAACAAGTCAGCTCAACAACTAGAAGTCGTTAAGCAAAAAGCGCTTGAGACTTTTGGTGAAGAGAAAGAGGCTATCTTCGAAGGCCATATCATGCTTCTTGAAGATGAAGAGCTAGAAGAAGAAATCCTAGCACTCATCAAGAAAGACAAACTATCTGCAGACAACGCGATTCACACAGTAATCGAAGAGCAAGCGACTGCACTAGAATCTCTAGATGACGAATACCTTAAAGAACGTGCAACTGATATCCGTGATATCGGTACTCGTTTCGTTAAGAACGCACTAGGCATCAACATCGTTTCACTAGGTGATATCGATGAAGAAGTTATCCTAGTAGCTTACGACCTAACTCCATCTGAAACTGCGCAAATCAACCTTGATTACGTACTAGGTTTCGCATGTGACATCGGCGGTCGTACTTCGCACACTTCTATCATGGCACGTTCACTAGAACTTCCTGCGATTGTTGGTACTAACGACATCACTAAGAAAGTGAACAACGGCGACATGTTGGTTCTTGACGCGATGAACAACAAGATCATCGTAAACCCAACTCAAGCTGAGATTGACGAAGCTAAAGCGGTACGTGAAGCGTTCCTTGCAGAAAAAGAGGAACTAGCAAAACTTAAAGACCTACCAGCAGAAACTCTAGACGGCCACCGTGTAGAAGTTTGCGGTAACATCGGTACAGTGAAAGACTGCGATGGCATCAACCGTAACGGCGGTGAAGGTGTTGGTCTGTATCGTACAGAATTCCTATTCATGGACCGTACTGCTCTTCCTACTGAAGAAGAACAGTATCAAGCTTACAAAGAAGTTGCGGAAGCAATGCACGGTCACGCGGTAATTATCCGTACTATGGATATCGGTGGTGATAAAGATCTACCTTACCTAGACCTTCCAGAAGAGATGAACCCATTCCTTGGTTGGCGTGCAGTTCGTATCAGCTTGGATCGTCGTGAAATCCTTCGTGACCAGCTACGTGGTATCCTACGTGCATCAGCACACGGTAAGCTGCGCATCATGTTCCCAATGATCATCTCTGTAGAAGAGATTCGTGAACTGAAAGCTGCTATCGAAGAGTACAAAGCAGAACTTCGTGCTGAAGGTCTAGCATTTGACGAAAACATCGAAATCGGTGTAATGGTTGAAACTCCTGCTGCGGCAGCGATTGCTCACCACCTAGCGAAAGAAGTTTCGTTCTTTAGTATTGGTACTAACGACTTAACTCAGTATACTCTAGCAGTAGACCGTGGTAATGAGCTTATTTCTCACCTATACAACCCACTTTCACCTGCTGTACTTACAGTAATTAAGCAAGTGATCGACGCTTCGCATAAAGAAGGTAAGTGGACTGGTATGTGTGGTGAGCTTGCTGGCGACGAGCGTGCGACTCTACTTCTACTGGGCATGGGCCTAGATGAGTTTAGTATGAGCGGTATTTCAATTCCTAAGGTTAAGAAAGTAATCCGCAACGCTAACTTCGCAGAAGTAAAAGCAATGGCTGATGAAGCGCTAGAAATGGCGACTGCTGCAGAAATTGAGGCACACGTCGAAAAATTTATCGCAGAAAAGACAAACTGCTAATATAATTGAGCAGAACAAAATCAAACCTTTAGGAGCACAACATGGGTCTGTTTGACAAACTGAAGAAGCTAGTATCTGACGACAGCGCTGACACTGGTGCAATCGAAATTATCGCACCTCTTTCTGGTGAAATTGTAAACATCGAAGATGTGCCAGACGTCGTATTTGCTGAGAAAATCGTTGGTGACGGTATTGCAATCAAGCCAGCTGGTGACAAGATGGTAGCTCCTGTTAACGGTACTATCGGTAAGATCTTTGAGACGAACCACGCGTTCTCTATCGAGTCTGACGACGGCATCGAGCTATTTGTTCACTTCGGTATCGACACTGTTGAACTGAAAGGTGAAGGCTTCAAGCGTATCGCTGAAGAAGGCCAATCAGTAAAAGCAGGTGACACTATCATCGAATTCGACCTAGCACTTCTAGAAGAGAAAGCTAAGTCAACGCTAACTCCTGTTGTTATCTCTAACATGGACGAAATCAAAGAGCTGAACAAGCTTGCTGGTTCTGTAACTGTTGGTGAAACGCCAGTACTACGCGTAACTAAGTAATTAGTTAATCTCGACGTAGAAAAAACGCAGCCTTGGCTGCGTTTTTTTATGTCTGCGACTTGTCTGAACAAGTTAATTGCCTTGTTATCTACTCACCTTGATAGCGAGATTGATGCTAAAACGTCTCCAGCAAATGTTTTTACACTGAGAGTATTATCTTCAAACAATCCATAGCTCGCAGCATAGCCATCTCGTGGGAATGTGATAGAGCCTGGGTTGAAGATAATTTGCTCTCCTTGCCACTCGGCTACTGGTATATGTGTATGTCCATGAGCAATCACGTCTCCTTGCTTTAACGCAGGTCGTTTATCTGTGTTGTAAAGATGCCCATGAGTTAAGAACAATCGCTGTCCATTTGCCAACATTACCCATGCATAGTCACTCATCATAGGAAAGTCTAAGAGCATCTGGTCGACTTCACTATCGCAATTGCCTCGTACCGCAATAATACTGGTGCTGAGCTCATTAAGCCGTTCAGCTACTTTAGGTGGGTTATAGCTCTCTGGTACTGGATTTCTCGGCCCATGGTTAAGCACATCACCTAAAATCACTAAATGCTCCGCACCTGAGCGATGATACTCTGCTAGAACCTGTTCAGTGGCATCAAGACTGCCATGCAAATCAGAAGCGAAAAATAGTTTCACTGGTTTATCTCCACCATTACTAATGGGGGAGTATTGTAACTCAGCTAAACCCAGTTCGCCTGTCTCATTCCTCTTTAGCCATACCATTCACAACAATGTTATTGTAACTAACCATGCCAATCACCTTACCGTGTTCAATGACAGGCGCACGACTAATCCCAAACCGCTCGAATAAGCGAGCGCAATATTTCACATTCATATTAGGGTCAACAGACAGTGCAGGCTTAGTCATAATCTCATAGATGTTTGTTCGCTCGGCTGAGCGGTTTTTCGCCAGCACCTTTTTGGCAATGTCATTCATCAAAACGATCCCGTATTCATCATCATCATGACGCTTTTCGACAACCAGTGCTTTTACCCGATGCTCACGAGCTAAAACGATACCCTCATGCACTGTCTTTAACCCATCCACCATCACATAACTGTTTGCCATGACATCACGCACACAGACTTTCTCATGTCGGCTCATAGCTCATCCTCTACTACTTTAGTTAATGTCTCAACTTGGTGAGCGACACCTACCGCATCCTCTATATCGATCTGCACCGCAATCCCCTGTCCCGAAGTTTGGTCAAACTCTCCGACCTTATTAATGGTCTCTAATATCTGCCGCGATAAGTGCTCTTCTACTACAAACAACAGCACATCTTTTTGAACCTCTAAGGTAAGTCCAAAGAAGGTTTGCTTTTTGTTAAGCCCTTCCCCTCTCGCGTTATTAATTACCGTTGCTCCTGTGGCTCCCGCTGTACGAGCCGCATCAAGAACGGAGTCTGTTTTACTGTCTTCAACAAATGCCAGAATGAGCTTAAAGCGCATTGTTCTTCTCCTTTGAAGCTAGATCGCGATGCTTTGAACGTTGACTCAAAAATTGAATCAACTGTGCATACGCCATCACGGAAATAATAGGAAATAAGCTAGCAAACGCGATCAAACCAAACCCATCAATCATAGGGTTTCGTCCCGGTACGGTGGAAGCTAGCCCCAACCCCAACGCCGTCACCAAAGGGACCGTGACCGTTGAGGTCGTCACCCCGCCAGAGTCATACGCTAACGGAATAATAAATTTGGGAGCAAAATAGGTTTGAATCACCACCAAGATGTAGCCTGCGATGATGTAGTAGTGAATGGGGTCTCCGACAACAATACGATAGCTGCCAAGGGAGATACCAACAGCCACCCCCAGCGCCACTGCGATTCTTAACCCATTTACTGAAATCGAACCTGCAGAAACTTGATTCGCTTTGATAGCAACCGCCAATAACGATGGTTCAGCAATCGTGGTACTAAACCCTATACAGAAAGCAAACAGGTAAACCCAATAATAGTCGATCCACTCCAATGACAGGCCTACCGTCACCTTAAATTCTTGCAAGAATTCAGGTGCCGTTAACTGCATCGCCATGGTTTCACCTAACGGGAACAGAGCAAGTTCTAATCCCACTAAAAACAAACTAAGCCCGAGAATCACATAGCCAAAGCCAAGTAGAACTTTTAACGGGTTAGTAATTGGCTTCTTCAAGATCGCAAACTGAAATCCGAAAATGATCACCATGATCGGTGTAACGTCACGAACCGTGAGCAACAGTGTGGTGAGAAAATCCAAGATGATAGTCATACTGCAATCATCCCGTAAACCATAACGAACATCATTGGTAACAGCGACGCAAAGGCGATGAGACCAAAACCATCTAGCATAGGGTTACGCCCCCTAATGGTACTGGCTAGCCCTACCCCCAGAGCGGTGACTAATGGTACTGTTATTGTTGATGTAGTTACGCCACCTGAATCGTAAGCCACACCGATAATGTACTCCGGTGCGAACCCTGTCAGTATCACTACACCGACATAACCGCCAATAATCATCCACTGGATAGGCCAACCTTTAAGTATGCGCAGCACACCTAATACAATGGCAAGCCCAACTGAAATGGCAACGGCCAAGCGCAAGCCATCCGCATAGTCTTGCATGGCCTCTTCCGTCATCGGAATTTTCCCCCCTTCCGCCGCCACTTCAGCTGCTTCAGCAGATACCGCTGTTAGCGCAGGCTCGGCAATGGTAGTCCCAAAGCCTAGACAGAACGAAAACACCATCAGCCAGAAGACGCTGCCCTTTCGTGCAAACGACTGAGCCATGGACTCACCGATGGGAAATAACCCCATTTCTAACCCAAATACAAAAAAGGTCAGCCCTAGGACTACAAGCAATAGGCCAAATAAGATAGAGAGAACATTAGGAAGCGGCTCTTGCAGTACGACCAATTGGAAAAACAGCACGACCAAAACGATGGGTAGTAGATCTTTGAAACTACTGGCCATTGAATGAAGAAGCGCTTTCAATCCCTGCATCGCTTTCCCCCGCTTCCATACGATAGTTTCATGATGGCACACATTAAATGTAAGAAGATGTGACAATAATGGCAATATTGCGCAATGCTCGCGTCAATCCCCAAGAGTGTGACTAGTACAACATGCGCTACAGCCACAACAACGTTAGTTAATCCTCTGATTCATTGCTATATTTACTTATTCAGCAACTGAGTCATATCGGTAAGTTGTCAATTACTGAGGAGAAGGACAGAGATGAATTTGCTTGTAACAGGTGGCACAGGGTTTATTGGTCGAGAGTTACTGAAACACCTAACCACCTACTCCATCACTCTGCTGACCCGTGATGAACAAACAGCAAGACAAACGCTACATCACACTGACTGTGGCAATATTCACTATGTCGATTCATTAGATAGCTTTAACGACCTCAATGAATTTGATGCCATCATAAATCTCGCTGGAGAACCGATTGCAGATAAACGTTGGAGCGAGGCTCAAAAAAAACGTATTTGTGATAGCCGCTGGAAGATCACCGAAACTCTTGTGGAGCTGATTCACGCCAGCACGAAACCTCCTGCAATTTTTATTAGTGGCTCAGCTGTCGGTTATTACGGAGATCAACAAGATCATCCTTTCGACGAGAGTCTGCATGTCAGTCAGGATACCTTTGCTCACAACGTCTGTGAACGTTGGGAACACATCGCCTTGCGAGCACAGTCCGATCAAACAAGAGTGTGTCTATTGCGCACTGGTGTTGTGCTTGGCGAAGGTGGCGGAGCATTAGCTAAGATGCTGCTGCCCTATAAACTGGGGCTCGGTGGACCGATTGGTAACGGAAAACAATATATTCCTTGGATACATATACTAGATATGGTGCGAGCGATTGTTTGTTTACTGGAAACTGAACACGCTAGCGGGCCATATAATTTCTGTGCACCTCATGCCGTCACTAACGCAGTTTTCAGTAAAACACTGGCAAATTCATTGGGCCGCCCTCATTTTTTATTTACTCCTAAGTGGGCGATTAAACTCGCTATGGGAGAATCTTCATGCTTACTGCTTGATAGCACGAGAGCAAAACCTAAAAAGCTCACAGAGATCGGCTTTAACTTCTCCTTCCCTCATATCGACTCAGCGCTGAAAAACATCATCGCAAACTCGCGCTAGACCTCGTCTACCATTAGCGTTAACCTTTACTGAAAGGGAATAAATCATAGGGTTAGCGCAAAAATGGGAAAGGCCATTCTTATCACAGGTTGTTCTACGGGAATCGGTTACGTTGCAGCACATGAGTTGCAGAATAAAGGCTACAAGGTCATTGCGTCGTGCCGCGACCCAAAAGATGTGGATAGGCTCAACCAAGAAGGACTGACTTGTATTCAACTCGACCTGACCGATAGCAAGAGCATTAAATTGGGAGTCCAAAAAGCACTCGCTTTATGTGAGGGGAGCCTTTATGCCTTGTTTAACAATGGTGCCTACGGCCAACCCGGAGCCCTAGAAGACCTGCCAACCGATGCACTAAGAGAACAATTTGAGGCAAACTTCTTTGGTTGGCATGAACTGACGAAACAAGTACTACCGGTAATGCGAAAACAAGGCGACGGTCGTATTATTCAAAACAGCTCTGTCCTCGGGTTTGCTGCGATGAAATACCGTGGAGCGTATAATGCCTCTAAATTTGCCCTCGAGGGATGGACCGACACTCTCAGACTTGAGTTATACCAAACAAACATCAAAGTATCACTCATAGAACCAGGGCCTATTGAGACACAATTTAGAGCCAATGCCAAGGCCGCGTTTTTAAAATGGATTGATATTGATGCAAGCGTACATAAAACGCATTACCAGCAACAACTAAGCCGATTATCAGCGGAAGGCTCAAATAATCAATTCGTGCTGCCGCCGGAATCTTGCGTTGTGCCACTTTTACATGCTCTCGAGTCAGACAAACCCAAGTTACGCTATCGAGTCACCACACCAACGAAGATATTTGCGGTACTAAAACGTCTACTTCCAAGCAAATGGTTAGATCCGATTCTGCGAAAAGCCGCATAAAAAATGATCATTTGTAATTTTAGTGTCACATATGAAGGATATATTGCTCAACGTAGTTAAATACAAGAGACGAAACCATACCCTACACAAGTTGGAATCATCTCTCTAACACCTTGCTCACAGCGATATCAATTTGGAATTCTAAAAATGACGCTAAATCAGCTAAACTGGCTGGCTGTGGGTGTAACACTTGCATACTTTGTAATGTTTTAAACACCTTCGCTTGCTGCATTTCTGAAATCCATAAACGCCGCGCTTCATAGTGCGGCGTTTTGGCATCTAAATTCTGTAATCTCTTCGACAAACCTTGATTTTTGGTTCACCAATACCAATCTTGAAAATAGAACAATGCGAATCACTTAATAAGGATAATTCAATGCAACCAGCGTACATTGTTGATTTAAATGAGCAAAATTTCCGCGAAGTCCTCGAAGGCTCAATGACAGCTCCCGTGCTGATCCACTTTTGGGCACCTATGAGTGAAGAAAGCGCTCAGTTAATTCCTGCTTTAAAGGCATTAACAGAACAATACGCCGGCGCCTATACACTGGCATTGCTGAACTGTGAAGAGCAACAAGCGATTGCTGGACAATTCGGTGTTCAAGCACTTCCTACGATTGCGTTATTCGTGAATGGCCAACCTGTAGACGGACTAGGTGGTCCACAACCAATTGAAGCGGTCAAAGCTATGCTGACCAAACATCTTCCAAGTGAAGATGAACTTAACGCTCGCAAAGCGCTAGAGTTATCACAACAAGGTGAGTTTGAAGCTGCTATTTCTGCATTTGGGACTCTTTCCGAAGAGTATCAAAATAAAGGTGAAATCAAATTGGCAGTTGCCAATTGCTTGCTTGAAACCAATCAATTTGAACGTGCAGAACAAGTACTCAACACTATTCCAATGGAATACAAAGACAACCACTATAAGAGCTTAGTGGCGAAATTAGAACTGCACAAACAGGCAGCTGATAGCCCTGAGATTCAATCTTTAGAAGCGGCATTACTAGCAAACCCTGAGGATCTTAAACTGGTCGCAGAACTTGGTCTTCAGTACCACCAAGTGAATCGTGATGAAGAAGCACTTGCTCTGATATGGACGCCTCTGAGCCGTAATTTGAATGCGCTTGATGGAGACCTGAAAAAAGCCTTTATGGATATCTTGTCTGCGCTAGGTCAAGGTAACCCTATCGCCGCTAAGTATCGCCGTCAGTTGTATTCTCTGCTCTACTAATAACTTAGTCACACTCTATTCTAAGGGAAGCGCAGGCTTCCCTTTTTCTTATTACGCCAATTTATTTCGTCGAACCGCTCATCCTACCTATCAGTAATCAGTTTAACTCCATGATAAATTTAATGATTACTCGTCGAAAAAATACATACCTTTACACAGTATTGTCTTAACAACGCTGTATACTGTTTAGGATTGTACATTTTTAATACAAGGATAGACTCATGGATATTGATGCAATGGTCACCATAGGTGGTTTCATTCTGGTCGCAATTGTTTTTATTGTGGCCGGGGTCAAAACCGTACCACAAGCCAACAACTGGACCGTAGAAAGATTCGGTCGCTATACCCATACGCTTAGACCTGGGCTGAACTTGATTATCCCTTTCATTGATTCTATTGGCAGTAAAATCAATATGATGGAAAGAGTTCTAGATATTCCGCCACAAGAGGTCATCTCCAAAGATAACGCTAACGTGGTCATTGATGCAGTATGTTTCGTTCAAGTCATCGATGCGGCAAAAGCTGCGTATGAAGTGAACGATCTTGAGCATGCTATTCGTAACCTGACATTGACCAACATGCGTACCGTGCTTGGCTCAATGGAACTGGATGAAATGTTAAGCCAACGTGACTCTATCAATACCAAACTGCTTGCGATTGTCGATGAAGCAACTAACGCATGGGGCGTTAAAGTGACTCGTATTGAGATCCGCGACGTACAACCACCAGCAGACCTAACCGCAGCGATGAATGCTCAGATGAAAGCAGAACGTAATAAACGTGCCGACATTCTAGAAGCAGAAGGTGTGCGACAAGCAGAGATCCTTAAAGCCGAGGGTCATAAGCAATCTGAAATCCTCAAAGCCGAAGGTGAGAAACAGGCTGCTATACTTCAAGCAGAAGCACGTGAACGTGCCGCAGAAGCGGAAGCTAAAGCAACTGAGATGGTTTCAACTGCCATTGCACAGGGCGATATGCAAGCAGTGAATTACTTTATTGCTCAAGGCTATACTGAGGCTTTGAAATCGATTGGTCAGGCGGAGAATGGTAAAATTATCATGTTGCCGATAGAAGCAACTGGACTCATGGGATCTGTAGCTGGTGTTGCAGAAATGTTTAATCAGTCAAAGCCTCAACAAAAGAAGGATAACGCGTGATAGAACTGCTTAGCCAAGTCAATTACTGGCACTGGTTGGCTCTAGGATTATTACTGCTATGTGGCGAGTTACTCGGTACCGCTGGCTACATGTTGTGGATTGGCATCGCAGCAATGTTGGTGGGTATTGTGCTCGCCTTTATTCCTATCAGTTGGCAACTGCAATGGATTAGCTTTGGGGTGTTTGCGTTGGCATTGACTTGGCTATGGTGGCGTAAACAACATCGAGTTGATAAGCAATCAGATAAGCAGCGAAGCCTAAATCAGAAAGACAAACAGCTCATAGGTCAAACGTCGGTGTTGGAGCAAGATATTACCAGGGGAAAATGTCGAATCAAACTTGGCGATACTTCCTGGTCCGCATACTCTGACTCTGACTTACCTAGTGGTACCTTGGTCAGAGTGATAGATGTCGATGGAATAACCCTTCTGATTGAGAAAGCAGAATAAAGCAAAATAGACACCTCAAGTAGGTGTCTATTTTGTTTCAAAAGGCGTAAAGGAGTAGACCATTCCTTTATTTATTAGCGCACTTAATGTTTTACCTACACAACTATTTCGACTTGAGCGACCCACTGCAGAAACCAGTCCTTTCTTGTCAAGCTTCACCACGTGTGTACCGTCTAAACTTCGATAAAAAACAGTTTTGCGCTCGTCTTGATAATCCACCAGTAGAACGATAGCACCCGCACGGTAAGGCTTACCGACCTCACACACTAACGCATCTGGAAAACCATCGAACACCTCCGACAGCGAAGGTGCAGAGAATGTTAGCAAAATTACCAATAAAATCCTTTTCACGGTTCAGCTCACTCTACGTTTTGTTAAAAGTAAACTAGTAAATAGCGAGCAAGAGTCCTTTTAATTTCATTGGTATTTCTAAATGAGATTATCGCTGTTCGTCACGTTTATGCTTAGGTACATAATTGAGGATAGAAATCGGCACCGGTTTTCTTGGTACAAAGCCTTCAATTTCAACTCGCTCAAGCAAATGGCCTAATCGGCTTTCTATCATACACAGGTTTTTGAAGTTATCTTTTGATACCAACGATAACGCCTCACCCGCAGCATCGGCACGACCAGTACGTCCAATTCGGTGAACATATTCATCTGCTGGATAAGGTAAGTCGTAGTTAATCACCACTGGCAAGTTTTCAATATCAATACCGCGTGCAGCTACACCAGTTGCCACCAAGTATTGAATCTCACCGACTTTGAATGACTCGATAAGTTGCTGACGAACTTTTTGGTTACGACCACTATGGAACGCTTCAGCAGCAATGCCACGTTTTTCTAATTGGCTGACAAGCTTAGCTGCACCATGCTTGGTTTCAATAAAAATAAGCGCTTGCTTCCATTGATTCTGCTGCAATAGATGACTTAAAAGTGAAGACTTCATGTCTTTATCGACAGTGACTATCCACTGCTTAATATTGCTCTTAGAAGCACTGTGCTTAGTGATAGCAATTTCTTCTGGGTTGTCTATCGCAGATTTAGCAAGGTCGCGGACAGGATTAGACAATGTCGCTGAAAACAACAAACTTTGAGCATCTTCTGGTACACGAGCAATAATCTTGTTGATCGCTTCGATAAAGCCCATATCCAGCATTTTGTCAGCTTCATCCAACACCAAAGTCTCGACTTCATCAAAGTGAATTGCACGCTGACCGTATAGGTCTATCAAACGACCTGGAGTTGCTACAACAATATCCACACCATCAATTAAAGCTTGCTTCTGCGGTGCGTAATCAACGCCACCAAACATCGCCATAGATTTTATTGACGTAAACTGTGCATAAGCTTCAATGCTCTGGTTCACCTGAAGAGCCAGTTCACGAGTTGGCGTTAAGATGATCGCTCGTGCACGCTTTTTACGTTCAGTTTGACCTGCACTAAGTCTCTCTAAAATAGGCAAAACAAAACTCGCTGTTTTACCCGTTCCAGTTTGCGCCGCAGCGATAAGATTGCTGCCTTTCAAAACAATAGGAATCGCCTTAGTCTGGATAGTTGTTGGTTTTTGATAACCAACCTCTTTGATAGCATCTAGTAATGGTTGGCTTAACCCTAGTTTAGAAAAGGACATGGTGAACTCTCTTGAAGGTGAAATTGCAGATAGTGTAGCAGACATACGTCCATAAAACGCAAAACCCCTGACATCTCAAAGAGCTATCAGGGGTCTTAAATAATGGCACGCCCTGTAGGATTCGAACCTACGACCACATCCTTAGAAGGGACGTGCTCTATCCAGCTGAGCTAAGGGCGCTTCCTGGCTGGACCAACAGCCCAGGAGCAAGAATTGTATAGGACTGGACTAGATAACTCAACCAGTTACCGACCTTATACTATCAATAGTTAGCAAACACCTTTAAATAGCACAAACGAATACCATGAATGAATAACGGTTCCAGCAGTTTCTTGATAACTTGCCTCTGAGTGAATGGCGTCAGTAGTCCCAAAGCAACATCTGAATTAGGGTAATCGTTTTTTATTTTTATAATTCTCTCTACCAAGTGTTCATATTCATCATCAAATTCAGCAATAAACACATCAAAAACAAATGGCCTACCCTTTGGTGTAACCCCAGACAAGAATGGCGAACCTTCAACTAATTCCACGTTAAGAAACAATTTATAGTTCAACGTTTGCAAATCACTAACTATAAAATTTGCTAAACGAAATTGCTGTTCCGCTTTCATTTATCACCTCTATTATCGCTCCTGATAACAAGAATAACCAATAGCGGAGGCCATTTTATCTCCCCTGAACAGGGGGGTAAGAAAAACATGTGAAAAGACGAGTACTAGTAGGCTATCTCCTTAAGGCCTGATTCTATTACTCACGCTATTCTCAGAGTCAATTCACAAATATCTCAATTATGAAACAACAATCACACTAACAGACGTGAATCCGGTCAAAAAATCGGCATTTCATCAAGTTGAATATTTAATATAGTAGTACGTAACTTCCCCACTATTAATTTTATTACCAGCAGACGTGGTTCTTAATATGTTGAATTGGACTCGATGTATTCGCTGGTGTCACTATGGCGACAAAGGACTACTATGGACACTATTGAAAAAGCCACACTGCTGCGTTTCAGTGAACTAATCGATTTACTCTACCAAGCACCAACTCATCAACACGGCTTTCAGCCATTTTTGGAGCTACTCGTTTCGGAATTCAATTTAGCAGATGCCGTTCTTCATATTCAAAATACGACCAGTGATGCCATAGAAGCGGCTTGGATTGCAGGACCAAAGACCGATGTCATCATTGAGTTTATTGAAAACAACCTTGAGGAAGGTAACTATATTCACGACTATATTGATAACGCTCCGCCTAGCCGCTTTTACACACTGTTAGGTGATATAGGCCGACCAGCCCCCCAGTATCTGACATCTAGTCAAAAATTGGTCGAGAAATGGTTTGATAGTAATCAGATGCTTGACGTCTCTTCGGCTGTAATTGGCAGATTAGAGAACCAGATCGCGATGCTCAGTATTCATCGCGATATGAGCGCCCAGGCATTCTCGCGAGACGATGTGCTGATCCTAAATGAGCTCATTCCCCACATTCAACGCGCGTTTAGTCTCTACCAACAGTTTAAAGAAATTCTTAATGAAACAGCTAATTTACATCACTTGATAGCTCAACTTCCCCATGGAGCCTTATTGTATGACAGCAAAGGAGCACTGCTCTCCGTAAACCAAAAAGCTATCGAACTTGGCGAGCTTCATGATGACTTAGAGGTGAACCAACAACGTTTTTCCATCAAGGATATCTCTGTGAAACGTGAATACATTGCCAACCTATTCACCGTGTTAAAGCGCGGGGAAAACAACAATCTCGCCTGCAAAGTCACTCATCTTTCCAACAAACTTTCACCAATCACTATTCTATTAGTTCCTATCGGTATCGAGCACCCAACGCCCTACCAAGATCATTCTATACTTAAAGACTATGAAATAGGTGCCATCGTCTACATCTATGACCGACAACACCCAATACATGTCAATTCAGAGTTTCTCAAAGCGATTTTCGGCCTAACTGATGCGGAAACTGAGGTGTGTGAACTCATCGCCAGTGGCTATACCCGCAATGAAATTGCGGCTCTTTTAGAGCGCTCCACCCACACGATTAAAGATCATATTAAATCGATATTCATCAAAACCGGCAGTCATTCCCAGTCCGACTTAATAGCAACATTGCTGACTAGTCCTGTCTACCCCCCCTCTTAGGGGATAGGTTATTTGTGGTTAGTTTTGTAGTTTTTAATACGGCCTTTACGGTTAAAAAAACAAACACACTAACAACATTTACAAAGGGAATTGTCATGTCTATTCGCGCGAGAAAAGGGCTTTTAGCCTCCTCACTATTGACTATTTTTCTAGTTGGCTGTAATTCAGATTCATCGGACGGCGATGCATTGAGCACCAGTAAACTTGAGTTATCCACACTATCTGCCTGCTCATTCGATGATCCTGTTGACCCAACAGAGAATGATTACCAAGCCGCTGTTGCAACGTGCTCACCTTCCAGCAGTCAAAATGCCCAAGCTCAGAGTACCTCAGTTCAAAGTACCCTAGCTAAAGATACGACGTACTTCAGAATTAA
Source organism: Vibrio sp. La 4.2.2 (assembly GCF_027586995.1). Taxonomy (NCBI): domain Bacteria; kingdom Pseudomonadati; phylum Pseudomonadota; class Gammaproteobacteria; order Vibrionales; family Vibrionaceae; genus Vibrio; species Vibrio sp. La 4.2.2. Next base: position 24,500 of record NZ_JAPPTJ010000006.1, read on the forward strand.
CAATAAGGGACAGGTTAGGTCATTCGAAGCTCAAAGTGATGGGAAGTTTATCTATCATTATATTGGTGCGGGAGGTGAGTCAGGGACTGCCAGTGAATCCAATGGTTCGACCCGCTTTGATTGGCTGGATCCAAAAGACGGTTATATTCTCATTAATGTTATTGATGAGGATGCGCAATCAATATCAGCACTCATCTACGAATATTACTTTGATGACGATACGTCGCAATACGAAACCACGTATTACAGCTCGTTATTTGCTAAGGCTTATACGCCAGTCCAATGTAAACAGCGCGACAATCCTAACTTTGAAAACAACCTTACCGATGAACATGCGGTCACAAAAACCGAGTTCGACACGATTATCACCGACCAATGCAGAGTAACGCTAGGTGGCAAATTCGCCAAATTCGATGAAGCAAGATTGATAAAAGCACAAGATGTCTATAGTGGCGATGGTGAAGGCAATTATGAGCGATTTGTATTTGACAATACTCCTAGCTCAGTCAACACAGGCTGGTATGAGTTTGAAATACGCGACAAAGATGATGCTTTAGACAGTTCCGGGGAATGGAAAGTCAATGACGATGGTGCATTATTGCTGACTCTAACCGAGAAAGGCATAGAATATGAGCATCAGCTTTATATTACAGCGACTGATGGCTTTACGACCATGGTGAAAGTATTTACAACGTCTGATGAGTATATAAATCAGGGATTTGCAACAGATGTGGGGTCTTTAAGCTCTTTGGTCATGTACTCTCAAGAGCCTGACTTCTAAACCGTACAAAGTCCAAAGTCTTAACAATAAAGAGTAATCGTGCTTAGCCGGTTACTCTTTTGCCATTTATAACCATTTGAACAACCAAAACGATAATATTGCGAAAACAGTTCAACAATGCGAAAAGCAGCACTAGATCAGCTAACAGGGTAAAACAGACAGAGATTGAATAGCAAGAGAGGAGAATGGCACGCCCTGTAGGATTCGAACCTACGACCACATCCTTAGAAGGGACGTGCTCTATCCAGCTGAGCTAAGGGCGCGCTATAGGGAAAGGATTATACGAGTTAAGACTGGTAAATCAATGGCTTTGTGACTCATACTAGTTTAAGTGCCCAAAAAAAAGTCAACATACCATTAAAAGCTGAAAAACACACCAATGCAAACGTTTGCGTTGTAGCTTTTGAAATAATTTTCTGGGACAATGCACACAAAAATAACAGCCAATTAACTTTCTCAAGGAAAATTATGTCTGCTCAAAACATTGACGGGAAACTTATTTCTCAAACCGTACGCTCTGAAGTCGCTGCTCGTGTTAAAGCGAGAACGGATGCAGGGTTAAGAGCGCCGGGACTGGCGGTCGTTTTAGTCGGTGAAGATCCTGCGTCACAGGTTTATGTGGGTAGTAAGCGCCGTGCTTGTGAGGAAGTTGGTTTTGTTTCCAAATCCTTCGACCTGCCAGCAAATGCCAGTGAAGCTCAACTACTCGCTCTCGTTGATGAGTTAAACGAAGACCCAGAAGTCGATGGCATTTTGGTTCAGTTGCCTCTACCGGCTGGAATCGATACTACACACGTTTTGGAACGTATTACTCCAGAAAAAGATGTTGATGGATTCCATCCATATAATGTCGGCCGTCTAGCGCAACGTATCCCCAAGCTACGCTCATGTACGCCTAAAGGCATTATTACGCTTCTAGATCGTTACAATATACCAACGAGAGGCAAGCACGCCGTTATCGTTGGTGCGTCTAACATTGTTGGTCGTCCAATGACATTAGAATTGCTACTTGCCGGGTGCACCACCACCACGTGTCATCGTTTCACCAAAGATCTTGAAAGCCATGTGCGTCAAGCTGATATCGTTGTCGTAGCCGTCGGTAAACCAAACTTTGTCCCAGGTAATTGGATCAAGAAAGGAGCTGTTGTTGTCGATGTAGGTATCAACCGCTTAGAGAACGGTACTTTAGTGGGTGACGTAGAATACGATGTGGCAAGAGAAAACGCTAGCTTCATTACCCCTGTCCCAGGTGGTGTCGGCCCTATGACGGTTGCCAGCTTGATTGAAAATACGATGATTGCCTGCGAACAGTTCCACACTGCAAAAAAATAATCGGTTGTTCAATTTCTAAAAAAGGACTGGCGTCTCTGACGTCAGTCCTTTTTATTTAATCCATAGCAATACGATCTGCTAGATGACTCACAGCGAGGGCGAAGTAATATGAGCGATTCCACTTCATCAGGACATTGTAGTTGTTATATACCAAGTACACACGGCCATTTTCGTCATCGGGCATAATAAGCCATGCTTTGATATCTTCGTCCAACTGAGGCAGTGGTCGACCATCGTAACGAGTGACACCGAGCTTACTCCACTCCTTAAGATACTTACCTTTTTCAGCTTCACGCCCTTGTAAATCGGGTGAAATACCATGTGGTACTTTGACCTGACGACCCCAAGTATATTTATCGTCCCAACCAGATTTCGCTAGGTAATTCGCTGTCGAGGCAAACACATCGGCTTCACTATCCCAAATGTCTTTTTTCCCGTCGCCATTACCGTCAGCGGCAAAGTTCAAAAACGAACTCGGCATGAACTGGCTTTGACCCATTGCACCCGCCCATGAACCTTTCATATCATCGGGAGCAATATGCCCTTGTTGAAGAATCGTTAATGCCGCTAGTGCTTCTTTACGGAAGAAGGCTTCACGGCGTCCTTCATAAGCTAACGTCGATAAGGCATCGATTACACGATAATTACCAGTAAAGCGTCCGAAATTACTTTCTACGCCCCAAAGCGCGACAATAAACCTTGGTTGAACACCGTATTCATCACCGATACGTTTTAGCTCAGCATAATACTTGTTGTGCAATTCTTTGGCCTGCTTCACTTTCCAATCAGGCACCGCTCTTGGAATATATTCGTCCAGCGTTAGCTTCTTTTCAGGTTGGTTACGGTCAGCAGTGACAGCTCTCGGCTTATACTCGACACCTTTAAATGCCTCTGTCAGAATTTGTTCAGAGATACCTTGTTGGCGAGCTTCTTCTTTAAGCCCAGCAACGTACTCTTCAAACGTTCCTTTCTCTTGCGCAAATGCGCTCGTGGCTAGGCTTGCTCCTAGCATAACTGACAATAATCTCTTCACCGTGCCCTCCCCTGAGCATCTAGGCTATTTTTGCTGAGCTTTTTGCTCTTTATATTTCTCTAATAGATTTTCTGGTGGTGGAGGTAGCTGTAAGAAAAAGCCCTCATTCTCAATAGAAGCTTTTACTTTCTCTACATCCACTTGAGCCAGTGTACGTTTTGCAAGGTTGACCACCATGACCATAGTTGGTTTTCCAAACATCTGCATCAGCGCATCTGGAACTGGTGAAAAGTCATCCTTCTTGGCGATGTATAGGTACGCCCCTTCCTTTTTCGTGCTTTTATAGATAGAACAAAGCATTGATATATCTCTTTTTGTCGCCAATCTTCTCATCCGGAAGAAAGTATTTGGTTAGTTTATGGAAAATTGAGAGTTAATTATCCATTTGAGCGCAAGATAGCTTGCTGTATGTAGTGTTGAAATATAACATGATTATCCTATTTAAAAAGCAATGTCATTGGCACAAGGATTTGATCAGCAATGTCTCAATCCCCAGATCTGAAAGGCAGTAGCTTCACCTTATCGGTGTTGCATCTTTCTGACAACGATGTTTCTAAAGCAGTTCATTTTTTGCAAGAAAAAGTCTCACAAGCACCGACATTTTTTGCATCGGCTCCTGTGGTTCTAAACATCAGTAAAGTTGACGGCGATATCAACTTCCTAGACCTAAAACTTGGCGTAGAAGAACTTGGTATGATCCCAGTAGGTATCACCGGTTGCCAAGATAAACGCACTCAGAATCTCGCCATTGAAGCTGGCTTTGCTGTAATGACCGCAAGTAAAGCCCCTTCTCAAGCACCCGCGAAGATGGAACCGACTATGATAGTCCGAACCCCAGTGCGTTCCGGTCAACAAATCTATGCAAAAAACAGAGACCTTGTGGTGTTAAATCATGTGAGTGCAGGTGCTGAAGTAATAGCTGACGGTACTATCCATGTCCATGGCACGCTTAGAGGACGCGCGATTGCCGGAGCTAGTGGCTCCAGTGAAGCTAAGATCCTATGTAACGACTTACAAGCTGAGTTGGTTTCTATCGCAGGAAATTACTGGCTCAGTGATCAAATTGAACGTGAATATTGGGGCAAAAAGGTAATGTTTGGTATGACCAACGACCAACTCGATTTCGAAATCCTCACGATATAATAATTTTAAGGAAAACAGATAATGGCACGCATTATTGTTGTAACGTCAGGTAAAGGCGGCGTTGGCAAAACCACTTCCAGTGCAGCAATCGCTTCTGGCCTTGCCCTTAAAGGCAAGAAAACCGCAGTCATCGACTTTGATATCGGTTTGCGTAACCTAGACTTGATCATGGGCTGTGAACGTCGCGTCGTTTACGACTTTGTTAACGTGATCAACGGTGAAGCGACACTAAACCAAGCACTCATCAAAGATAAGCGTTCTGACAACCTGTTCATCCTGCCTGCATCACAAACTCGCGATAAAGACGCACTGACTAAAGAAGGCGTTCGTCGAGTGTTAGATGACCTCGATGAAATGGGCTTTGACTTTGTTATCTGTGACTCACCGGCAGGTATCGAGCAAGGCGCATTAATGGCGCTGTATTTTGCCGATGAAGCCATTGTTACCACAAACCCAGAAGTTTCTTCAGTACGTGACTCTGACCGTATCCTTGGTATCTTGGACTCTAAATCACGTCGAGCAGAAGAGAGCTTAGAACCAGTTAAGCAACATCTACTGCTGACACGCTATAACCCAACTCGTGTGACACAAGGTGAAATGCTGTCTGTCGAAGATGTGGAAGAGATTCTGCACATCTCTCTACTTGGAGTGATTCCTGAAAGCCAAGCGGTTCTTAATGCTTCGAACAAAGGCGTCCCTGTCATTTTTGACGATGAATCAGATGCAGGTCTTGCTTACGCAGATACAGTAAATCGCCTACTTGGTGAACAAGTTGATTTCCGCTTCTTAACGGAGCAGAAGAAAGGCATCTTCAAACGTCTATTCGGGGGTTAATTCATGTCATTACTCGAGTTTTTCCGCCCGCAAAAAAAGAGCTCAGCGAACTTAGCGAAAGAGCGCCTGCAAATTATCGTCGCAGAGCGTCGCAGTGAAGGTTCACCTTCGCCATCGTACCTGCCGCAGTTGAAAGAAGACATTCTTAAAGTTATCGCCAAATACGTTGAAGTTGATCCATCCATGGTGGACTTGTCGTTTGAGCACAAAGACGATGACATCTCGGTGCTTGAACTAAACGTTCAGCTACCAGAAGATGAAAAGTGAGTGAATAACGAATAGAAAAATGGCCCGCAACTGCGAGCCATTTTTTTAATCCATAACTTTATCTAAGTTTTGACCGAACAACTCCAGTCGCCACCCTTGCATCACATCTGGCAATCTTGCCGGATCTCGGTCGTACTTCCATATCCATGAAAGGTACTGATTAAGTTGCTTTTTAGATGCTAAAAACTCAGTCGCTAAGCCACTATGCTGCGCCGCTTTTTTCACTTCATCTTTGAGTTTCTTAAAGACCTGTTTGTAACCCGGAAAATCCATTAGGCGCTCGATTTTATCTGGGTACTCTTCTTCTGGTGTTTGTTGGGCGCGTTTGACGATGGCAGCAATGCGCTCACCATGACGACGAATAGCACGTGGATCCACGCCCTCTTCTTCCATCTGCTTAGGCTTCTTAAGCGCAAAGCGCGCAATGCTCCACAGCTCTTGCTCTTTGATGACGAAGTTTAGTGCAAGATCACGCTTGAGTGCTTCATTCATTCGCCACGTGGCTAAAGGTTTGAGAATGGCCAATTGCTTGCGCTTCAATTGCCAGGCACCTTTAATGTCGAGATAAGCACTGTCTGGATTTGGCGTTTTACCACGTTTTTGCATTAACAAGTCAGATTCTTGCTGTGCGGCATCCCACCAATCCTTTGCTTCCACTTGAGCAAACAGTTTGAAATACAGAGGCCATAGGTAATAAACATCAGCCGCTGCATAATCCAGTTGCTTATCTGTCAGTGGACGCGCAACCCAATCAGCTCGGGATTCACTCTTATCGAGCTCTACACCAAGGTATTCGTCAACCAATGCGGCAAACCCCGTCGATAGTCCGTGACCTAAGAAGGCTGCCATGATTTGCGTATCGACCATTGGGAATGGCATGCATCCGAAACTGTTGACGAACACTTCCAAATCTTCTCCGCAGGCATGGAGTACTTTGAGTACAGAGGCGTCTTGAAGCAGTTCAATAAAAGGGGTGAAATCACTAATAGTCAACGGATCGATAAGTGACAGCTGCTCACCATCGTATAGCTGGATGAGACCCAGTTTAGGGTAGAAGGTACGGATACGTACAAACTCGGTATCCAACATGACTACATCGGATTCACGAGCCTTGTTACATACCGACTCTAGTTCGGCCAACTCGGTTACTATTTGATATTCCACTCAGTCTCTCTTAAAAAAACAATGCCAGCTTTGAGGGCTGGCATTCTAGCATTGATTGTAATTAAAGGTTAACGTTAAACCGTTTTTTCTGAGGTTTTGGTCAACTTGGCGTCGTTCTCTTCACGAAGTACACGGCGCAAAATCTTACCCACATTAGTCTTTGGCAAGTCCTCTCTAAACTCCACGCGCTTAGGAATCTTATAGCCTGTTAAGTGCTTACGACAGTGTTCAATGATCTCTTCTTTAGTTAATGAAGAGTCTTTCTTAACTACAAACACTTTCACAATCTCACCGGATGCTTCGTTGGCCTCACCGATTGCCGCCACTTCAAGCACCTTATCATTCAGTGCAATCACATCTTCGATCTCGTTTGGATAAACGTTAAAGCCAGAGACCAAAATCATGTCTTTCTTACGGTCAACGATATGCAAGAAGCCGTCTTCATCGAACTGAACGATATCTCCAGTCGATAACCACCCCTCTTGGTTGATAACTTCTTTCGTTGCTTCTGCACGCTGCCAGTAACCTTGCATCACTTGTGGGCCACGAACTTGCAACTCACCTTTCGAGTCATCCGTCACAGGGTTACCATCTTCATCAACAATGCGCACTTCCGTTGATGGCACTGGCAGACCAATCGAGCCGTTGTATTGCTCTAAATCGTGCGGATAAGCAGCAACAAGAGGAGAACACTCAGTTAGGCCATAGCCTTCAAGTAGCAAACAACCAGTGGTCTTTTTCCATTGCTCTGCAACGGCGCGCTGAACGGCCATACCACCACCAACAGACAACCTTAAACCACGGAAATCCAACTCATGGAAGTCTTCGTTATTGATCAGGGCATTAAATAGCGTATTAACACCAGTAATTGCGGTAAACGGATACTTTTGGAGCTCTTTAACAAACCCTGGAATATCACGTGGGTTGGTGATCAACAGGTTTTGACCACCCATTTCAATGAACAGTAAACAGTTAACCGTCAACGCAAAAACGTGATACAGCGGCAGCGCTGTCACCACCAGCTCGCGACCTTCATTCAAGACCGGCGCATACATGCCCTTAGCTTGCATCACATTGGCAATCATATTGCGATGAGTCAAAATCGCGCCTTTTGCTACGCCAGTCGTACCCCCGGTGTACTGTAAGAACGCAATGTCATCGCCCGTCATAAACGGCTTCACGTATTGCAAGCGGCGGCCTTTATGCAGCGCTTTTCGGAATGAAATTGCACCTGGCAAATCATACTTAGGTACCATACCTTTGACGTATTTCACGACAAAGTCGACTACCGTCCCTTTTGCTCTTGGCAACATTTGGCCAAGGCTGGTTAGTACCACGTGCTTGATTGGCGTGTTCTCGACCACTTGCTCAAGCGTGCTAGCAAAGTTAGAGACGATAACTATAGCTTTAGCATCAGCGTCGTTTAACTGGTGCTCTAGCTCACGCGGTGTATACAGTGGGTTAACGTTTACGGCTATCAAGCCAGCACGTAAGACACCAAACAAGGCAACCGGATATTGCAGCAAGTTAGGCATCATGATCGCGACACGATCACCTTTTTTCAGCTTTAACTCATTTTGTAAGTAAGCTGCAAAAGCGCGACTGCGCTCTTCCAACTTACGAAATGTCATCACCGATCCCATATTAACGAAGGCTGGTTGGTCAGCGAATTTATGTACTGACTGTTCAAACATTTCTACTAAAGAAGGATACTGGTCCGGATTAATCTGTTCCGGCACATCACTTGGGTATCGCGAAAGCCAAGGTTTATCCACAATTATACTCCTTGCGTGTAAGGTCACTCTTTCGTATTCATAGACTGGCAGTTAAATCAGTGTAGAGTTTAAAAACTTGTTAACACTTAGAATCTCTATGAATGTTTTATTATTCCTGCTATTACAACACAGCAGACCAGTTTGCGCACGAAAGACTCAAACACTTGTTTAATTTTTGTTAACTAGTCCAAGTATTAGCTCAAATACCTTTTTTGGCGACTCTAAATGGCAATGGTGATCGCCTTCGACCTTTTCTATCTGAGCATCGACAAGAAGAGATAAGACTTGAGGGTTCTGTAAATAGTGATAACCACGCTGCCCTAAAATCACCAAATGAGGAACAGTAATCGCAGACATAATGGCCTCTGCGTGCTCTTGCGTCATACGATAGACCGACTCACATTTAAGCTTACTGTCATGACGCCAAAACCACTGACCATCGATCAATTGCAGGTCACGTTCAACAATCGGGAGGACTGTTTCTTCCCGCAACTTTGTTGCTCGCATCCTCATTTTGATCGCATCTTGTTTGGATGGAATGGCACGTGGTGATTTTTCTCGCCAATGCTCACGACTTTCAATGCCGTTTCTTAGTCGCTCTGCGCTCTGCTCTGGGGATTCAGATAGAGGGACATGCGCTTCGATTTGAACTAATCCTGCGACTTTTTCAGGAAAGGCCGCACTATAGCAACTCGCGATTAATGCACCAAGTGAATGTCCCACTAGGTATACATCAACTGCTTCAAGTTTGAGCAAAATGCGGTGAAGATCATCGATGTAGTCGTGAAAGTTGTAAAAATGGTGCGCAGACTTATGTGTTGAATGACCATGCCCTGGCAAATCAATCGCAATAACTCGCCAAGGTACCTGATGTGCAGCAGCCTGCTCGATTAAAGATTGGAAACTGGCGGCATTATCCATCCAACCATGAATAAAAACGACCGTCTTAGCGGCCGTTAGTTTGGGGTTCAATTCAAGATAGGTCACGTACCTGTCATCTATCTTGACTGATTTTTCTTCTATTTTTGCAAGCAATGCTACTTCACCTCTTTGATAACTCTTCCCTGTGTTGGTCCGTAGTAGAAGTCGTCACAGTAATAACCCCAGCAGGAATGAAAAGAACTTGGGTTACGATTTATGATCAAGCGCTCTTCTACTCGCCAAAGATACTGCCCATATACTTTGATAACAGGAAAGTCCGCTTCGAACTCACCTACTTTACCACGCTCCACACCACCTTTATGACCACCAACGGTAATTAAGCGACCACGTGAGTACGTTACAGGGTCGACAAATCCATCAACATAAGCAATAAAACGGCCATTGGGTTCTTGGTCTAAGTCAGGCTTACCATACTTATCGATCGGAAGATTGACGATCTCAATGCGAGTTTGGCTTGGCAAGTTTTTAACCGTATCAATCACACCACCAAGGCGAACTTCAGTTCCATCCTTAGCATCAACCACCTGTTGATATTGGGAAACAACGTTTTCATTCGTTGTGGCAAGTTGCTCCGGCAAACTACCACACGCCGACAACATTATACTCAAACCAATCAGGCTAACGATTTTCGTCACCAAATTCATACTTCTTATCCTTAAATGAAAAATACTCTTATTATCATATAAAAATATCGACACCAAGTAACTGTTCAAGTTCCTCTCGTTTGGCTCGATTCATCACATCCATATAGGCTTCTAATGCCTTTTTGGAGCGTCCTTCAGGTAAATCATATTGGACTTGAGCACGCGCTACGTCAGCGTCTGATAAATGTTTTACCGAATGAGCAACAGCTTGAGCCACTTTAGTGACTTGTGTGGTTTGATTAGTTGCGTTAGTACTTGAAGGCGTCGACGCTTTCGACACAGCCTTATTCGTTTTGGCTTTCTGTGTCTTGCGTTGGTTGGGGATAGAAGGAAGGCCGTTAATCGAGACCATGAGTTAATTAAGCTAGCGCGTTATTCGCGCACTAGCTTTCTCCCGTTATTCGCGGCCTGGTAGCTTTTTCCAAGCTACCGTATCGCGAAGATAAACTGGACTTGCCTCTTCCGCTGGCACAGTATTACCGCGCTCTAGTTCGAATTTAGCAAGAAATGCGATATCTTGCGCCTGCGGATATTTGACTTCAGAAGCAATGGTATCGATAGCCAATGTGTTCATTGTGTCCACGTAAGCTTCCCAACCCGTTCCGGCTTGCGTCCACTGCATGCCATCAGCAGACAGATTCTCCGCTAAGATGCTCGGTGGGATCACTTGTTCTTGGTCAACGTCTTGCCAATCGCCATTGTCTTGCTGTTCGAAACGCCCCCAATACACTTCGTTCATGCGTGCATCGATAGCACTAGCCACACGAGTGGCACCATTCATACGATATGAGCCTTGCGCCATTGCTTTGAGTGTTGAAATTCCAATCATTGGTAAGTCGGCACCAAACCCTAGCCCTTGAGCAATCCCGATACAAATACGTACACCCGTAAAACTGCCCGGACCACGTGCAAACGCTAAGGCATCCAGTTCTGCAAGTGTCAATCCTGCCTCTTTTAACAGCTCATCGACCATAGGAAGTACTTTCTTCGTATGATCGCGAGGAGCAAGTTCACTGCGAGTATGAATCGTATCACCAACCAACAGAGCCACTGAGCAGTTCTCTGTTGCAGTATCGATAGCTAGAATTTTATAAGTCATTTATTTCTCGATTTTTTTCTTCTTTAGCATCCGACTCTGTGTCGAGTGCTAGAAACTGTCTTATCGTTCCAAGGTCGCGCGTTCGAGGAATAGGCGGCAAGCTGGCTAAGAACGTCGCTCCATACTCTCTGGTCACCAATCGATTGTCGCAAATAATCAGTGCGCCACGATCTTTCTGATCTCGAATCAATCGGCCCACACCTTGTTTTAACGTAATTACGGCATCAGGCAGTTGTACCTGTTGGAACGGGTCACCACCTTGTAATTTACAATCTTCGATCCGTGCTTTAAGCAGTGGATCATCGGGGGCTGTAAACGGTAATTTGTCGATGATAACACAGCTCAGCGTATCACCTCTAACATCTATTCCTTCCCAAAATGCCCCTGTCGCCACCAGCAAAGCGTTACCAAGTTCCATAAACTCTGCGAGCGTTTTTTGTTTGCTGGTTTCACCTTGAAGTAATACGGGCAGTGACAAGCTTTCACGAAACTTTTCACCCAGCTCGCGCATCATGCTGTGTGAGGTGCATAGGAAAAAGCAGCGCCCTTGGTTTTCTTCAATGACCGGAGACAACATGTTCACTAGCTTTTGAGCTAATCCTTGGCTATTTGGTTCAGGCAAATAACGTGGTACACACAATCTAGCCTGAGTGGGATAATCAAACGGACTTGGTAGAGAAAACTGCTGCTTCGGAATCAGACCTAATCGAGAGGTAAAGTGACCAAAGTCATCGGAAACCGCTAAAGTTGCAGAGGTAAAAATCCATGCACCGCCCTTCATCTCCACTTGCTCATGGAACTTATCGGCAACGGTTAACGGGGTGATATGCAGACTAAAATGACGAGGCGACGTATCGTACCAATAGGAGTAACCGGTAATAGTGACATCGCACACTCGTTCAATACGACCTTTAATAAGATTAGCCCGCTCAAATGCGGTATCTAATAGCTGACTTCGACCTAAAGCGAGTTTAAGTACATCAATCACCAAGTTGATGGCATCCAGCAGTCGGTCTAATTCACGTTTGATACTTGGTGAGGCAACGGCATCGCGCCAGTTTCCCCTAAAACCTGTATCGCCTAGCACAATACGCATATCCATCGCTGATTGGGAGAGTCTATCACCTGCTTTTTGCAATTGACGCATGTCTCTGGCTTCAGTGCGATAACCAATCTCAATATCTTTCGCGAGATCTTGGATCTGACGGCTTGAAATAGATTGCCCGAAATACTGACTGGCAATATCTGGTATTTGGTGTGCTTCATCAAAGATAAACACTTCCGCTTCTGGAATCAGCTCCCCAAAGCCAGTCTCCTTGATAGCAAGATCCGCCATAAATAAGTGGTGGTTTACCACCACGACATCAGAGTCCAACGCTCGCTTACGAGCCTTCAATACAAAGCAATCTTGGTAGCTTGGACACTCTTTTCCTAAGCAGTTGTCATTAGTGGACGTAATGGTGGGTATAATTGGGCTATCTTCAGCAATCGCATCACATTCACCCAAGTCTCCAGACTTGGTTTCCGAGGACCAAGATCGCACTTTGACCAACTGTGACAACAAATCCGTTTGCGTTTCTGTGGTGTGACTTTCCACCATTTGGCGGCTCAGTCTATCTAGACACAAATAGTTGGAACGCCCTTTTAACAACGAAACTTGCCCATGAAAACCTAACGCTTCAACCATCAAAGGTAAATCACGATGAAAGAGCTGTTCTTGTAAGTTTTTCGATCCGGTACTGATAATGGTTTTCTTACCGCTTAACAGCGCAGGGACTAAATAAGCAAAGGTTTTGCCAGTACCCGTACCCGCTTCCACCACAAGCTGATCTTCATTATGAATAGCTTCTTCAACGGCATCAGCCATATCAAGTTGTGGTTGTCTGGGCTGAAAACCGGGGATAACCCTTCCCAATGCGCCATCAGAGGCGAACGCCTTTTTAATTGTTCGTGAAACCATTTATTGTTGAAACCACTGATTGCCGCTACCTAATATTAATCGGCCTAGTGTATACCTAATCGCTTGGCAGTTGAAAATTGAATTGAGCGCTCTTGCTCGTAGAACAGAGAATAAGAGCGCTTAAACCAGGGAAGAATTTAAAGTGGCTAGTGCTTATTCAGGTAACGTGTAAGCCATCCTGGGGCGATGACATTGTCCGATTGCTTTAATTGTTCTGCTGCTTGTGAAGGCGAGACTTTACTGTTCCAAAGCTCATCAAGCTCATGCTGGTCAATGGCCGAATCTCCAACCAATTCTGAGACTCTTTGGTCGTAGAGTTTGCGCGCGAGTAGTTCTTTATCCATAACACTCTCCTAAAGCCAAATTGAGGATGCTCCAACAAATCGAGACAAGCCGGAATGCCGTCGTGGCGGACTTCTTTTGTTGAAACCTTGCCCAGAATAGATTAATAATGTTGATTAGATTGCGTACTACCTCAACAAACGCACCATTTTAAATCCTCAAATTCGTAAATTTAGATTCACATCAATATGTTGTGCTCCTTCCGGACCATAAATATCGAGTTTCAGAATAACGAAGAGGTCAAAGTTTAAATTTCACGGAAGCAGTAAATCATGGAAAAGAAAACGTTATTGACGCATTGCAACGATGCGCCTGGTCTCATTTCAAAAATCACCAACATTTGTTACAAGCACCAGCTGAACATTATTCACAACAATGAATTTGTAGATAACACCAGTGGTCACTTCTTTATGCGCACTGAGTTGGAAGGTTACTTCAACGATGAAACCTTTTTAGCGGATTTAGACCAAGCACTCCCACAAGGCACAAAACGTAAGTTAGTCGATTCATCACGTAAGCGCATCGTTATTCTGGTCACCAAAGAAGCGCACTGCCTAGGTGATATCCTGATGAAAAACTTTGATGGTAGTCTAGATGTAGAGATCGCCGCAGTCATCGGTAATTACGATATACTTCAAGGACTAACCGAGAAGTTTGATATCCCATACCACTGCGTTTCTCATGACGGACTAAGCCGAGAGGAGCATGAAACGAAAATGTTGGAAGTGATCGACCAATATGAGGCCGATTATTTGGTGCTGGCAAAATATATGCGCGTTCTAACGCCAACGTTCGTGGAACAATATCATCATAAAATCATCAACATTCACCACAGTTTCTTGCCTGCATTTATCGGCGCTAAACCATACCAGCAAGCGTATGATCGCGGCGTGAAGATTATCGGCGCGACAGCCCATTTCGTCACCAATGATCTGGATGAAGGCCCAATCATCAAACAAGACGTTATCCCAGTGGATCACAACTTTAGTGCCGCAGACATGGCTCAAGCTGGACGAGATGTTGAGAAAAACGTACTTTCCAAAGCGTTAAACAAGGTCATTAATGACCATGTGTTTGTTTACGGCAACAAGACCGTCATTCTGTAGCCTTTATAACTCGCTACCATGGTTGAATCATCATTGAGCAATGGTAGCGAGTGACTTTCGCTAACTCTAATCAGATAGACGCAGACTCGGTTTATTCAGGAACTAGCGTTAATTTGAGTAACGATCCCCTTTCGAATAGTCCACCTGATAGCCCAAGTCATCTAATAGACCTAATGTCACTGGTCCAATCAAAGTACCATTTGCCATCAACTCTTGACTCATGTCTGGTACTGGAACGCCGTTTTTATCGTAGCGCTTTTTGTCTTCACTCCACTTTGAGTCATATAAATGGCCACCATCGTCACTTATTGGCAGTTCGCGATAGTTTACCTGATATTGTCGATTAAACCGTTTCACCGCTTGGCTATCATTGACTAAAAACACTTTACCCAGTTGTCCGTCATGACGCGTATAGTCTGTAGAATACGCCCCCACCCCGAACACATGACCCATTTCGTGCAGAATATTGGCGTTGAATTCAACTTGATCAAATCCAGGCTCATAGGTATGGCTGCCGATAAAGACCGACCCTTTTGTAGGAATCAGACGCCAACTGATATCAATTTCATCTTCAGGCCCCGCCATGCCATTGGCATCTTCGAGCGGTACCACATAGAAGTTAATGTCTAGTGTATGTTTGTCAGCGCCATCGACGGCGGTAAGCACTTCAAGCCATCGCTTAGCCGCGCGCTCATAAGGAGCTATGTAAGATTTGCTCCATGGTGCTTTTTTACCATCATCAAGAACTAATTGATTGCAAAAATGTAGATTGAGATCGAGGCGACCGTTAGAGACTTGTCGACTCGTGCTGGTTTCACAGGTGGGATTATCAATATCAAAACCAGCGGCGGAGGTTAGAAAAGAGGTGCTTGATAGGAGCAGCACTACTCCCCATTTATTTATCGTAGCTGTTATCACTTGCCGTTTCCTTACAGACTAGGTTTACAGCTACAAGTTTAGTCGTTGACGATAAATTGATCGGTAAGAGCCTGTCGAGGCTTTGTGAAGTTAGCCCTTATTCAGGTAATGATATTTCACTTAATGTCATTACCCGAATAACTATAACTCACACCATTTTACTCTAGATATCGGCTTGCTCAGAAGCAACAATGTTTTTTAGGCTATGCGGATGAAGTTTGACGCAGATGTTATCGTGCTTAAATGCCACCGTCGGGTTAGCTAAGCGCTCTCCTTCCCCTTTTGGACTGGATAGCTTCATTTTAATGTTAAGAGCATCCAACTGCTCCAAACGATGAGCCAACGCTGGAAAAATGATACATAAATCAGCTAAATATTCGTCCGCTGTTGTTGCCTTTGAAGGCACAACGAACTCAACGTGCTCCCAGTGTTCAATAGGGTGTGTCTTCCCTATTGCTGGATAAGGCAATTCCAGACATTCAATCGACCAACCACGACTTGTTATTGCTTGGTCAAATTGCAAAACGATAATTGGACGACCGTTTATGTTCGCCTCAGAAATGACCTTGCCATATTCTAGCCACGCGGTATGAGCCGCTTTCGCCACGTCCGAATCATTGATTCGCAAAGCAATATGATCGGCTTGGTAATCTGCTAAATCTATAGATAACTTGCTGCATAATGCCTGAACTTTATCGAGAAAGGCATCAGTTTCACTCAACATTTGAGAAGGTACTAGACCTTTTTGTAGCAGGGTTTGTTCCATTTTTTAGCGCTCATTTTGTACTTCAAACGCCAGATAGTAGCAGGATTCGGCCAGAATCAGAAAAAATACAAACTTCCCCTCTAGGTCACTGGCGTTAAAGTTGCTATTATGTGCGCCAAATTGCCACAGTTTCATGAACAACATGAAATCCAATTCCAAGAATTGAAGGAAACGCGTGTGAATATCCAAGCACTGATCAACGACAAAGTATCTCAGGCTCTAGAAGCCGCTGGCGCACCTGCAGGCAGTCCTGCTGCTGTTCGCCAATCTGCGAAACCACAGTTTGGTGACTACCAAGCAAATGGCGTAATGGGCGTTGCTAAGAAATTGGGTACAAATCCACGAGAATTCGCACAGAAAGTTCTGGACGTTTTGGACCTAGATGGAATTGCAAGCAAAACTGAAATTGCTGGTCCTGGCTTTATTAACATCTTCCTAAGCGAAGAATTTCTTGCAAAGCAAGCTGACGAAGCACTGACGGATGCACGCCTAGGTGTGGCTTCTCAAGAGCAACAAACCATCGTTGCTGACTACTCTGCACCAAACGTAGCAAAAGAAATGCACGTTGGTCACCTTCGTTCAACCATCATCGGTGATGCGGTTGTTCGTACTCTAGAGTTTTTGGGTCATAACGTTATCCGTGCTAACCACATCGGTGACTGGGGTACTCAGTTCGGTATGCTTATCGCTAACCTAGAGCGTGTTCAACAAGAGTCTGGTGAAGTTTCAATGGAACTCTCTGACCTTGAAGCTTTCTACCGCGAATCTAAAAAGCTGTATGACGAAGATGCTGAATTTGCAGAGCGCGCACGTGGCTACGTAGTGAAACTGCAAGGTGGCGATGAGTTCTGCGCTGAAATGTGGAAGAAGCTTGTTGACGTTACTATGATCCAGAACCAACGCAACTACGATCGCCTAAATGTATCGTTAACGCGTGACGATGTGATGGGTGAAAGTATGTATAACGACATGCTGCCTGGCATTGTTCAAGACCTGAAAGAGAAAGGTCTTGCGGTTGAAGATGACGGCGCACAAGTGGTATTCCTTGATGAATACAAAAATAAAGATGGTGAGCCAATGGGTGTTATCATCCAAAAACGTGATGGTGGCTTCCTATACACCACGACTGACATCGCTTGTGCGAAATATCGCTACGAGAAGCTTGGTGCAGACCGCGTTCTTTACTTCATCGATTCACGTCAGCACCAACACCTACAGCAAGCTTGGACTATCGTTCGCAAGGCAGGTTATGTACCAGAATCAACCAGCCTTGAGCACCATGCATTTGGTATGATGCTAGGTAAAGATGGTCGTCCGTTCAAGACTCGCGCAGGCGGTACGGTTCGCCTTGCTGATCTTCTAGACGAAGCAGTAGAGCGCGCTACAGCGTTAATCGAGTCGAAAAACCCAGAGCTAGATGCTGAAGAGAAAGCAAATATCGCTAACACGGTAGCAATGGCAGCGGTTAAGTATGCTGACCTTTCTAAGCACCGTACTACAGACTACGTGTTTGATTGGGACAACATGCTAGCGTTTGAAGGTAACACTGCTCCTTACATGCAGTACGCTTACACTCGTGTAGCATCTATCTTTGCAAAAGCTGGCGTATCAATGGACGAGCTTTCTGGTGACATTAAGATCACTGATGAGAAAGAGAAAGCGTTAGTTGCTAAACTACTGCAATTCGAGGAAGCCGTGCAATCTGTTGCTCGTGAAGGTCAGCCTCACATTATGTGTAGCTACTTATTTGAGCTTGCTGGTCAATTCTCTAGCTTCTACGAAGCATGTCCAATTCTTATTGCTGAAGATGAAAGCGTTAAGCAAAGCCGCCTAAAACTCGCGGCATTAACAGCGAAGACTATCCAGCAAGGTCTAGAACTGCTTGGTATCGAAACGCTAGAACGCATGTAATTACCACTCCGTAAATGGTAATGAATACACAAAGGTTGACGTGAAAGCGTCAACCTTTTGTTTTATCTGACGTATACTAAGTCCCTCATTATGACAACGGAATTAACACCATGAGCTTTGAACTGCACCCTCAACTCGCCAAAGACACTACTGTCATCGGTCACTTTCCACTTTGCGTTGCCCTCCTGAGCAAGGACAGTGCAGTTCCTTGGGTAATCTTGGTTCCGAAGCGTGAAAACTTAAAAGAACTTCATCACTTACCAATGAAGGAGCAGCAGCAATTTTTGCTAGAGTCTCAAGCCGTCGCTCAAGCACTCGAAGCGACTTTTCGACCTGACAAGCTCAACCTTGGCGCATTAGGAAATATGGTGCCGCAACTGCATATCCATCATATTGCTCGATTCAAAGACGACATCGCGTGGCCAGGTCCTGTATGGGGCAATACCAAAGGCGAGCAACGCAGCGATGAAGAACAAGCGGACATCATGACACGCATCGGTAATGTCCTTTCCTTAAGCAGCTTGTTTACACGCGGTTAATGTCGCCCTTTTAACAGCGAGTGACCGTTGGCCTACCTACCCAAGATCTCCGCTCGAATAAAGATCTTGGGTACTATTACGTATTCGTAATAATCTTTAAAAAAATCCTATTATTATAACGAATCCAATTTCTCTATAAACTTGCCCCATTGAAATATAGGAGCAAGTCATGACCAAAAGATTATTAGTTCAATTCCGTTATGTCAGCTGGATTGCCATCATTGGCTCTATGGCTGGCTCTGTCTTATTGTTCCTAATTGGTGCCACAAAGACTTACAATGCGTTTGGTGTGTTCTTGTTGAACGCCGAGCCACCTTCCGAGTTACTGCACCTAGACCGCGCAGATATAGCCATCAGCTACCTTATTAAATCTTTGGATACCTTCTTAGTCGCTTTAGTGCTGTTTATTTTTTCACATGGGGTGTACACCTTATTTATCAAGAATAAAACCTCCGAAGAGACAGATTCAACTCTGAGCTGGATTAAAACACCAAACATCGGTCACTTAAAAAACAAACTGGCCGAGGTCATTATCATCATCCTCTTCGTCAAGTTTCTTGAACTGGTGTTGATCAACTTTAACCAACTTCAGTGGGAAATGCTGGTCTTGCCAAGTGCAATTGTTTTGCTAAGTGGTGGCCTCAAGTTATTAGGTCTCAATCAACATAAATAAAAAAAGCCGCCCTAATTGGGCGGCTATTTATATAATGACTCAATCACGTTTTACATAGTAACGGTAATCGATAAACCATCGTTACGATTCATGGCATAACGCACACGCGTCACTTGATCGGATTTATTGGTATCAAGCATGCGTGATACTGTGCCCTTACGAATCCATACGGACAACATCGCATCAACACCATCTTCACTGAGTGAGAACTTCTTAGCAATCTCCTGACGACTCGCGCCAGGATGCATTTCAATGAATGATTTTAACTCTGTAAGAATCATGCAGTTTGCGCCTCTAGTGCACTCTGTTTTCGGCCTTCGCTTTGCAGTAGCTTGAACACCAGTACACACACTAACAGAATGGCAGCGATCCAAGCAGCACTGGTCATAGGATGAGCCGTGAAATGAGTAACCTGGTAGTACAGCGTTGCACTTCCGTAGGCTAGACCCATTGTCCACACCGCAATAAAGCGTGCGTATTTTTGACCGAACTCTTTAACGTAAGCACCCATTGCTGCAACACATGGTGTGTAAAGCAAGATAAAGATCAAGTAAGCAAACGCTGCATTGCCAGTGACAAAGTAGCCTTTTAGGTTACCAAAAATTGATGTATCTACGGCCTGCTCTTCAGCTACGGCAGAGGAATCAGTAAGGTCACCAACATCGACACCTAGAGGATCTGAGTAGCTAAGACCAGCTAGATTCGCCGGAATAGATTCAACCGCTTCTTGTAGGCTGCCCATCAAATCATATTCACTTTCTTCACCTTCACTCGAAGTGTAAAGGCTATTGAGTGTACCAACGACCGCTTCCTTCGCAAAAATACCAGTGATAATACCCACCGTTGCTGGCCAGTTATCTTGCTGTACACCCATAGGTGCAAAGACTGGAGTAACCACTTGAGCTGCTTTCGACAGTACTGAGTTTTCGCTATCTTCATTACCGAATGAGCCGTCTGTACCAACAGAATTTAGGAAGCTCAAGATAGTCACAACTACTACGATAGTTTTACCTGCACCCAATACAAAGCGCTTCAGTTTCTGCCATGTTTTGATCATGACGTTTTGGAAGGTTGGCAGCTCATAGTCTGGCATTTCCATAACTAAGCTATCACTCGAGCCTGGGTAGATGGTGTGCTTAAGTACTAAACCTGTAAACACTGCCGCGACAATACCAAGGATGTACAAAGCGAATACCACATTTTGACCGCTTTCCGGGAAGAAAGCCGCTGCAAACAAGGCATACACAGGAAGGCGGGCACCACACGACATAAATGGTGCCATGGATGCGGCGAGTTTGCGCTCACGCTCTTGATCTAGGGTACGTGTTGCCATAATGGAAGGCACGTTACAGCCAAAACCTAAAACCAGTGGGACGAATGCTTTGCCCGGTAGACCGATTTTTTGCATGACTTTATCTAGCACGAACGCGGCACGAGACATGTAACCAGAGCTCTCAAGAACGGCCAAGAAAAGGTACAGAGCTGCAATCACTGGGATAAAGGTAGCTACCGTTTGAATACCACCACCGACACCGTCAGCAATAAGCGTTACAAGCCAAACAGGTAAGTGTCCATCCAGTAGATAGTGTCCACCATCAACCAGCAACGCACCGACACCAATGTCAAAGAAGTCGATAAATGCGCTACCAATGTTAATGGAGAACATAAACATTAGGTACATCACCACAAAGAAGAATGGCACACCCACCCATTTGTTCAGAATAAGTGCGTCTACTTTTTCAGTGAAGCTGCGGCTTAGCTTACCTTCACTACGGCGAAGTTTCTTACATTGTTCATGCAGGAATGTGTATCTGGTATCAGCAACCTGTAGATCGATATCAAGTTGAGTTTGCTTGCCAGCCAGTTCAATGTCGTCACGCTGCTCTGATGTCAATGAGTTCAACACCATCACATCTTTTTCCAATGCACGAATCGCTAGTGCTCGCGAATTAACCGTTTCTCCAGCAAAAACAGGTTCCACTTTCGCAATAGCCTGTTCCATCTCTGCACCATAATTAATGGCAAGCGCGTCAAGAGTAAGACCTTGAACAACGGTTTTGTGTAGACGTTCTTTTAGGTTTCTGACTTGGTCTTTATCCGTCGCAGATAATGTCATCACTGGACAGCCAAGCGCTTTCTCAAGCCCGGCAATATCTAATTTTACTCGTTCACGCTTCAACGCATCCATTTTGTTAAGTACAACTACCATAGGGCGACCCAGCTCACGTAGCTGGAGCGTCATATACAAGCTGCGTTCTAAACTGGTAGCATCAACAACGTTAATGATAAGATCAGCAGGATGAGTCAGGACAGCGCGAGAAGCTATCGATTCATCAATACTGTTACCATCATTGCCACTATCTAACGCGTAGATCCCCGGCAAATCTGTAAGTTGAAAGTCATCACCCGCGTGATGATATTGACCAGTTTTCTTTTCTACCGTGACACCAGCCCAGTTACCAACTTGTTGCTTAGCACCTGTAAGTCCATTGAATAAGGTCGTTTTACCGCTGTTTGGGTTACCGACTGTCAGAATGGTGTAGTTCATTACACTGACTCCACTTCTATCGCTTGCGCTATGTTATTGCGAACAGCCAAAGAGACGCCACGAACCTCAATTTGCAGAGGGTCACCCATTGGAGCTCGACGAATAACTTTAACTTCGGTATTAGGTAATAATCCCATTACCATCAGTTTTTTACGGACATCATTCGATAGTCCTGTCAGTGCAGTGATTTTTCCACTGCTTCCGATATTCAAATCAGCAAGTTTCATTAAATCCACCCAAACTATGATTGGTAATGAGAAATATTAACATTAACAATAATTTTATATTTAAAAACTAAGGTTTCGCATTGCGCTAAATCAATTTTAGCGCCAACGCAACTGCAATATTTGTCAAAATGTTTCCGTCAATTACGTCAATTTCCGAAAACAAACCCAACTTTCATGACGAGAAGATGACTAGCAAAAAAGATAAATAAAAATAAAATCACTAAATATCAACACTTTACACTAAACATAAAACAATGGCGTAATACTCATAATAAGTTGCCGTTTTTTTTATAAGGAAAATAAGTGGAACTGCTTATAGTAAATCCCAACAGAGCAAACCTGCTCCTGTTAATCGAAATTCCAGAGGTGATGTGGGTAACCGCATCACTCCGGCAGCAAGCGAAGGTGTCATTGGCACCCGCGGTATGGTCCCCCGGCTATGCCGCGAATTTTTTTTCTTACTCGTCTCTCAAACTTCCTTCTCACGTCTACTTTTCTGATTTGTAAACAATTAACCTATTCCCCATACTCAGTAATAGATGGTCAAATGGAATTGGACACTATGTTTAAACTTAACGGAGATGTTGGTGAAAGTTTCGGCCCTTGGCAAATGGGACAAGATGCCTCCTTAATCCCACTGCTTGATATGGCTAACATTGCCTGTGGCTTTCATGCCTCTGATCCTGACAACATGATTAAGACTATCGAACTCTGTGTCACACATCAGGTTACAATTGGTGCCCATCCTGGGTATGCCGATAAAGAGGGATTTGGGCGGCGCTCGATACCAATGACACGAAATGCCCTCATTCACTCCGTGATTTATCAGATTGGCGCTCTTAAAGCACTGACAGAATATCAAGGCAGTCATGTAAGTTATTTTAAGCCACACGGCGCGTTATATAACGATATGATGCAGTCCGATGATATTTTGAAATGTATGTTGACGGTGTCAGCCTCTTTGAATTTACCTCTTATGCTACTGGCAACAAATCGTGCCATGACCCACTCCGAAATGGCGAGTCAATGTGGAGCATCATTAATATTCGAAGCGTTTGTTGATAGGCGCTACCAAACCTCTGGCTTACTGGCACCGCGAAATCTAGAAGGAGCAGTGCTTCACTCTGAAACCGATATTCTTGGGCAAGCCTCATCCCTAATCTCACAACATTCTGTACAAACCATTGACAATAAGACGTTGAAGTTAGATGCCGAGACACTTTGTGTGCATGGAGATAATGAGGCGTCAATTCGAGTCGCCAAAGCAATCCGCTCACTTATTGACGCTCAGGTCTTATCATGAATACCAACTTACGCATCATTGCGGTATCTGAGTCAGCACTTATGGTGTACTTTGGCGATGAAATTGAACTCTCTTTACCAAATGCTATTGGTCAGTTCTGTGACCGGATAGAGCAACAGTTTGGGGAAGGTATACTCAACCTCACCCCTTCCTACACCAGCTTATTGGTGGAATATCATCCTTTGAGAGTGGATGAGCAGCAGCTTCGACAGTTCATCACAGACATTAAGGTAATCGAAACCAGTCTGTCCACACCGTCATCAATTACGGTTTTACCAGCCTACTACGCCCCAGAGGTAGGCCCAGAATTAGACAGCATGTCTCGTGACTTATCTCTTGCAATTGAGCGTATTATTGAAATACACAGCCAGACACTTTATACCGTTTGCGCTATCGGCTTCGCTCCAGGGTTTGCTTTTCTAGCTCAGGTGTCAGAAGCCATCCAAGTTCCCAGACTGGTCACACCGCGACACTTTGTTCCAAAAGGAAGTATCGGTATCGCTAATAATCAAACGGCGGTTTATCCTCAAGATACGCCTGGCGGATGGCAAATCATCGGTAATTGTCCTATTGAACTTTATAACCCTCAGAAGCCACAAGACAGCAAGTTGAAGGTGGGAAATAACGTTCGATTCGAAGCAATAGACAAGCAAGAGTTCATAAGTCTTGGAGGCAAGATATGCCCAAATTGGTAGTGCTCAATCAAGGACATCATGCAACTATTCAAGATCTTGGACGCCACCATTGCGGGCAATTTGGGTTAAGTCCGGGTGGAGTCAGTGATCTACACGCCCATTGCTGGGGCCAAAAACTGTTAGGTAACCCGCCTACCAACGCCAGCATCGAAATACTGCTTGGGCGGATAAAGCTGCGTGCAGTCGGCGATATCGACGCTGTTCTTACCGGAGCTGATTGTCGCGCAATTAACGCTACTCGCGGTATTGCCTTGCCTCAGTGGCAAGCCTTTCGCTTGCATGATGGCGAAGAACTACACCTATCCACGCCCAGACAAGGACTAAGAACGTATTTCTCGGTCAAAGGAAATTTCCAAATTCCTTCTTTTCTGCATAGCGTCGCAACGGTTGAAAGAAACCAAATAGGAGGACTAGGAGAAGGAAAACCACTCGCTATGGGAGATATATTGACCATTACGGATAAAGCTCATACCAACCCCATCAAGATGCCAAATTCGGCAATTCCACGTTATGCATCCAGTTATCGACTCAGGCTCATCCCCACTTTTCAATACCATCAATTATCATCGCAGGTGACCAATGAAATACTGACATCGCAATATCGAATTTCAGCCAATAGCAATCGCATGGGTATCAGACTCGAAAACGGATCAACCAGTACGGCTTTACCTGCTGTTGGTTCGATGATCTCAGAAGGTATTGTTTGCGGAGCTGTTCAACTCCCGCCAGACGGGATGCCAATTATACTACTGCAAGATAGACAAACGTTAGGTGGCTACAAAAAACTTGGCACCGTCGCTTTCAGAGACTTGGCGAGGCTTGCACAGTTAAGACCTGGCGACCACATTGAGTTCCACCTGACTAACCTTGAAGTCGAACGTCATAAGCAACGAGCCTTTTATCAGTACTTTGAACTCTAATCGCTCATTTCTTCTATATCCATGGCAGCAAACTTCGAGGGCGGCAAACCGAAATAGAGTTTGAAGCGTTGCGAGAAATATGACGGATCGTTGAAACCACAAGCAAACGCCACGTCAGCCACTTTTTCTCCTTGTAACAACATCTCACACGCTTTTTCCATTCTCACATCCGTTAGATAGTCGGTAAATGTCGCACCAAAAAGTGACTTAAAACGACGCTGAAAACTGCGCTCGGAGATAAACAAAGATTTAGACGCCGTAGCGGTACTAAAATCAGGGTCATTGAAGTGTACTGACACCAACTGAGTCACTTGGCGTTTCCAACTTTCATACTTGTCGGTTTTTACTTCAACCGATGAGGTTTCCGTCTCTGGATTCAGTAAAGAGCGAGCCTTCTCCTCTGCCGGTCCCGTAGTTGACTGCTCACCTGACAGAGTCCAGCGCATGGTAATTCGATTTCGACCGTTTCGCTCTACAGGTTTCAACTCGCCACCAGAGTGATGTATATGGAAAGGAAGACTACTTGGACTGAAATCCAACTGATTAACGGCCATCGTATCCAATTGAGTTGCATTACTTTCGCTAAAGTTAGGGAGTGGTAAACCACTATCTTCAAAGCAAACGCTCAGCTTCGCTTGGTCATCATCCAGAGTAATACGTATGACTTGCCCACGAACCAAACGTCTCATTGCGTTAGCAAGTATCGAATTAAATATGATGTCTAAGTCACAACTATCTACTAACACAATATCGCGACTGGCGTGATTAACCAGCTCAACATTGATGCCATAGCTGTCTAACTCTTTCTGCCACGCCGCCAGCGTGAACTTTAGGATCCGCGTCACCGAGCATAACATTGGCTTTTGATTGCTATCCTCAAACACAGCACGAACACTTTTTAGACTTTCACTCGCTTCACTGCTTTTGTGAGAGAAACTGGAATTTTCTAGCTTAAACTGTTTAGAGTGACTGATCGCCTGCTCAGTGAGTTCTCTGAGCACTTGGTGACGTATATTAAATGCCTTTCTAAGTTGTTGATTATTCCCCACCAGAACTCGACTTTGATGTTGCAATTGTTCCGTCTTCAACGCGACTTGTGTTTTTAGCACGGTATTCATTGCTTGTATTCGACGTGAACGCCAGTAGATAAACATCGCCGTTGCACAAACAAAACTTATACCAAGAAGGGTATAAAACCACCCGGTCATATACCAAGGTGTGAGTACATAGAACTCGAACACTTTGGTCCTCGGACTATCTTGCTCGCCTGATATTGCAATTTCGATATGCTGCTTGCCCGGCTTTGGCTTATCAATGTTTAACTGCTGTCCCTGCAATTGCTGCCAATTAGAATCACCGATTCGATAGACCAAGTTATTCCCTTGCGCAAAAGGCCATAAACCTAACTGCAAAGCAATTGAATCACCAAACTCCACTTTAGGTGTTAATCCTGCTACACCACCAAGGTGAATGGGTTGGTTATTGATCGATACCTTCGACACTAGTACTTCTGGCAAAGGCAGCTGTGCATCAAGTAGTGCTTTCGAACTGAACTCGACAATACCGTAGCGTGAACCTACTATCACTTCATCACTTTTTTGACTGTAACTACAACTGCCATTGATAAACTCATTATTGATTAGCCCATAAGGCGCACTAAAATGTTTCGTGATATCTCCTGAGGTGGAATAGGCAGAAATCCCCGCTGATGTCACGAGCCAAACACGCTCATCCGCTTGCGTAATACATACTGGACGAATGTTGTCGTGAAATAGAGGAAGGGTCCTAAAGGCTCGACTAGGTAGTGATAACGAAAAGGCTCCATAGCCACTCGCCACCCAAATCTGCTCATCAGAGGAGGATATTTCGATAACGCTGCCAAAGGGCTCACTCTGCTTAATAAAGTGACTTTTGCCATTTTCAATCAGATACAGTCCGTGGTCTGTCCCAACAACGGTGAGTTCTGGATTAACAACTTCGATTTCAGTGATCTTTGCAGGTAAGTGCTTGCTCACCACCCACTCATCACCAAAGTCTGTGACTTTTTTAGTCACTGTGTTTACGCTCATCAACCTTAGTCCATCACTCAACCACAGGCTATTACCTGACCCTATCGCCAAGTGATCAACGTGTGTTGGGATGCTATCAATATCTTGTCGAATAGCCGTGACACGATATTTGGCGAGATCGAGTTGCAACAGTCCTCTATCAGTCGCTAACCATAATTGTTTGTCTTGTTGGGTCAGTGATGAAACACGCCCCCAAAATACCAGTGTTGAGATTCCCTTGCGATCTATTGAGTAGAGTGCAGATGGCGTAATAACCCAGTAGCCTCCCAATGGGTTTGCTACGACTTCCAATTTCACCTCTACGCGCTGTAGTTCATCTTCTAACGACACCGTAAAACGACGAAATAGATCACCATATTCCGAGAAATAGCGCATGCCATTATCGGTGGCGATCCACATCCCATCCATTTTGTCTGATACTAGCGAATATATCTTTTCACCAGATAAGCTGTACTTGTCATTAATGTTGTGTTCTACACGTTCGGCGCGATAGGTTGCTTTATCAATTAGGAACAAACCATGCTCCGTTCCAACCCAGAAGTATTGAGTAGATTCTTGGAGTGTCAGTACATGGGCGCGATTCAGTAAATAGTAGTGTGACTCTTGGTTTACCAAGGAAAACTGCTCCACGCCTGTACTATACCCTATCAAAAGCTGGCGTGTTGAGGACGAATAGAATAATTCGGTAACCATGCCTCTATGGCTAGTCTTGAGTTGACTCAAGGCTTGGTCTTGCCACTTAAACACACCTACATTTGTCCCTAAAAACCAAGTCCCATCAACTTTCAAAACGGCACGTATATCAATATTTGAACCGCTGTAGAACCGTTCAAAGATAGCTAGGTCGACTTGAGAAAAGTTTTGTGAATTTATATCCTGAACGTAAAGGTGTTTTTGATCGGCAAACCAAACTCGCGGTCCACTATGACCAATACGTTTTATGCTACCAGTGATTTCTACTTGATAGGCCACTTGCTCTTTACCCAGCGGGTAACGAGTCAATAGCTGATTACCTCTGGCATACCAAAACCGGCCATCTGCAAATGTAACGGTGCGACTATCGAAGGACGCACCATTGAGCTCAACAAAACGAGAACCATCGAAAAATCGCACTTTATCATGCACATCAATAGACCATAACCCTCCCTCTTCTCCAGGGAAAAGCTGTTTCGCAGCAAGAAACTTTCCTTCGGTTTGCAGAGTGAGTGGGTAGAATATTGGCGGTAATTCGACGGCAAACGTAGTGATGGAATAAATCGCCAGCGCAGCTAAGCTCAATAGTTTTGCTATAAAGCAAAACAAGTAAGATGAAAAAACCCTGCTTCCACCGCTTTTATAAGGTAGCGGTAAGACATTCGTAGACGAGTAATGAAAGCAATGGGTCAAAATAAACCTAGTTAATTTGCGTCGATAATTATCGATAATTTAATAGATTTACTTAGTCAGGGAAAGTAATTGTGTGACTTCACTCATATAAATGATTGTTGGATCACGCTAAAGGTGATGGTCCTCATCAGCAGAATTCAGAAAACGACCAACACCTCAAGTATCAAGTAGGATTAATCTGGCACAGATCAATTATTGAGTCATGCAATCAACGATATTGGTCGAGATTGACTCAAGAAAAGTGAAATAGCTCCCATCTGCTACTTTAATATCGGTCCCCAGTGGGTCTAGAGTTCCGATGGAGGTATTGGTGCCCCTAGTAACTGATTGAATCACGGCAGGTGTATATTGTGGTTCAGCAAAAACGCACTTCACATTTTGCTCGCGAAGCGTGGTTTTAATCGAGATCAGTGTTTTTGCTCCAGGCTTGCGTTCTGGGCTCACCGTAAAGTGACCTAGATTGTTCAAGTCGAAGTAACTTTCGAAATAGCCATAAGCATCGTGGAAAACATAATACCCTTCCGACTGAATTGGTTTGAGCTGCTGCTGTATCTTCTGTTCCGTTGCATCTAAGTTAGCCTCAAATGCTTTGAGTTTTGCCAAATAACCCGCTTCGTTATTAGGATCGAGCTCTATCAATTTCGCAGTAATGGCTTTTGCGACCTGTCGCGACTGTGCAGGTCCTAACCATACGTGAGGGTCGTAGCTACCGTGGTTGTGTCCTTCATGACCGTGATCATGACCATCTTCATCGCCATATTCTCTCAACGCTAAGCCAGGAACAGTTTGAATTTCCAGCACGTTATTTTTCCCCTCAAGAGACTTCTCAAGAAAACTCTCTAGGTCGCTACCAAACCAAATGACCAGTTCACTACTTTGTAGTTTTTTCACATCAGAGGGCTTTAGGGCATAATCATGAGGTGAGGCGCTTGCGCTTAACAACGAAGAAGCCGTTTGGTCATCCAGAATCAGTTCATGGGAAATCATCTCGAACGGTTTTATACTATTAAGTACTTCAAATGCTTGCGATTTAAATGGAAGCAGTGTAGTAAGTGCCAAGATCGGAATGTAACGGTACATATGCCCTCTAATTGTCTACTAGCGTGTGATGATTCGAAATGTTACATTATAACAATAAGCAATTGCAAATGAGTTCTATTCATGACTGAACTGATAAAGCTGAGCGGTGTAACCGTTGAGTTCAGTAAACGTAAGGTTTTGGACGACATAAACCTCACGATAAATAAAGGCCAAATTTTAACGCTTATTGGCCCAAACGGTGCCGGTAAGTCCACACTAGTCAAAGTGTTACTTGGCTTGCAAACTCGCTTTCAGGGAAACATAACCCGTGCCAAAAAGCTTAGAATTGGTTACGTCCCTCAGAAACTTAAATTAAATGACACCCTTCCACTTAACGTGGAACGCTTTCTTGCACTTGCCGGAAAATACAGCGCGCAAGAAAGACAAGATGCACTCAAACTTGTTGGTGCAGAGCACTTAATGAAAAGCAATATGCATCAATTGTCCGGCGGTGAGAATCAACGTGTCTTACTAGCTCGCGCTCTATTACAAAGACCTGACCTGCTCGTTTTAGATGAGCCGGCGCAAGGCGTCGATGTTCAAGGTCAGATTGACCTGTATGAACTCATAGATACATTGCGTCACCGTTTTGGCTGCGCGGTTTTTATGGTCTCTCATGACTTGCATCTCGTTATGGCAAAGTCCGACGACGTTATCTGTTTGCATCACCATATTTGCTGCCAAGGCAGCCCGCAAACCATTACGCAACACCCATCGTATATCGCTCTGTTTGGTAGTGCGACTAAAGAGACACTGGCTTTTTATCAACATCAGCACACCCACCATCATCATGATTTATCCGGTGAGCCTGTAAAGGGTAACGCTTCACAATGTGCTCACCACAACCACGGACATACGTCATGATTGAGTTCTTACTACCTTCTATTGTCGCAGGTATAGGTATTGCTTTAATTGCTGGGCCTCTTGGTTCATTTGTAGTATGGCGTCGCATGGCCTATTTTGGCGATACACTGGCCCATGCTTCACTTATGGGGCTCGCATTGGGTTTCCTACTGGATATCAATCTCTATTTAGCTCTGACGGTCTGTTGCATGGCATTAGCTATCATCTTAGTAACCTTGCAAAAACAACGACTGGTCGCCACTGACACACTGCTCGGTATTCTCGCGCACAGTGCATTATCGTTAGGTTTGGTTGCCGTCAGCTTCTTGGATAACATTCGAGTAGACTTAATGAGTTATTTGTTTGGTGATTTGCTCGCAGTATCACCAACTGATTTAATGTATATCTATGCTGGTGTGGCGGTCATAGGCGCCTTGCTGTTTGTCTTTTGGCGACCACTGCTCTCTACCACAGTCAACGAGGATCTGGCCGCAGTAGAAGGCGTAAATGTCGACCTAATGCGTCTTATCATTATGTTGATGGTAGGTTTAGTTATCGCAATAGGTATGAAGTTCGTTGGCGCGTTAATCATGACGTCACTATTGATCATACCCGCTGCGACAGCGAGAAAATTTACCGTAACACCAGAGCAGATGGCAATCACCGCCTCATTTATTGGCATCATCTCAGTATTTTGTGGTCTGAGTTTATCTTGGTTTTATGACACGCCGGCAGGCCCATCGGTGGTCATCAGTGCCGCGAGTTTTTTCTTGTTGGCGCAGTTGGTTCCATCGAGAGCCTAATCTGTAGATTACAATATAAGCTCTTGCACAAAAAAGCCCCTGCCTCTTTCAAGGCAGGGGCTTTTTTTATACGTCGAATTACCAACCAGTAATTTCACGCAGACCTTTACCGATATCGGCTAGGCTCTTAACCGTTTTAACGCCTGCAGCTTCTAATGCTGCAAACTTGTCTTCAGCGGTACCTTTACCACCAGAGATAATCGCACCAGCATGGCCCATACGTTTACCTGGAGGAGCTGTAACACCTGCAATGTAAGACACTACTGGCTTCGTGACGTTATCTTTAATAAACGCCGCCGCTTCTTCTTCTGCCGTACCACCAATTTCACCAATCATTACGATCGCTTCAGTCTCTGGATCTTGTTCAAACAGCTTAAGAATGTCGATAAAGTTAGAACCAGGGATTGGGTCACCACCGATACCGACACAAGTAGACTGACCAAAGCCTTCATCAGTCGTCTGTTTTACCGCTTCATACGTCAGTGTTCCTGAACGAGAAACGATACCCACTTTGCCTTTCTTGTGGATGTGACCAGGCATGATACCAATTTTGCACTCATCAGGAGTGATAACACCTGGGCAGTTTGGACCAATCATTACCACACCAGCTTCATCGAGACGTACTTTTACATCAAGAAGGTCAAGTGTCGGAATGCCTTCTGTAATAGTCACGATAAGCTTAATACCCGCATCGATAGCTTCAAGGATCGCGTCTTTACAGAATGGTGCAGGAACGTAGATCACAGATGCCGTTGCACCCGTTTCTTCAACAGCTTCACGCACAGTGTTAAATACAGGCAGACCTAAGTGAGTTTGACCACCTTTACCAGGAGATACACCACCAACCATCTGTGTGCCGTATTCAATCGCTTGCTCTGAGTGGAACGTACCTTGACCACCAGTGAAACCTTGGCAGATAACTTTTGTATCTTTATTAATTAGTACAGACATTATTTGCCCTCCGCTGCAGCAACTACTTTTTCCGCTGCTTCTGTTAGCGAGTTTGCAGCAATGATATTAAGACCACTTTCTGCCAGTTTCTTCGAACCTAGAGGCGCATTGTTACCTTCAAGTCGAACAACAACAGGGACTTCAACACCTACTTCTTCAACCGCACCGATGATACCGTCTGCAATTAGATCACAACGTACAATACCGCCGAAGATATTTACCAATACAGCTTTTACATTGCTGTCAGATAGGATGATTTTGAATGCTTCTGTAACACGCTCTTTTGTCGCGCCGCCACCAACATCTAGGAAGTTTGCAGGTTGACCGCCATGAAGGTTTACGATGTCCATAGTACCCATCGCTAGGCCTGCACCGTTAACCATACAACCAATGCTTCCATCAAGAGCAACGTAGTTTAGCTCCCACTGTGCGGCATGTGCTTCGCGCTCGTCTTCTTGTGAAGGATCGTGCATTTCACGAAGCTTAGGTTGGCGGTAAAGCGCGTTTGAATCGATATTGATCTTACCGTCTAGGCACAGTAGGTTGCCTTCGCCAGTAATAACAAGAGGGTTGATTTCCAGCAGAGCAAGATCGTACTGTGCAAACATGTTGCCAAGACCCATAAAGATCTTCACAAATTGTTTGATTTGGTCGCCTTCAAGGCCCAGCTTAAATGCAAGCTCGCGGCCTTGGTAAGCTTGAGGGCCAACCAATGGATCAATCGCTGCTTTATGAATCAGCTCAGGTGTCTCTTCTGCTACCTTCTCAATTTCCACACCGCCTTCTGTTGATGCCATGAAAACGATACGACGAGAAGCGCGATCAACGACTGCACCAAGGTACAGCTCGTTAGCAATATTTGATGCTTCTTCTACTAGGATTTTTGTAACTGGCTGACCATTGGCGTCTGTTTGGTAAGTCACTAGGTTTTTGCCTAGCCACTTTTGAGCAAACTCTTTAACACCGTCTTTGGTATCGTGAAGTTCAACGCCGCCCGCTTTACCGCGGCCACCAGCGTGAACCTGACATTTGACTACTTTCTTTTCAGTACTGATACGACCAGCGGCTTCGAACGCTTCTTGTGGGGTGTCACATGCGTAGCCTTCTGGTACAGGCAATCCGAATTCTGCAAACAGCTGTTTGGCTTGATATTCATGCAAATTCATTGTGCGATTCCATTTGTTATATCCCTGAGGGATTTTTTATTTCCATAAAACCGGTATCGGTTATACGTCTGTAGGAGTACTCGTTAGAGTCGCCTTAAGGGCTTACTAAGGAGCTAGACGTGAGCAAGTCTAGCTCCTTTTATTTTAGACGTCCATACGTCCAAAATAAAAACAACGCTTAATTACACATCAAGTAGCAAGCGTGCTGGATCTTCCAGTAGTTCCTTGATGGTTACCAAGAAGCCTACGGATTCACGACCATCGATTAAACGGTGATCATAAGACAGAGCTAGGTACATCATCGGCAAAATTTCTACTTTGCCGTCCACCGCCATTGGGCGATCTTGGATTTTGTGCATACCCAAAATAGCAGCCTGAGGAGGGTTGATGATTGGCGTAGACATAAGAGAACCAAAGACACCGCCGTTTGTGATAGTAAAGTTACCACCTGTCAACTCTTCAACAGTTAGCTTACCGTCACGACCTTTAATCGCTAGCTCTTTGATACCTTTCTCGATGTCAGCAAAACCTAAAGTGTCGCAATCTTTAAGTACCGGCGTAACCAAGCCACGAGGAGTGGAGACGGCCATGCTGATGTCGAAGTAGTTGTGATACACAATATCATCGCCATCAATCGACGCGTTTACTTCAGGGTAACGCTTCAATGCTTCCGTTACTGCTTTCACATAGAAAGACATGAAACCTAAACGTGTACCATGACGCTCTTCGAATTGGTCTTTGTACTGCTTACGAAGGTCCATGATAGGTTTCATGTTCACTTCGTTAAATGTTGTCAACATCGCAGTACTGTTCTTCGCTTCCAGCAAACGCTCAGCAACACGCTTACGTAGGCGCGTCATCGGAACACGCTTCTGGCTACGAGCAAGCACAGGAGCCACAGCTACTTCAGCTTCCGCTTTAGGTGCTGCTTTGGCCGCCGCTAGGTGCGCTTCAATATCTTCACGTGTGATACGACCACCAACACCAGTGCCTGTCACATCATTTGCCGTCAAATCATTCTCGGCCAATAAGCGGCGAACCGCTGGGCTCAATGCATCATTAGACTCTTCTGTTAGTGAGGCTTTATGGCGCTTATCTGGAGAAGCTTCTGTAGAGTCAGTCGTGTCGCTAGTTGGTTCACCTGCGACTGCGCCTGGCTTAAGCTTAGCGATTAGTTGTTTAGAAAGTACCGTTGCACCTTCTTCTTCAATAATTTCCTCTAGAACCCCCGCATCAGGAGCCGGTACTTCTAGAACTACTTTATCGGTTTCGATATCAACGATAACTTCATCACGCGCTACCGCTTCGCCTGGTTTTTTATGCCAAGTTGCGACTGTCGCGTCTGCAACTGATTCAGGTAAGTCTGGAACCAGAATTTCAATTGTCATATCTGTGTCTTCCTTTTACTTCTAGTTCTTAATCTAGAGTCAACGCGTCTGAAATTAACGCTTTCTGTTGTTTTAAGTGTACTGACATATAACCTACTGCCGGAGACGCTGATGCTGGTCGGCCAGCATAGCTCAGTTCTGCTCCTACAGGGATTGCCGCACGGAAGTTATGTTGGCTCGAATACCAAGCGCCTTGGTTTTGAGGCTCTTCTTGACACCACACAAAATCTTTCGCATTGGTATAAGCAGCAATCTTCGCTCTAACGTCATCCATTGGGAATGGATACAACTGCTCAATACGAACGATAGCAACGTCATCTTGGTCGTTGTTACGACGCTGCTCAAGTAAGTCAAAGTAAACTTTACCTGAACAGAAAACGACACGTTTCACGTTCTCTGGAGCAATATCGTCAATTTCCCCGATCGCAGGTTCAAACGTACCTTGTGCAAGCTCTTCAATAGTTGAAGTACACAGTGGATGTCTTAGTAGCGATTTTGGCGACATAACGATAAGCGGTCTACGCATCGGGCGAACCACTTGACGACGAATCATGTGATACACCTGGGCTGGCGTAGATGGGATTACCACTTGCATGTTTTGTTCAGCACAAAGCTGTAAGTAGCGCTCCAGTCTTGCCGAAGAGTGTTCTGGGCCTTGGCCTTCATAACCGTGTGGCAATAGCATAGTCAGGCCACACAAACGCCCCCACTTTTGTTCACCAGAAGATATGAACTGATCGATGACAACTTGTGCACCGTTAGCGAAATCACCAAACTGCGCCTCCCAAATAGTTAGACCGCTTGGTTCCGCAGTAGCATAACCGTATTCAAATGCCAGTACCGCTTCTTCAGACAGTACGGAGTCAAAGACTTGGAAAGGTCCCTGTTTGTCGTGCAGGTTAGCTAGAGGAATATAGGTACTTGCATCATCTTGATTATGCAGAACCGAATGTCTGTGGAAGAAGGTTCCTCGGCCTGAGTCTTGACCAGAAATACGAATACGTTTTCCATCATCCAGAAGCGTAGCGTACGCGAGCGTTTCAGCCATACCCCAATCGATCATTTTCTCACCGCTCATCATAGCAGCGCGATCGTTGTAGAGTTTATTGACTCGACTTTGCAGTTTATGGCTATCTGGATACTGTCCAAGACGTTGGCCAAGCTCAATAAGACGCTCTGTCTTAACTTCACTCGCCCATTCTTCGTCCCATTCTCGGTCCATATATGGAGACCAGTCTACTGAGTGCAGAGCCATAGGACGCCATTCTTTACATACCACTTCGCCTCGATCCAGTGCATCACGATATTCATTGATCATTTGAGTCGCAGTTTCAATATCACTCTCTTCACGCTCGATTAGCACATCGGCATACAACTTACGTGGAGTTGGGTGCTTCTTGATTTTTTGGTACATCAATGGCTGAGTAGCATTTGGTTCATCTGCTTCGTTATGGCCGTGGCGACGATAGCAAACTAAGTCAATGACCACATCTTTAGCAAATTCATTTCTGAAGTCCAATGCGATTTGAGTAACAAATGCAACGGCTTCAGGATCATCAGCATTAACATGGAATATCGGTGCCTGTACCATCTTAGAGATGTCAGTACAGTACATCGTAGAACGCATGTCATGTGGGTTTGAAGTAGTAAAGCCGACTTGGTTATTCACAACAATGCGAACCGTACCACCGACTCGGAAGCCTCGTGCTTGAGACATGTTGAACGTTTCAGCAACCACACCTTGACCCGCGATTGCAGAGTCACCGTGGATGGTAATCGGCAGTACCGAACGACCATCTTTGTCGCCTAAGCGATCTTGACGAGCACGCACAGAACCAATAACTACTGGGTTAACGATCTCAAGGTGAGATGGGTTAAATGCTAGAGCTAAATGCACATCTCCACCAGGCGTTGCAAAGTCAGCAGAGAAACCTTGGTGGTACTTAACATCACCAGTACCCCATGTTTCGTCATGCTTACCCGCAAACTCATCAAACAAATCTTGTGGTTTCTTACCCAAGACGTTGACCAGCATGTTCAAACGACCACGGTGCGCCATACCAATCACAACTTCACGCATCCCCTTGCTACCAGCATGGCGGATAAGTTCTTTAGTCATTGGAATAAGGGCGTCGCCACCTTCTAGAGAGAAACGCTTTGCACCTGGGAATTTGGCACCTAAATAGCGCTCAAGCCCTTCCGCAGCAGTCAGTTCTTCAAGGAAAGTGTGCTTATGTTCAATATCAAAGGAGGGTTGACCGACTACTGATTCTAAACGCTGCTGGATCCAACGTTTTTGTGCGGTGTTGGTCATGTGCATGTATTCTGCACCAACGGAGCCACAATAGGTTTTTTGCAGCGCCTTATGAAGATCACGTAATGTCATGCTTTCTTGCCCAATTGCAAAAGAGCCAACATTAAATGTCTCATCTAAATCGTCTTCAGTAAGAGAGTGGAAAGCAGGTTCCAGCTCTTCAACAATCGGACGTTTCCATAAACCCAGCGGATCTAGGTTAGCAGCTTGGTGACCGCGGAAGCGGTAAGCGTTGATTAGCTGCAGTACTTTTACTTGTTTAGCATCGACCTCGGGGTCACTTACTTGAACACTTGAATGCTTTGTTTCTTGAGCGAGTCGTCGGAAGTAATCACGGACACGTGAATGCGGTTGTTCAACCACATCGTCAGGTTGCACAGGCAACCCTTCAAAAACACGTCTCCACTCCTCACTTACCTGATCGGGATCACTTAGATACAGTTCGTAGAGGTCTTCTACGTACGTTGCATTGGCGCCTGCCAAGTGTGAAGACTCGAGCCATGCCTTCATCACACCATTGTGCATATTTTCCCTTAACCAGTAGTAGTTTTCACGTATGCTTCGGTCTACGCCGAGCTATTAGAAGCCGGCTCTTCCAAAGGTCGAGCCGGCAATTTTATTATTTGTTACACCGAACGATTCACAAGCATTGACTTGATGTGGCCAATTGCTTTTGTCGGGTTTAATCCTTTAGGACATACACTGACACAGTTCATGATGCCATGACAACGGAAAACGCTAAATGCATCGTCAAGATTTGATAAGCGTTCATCTGTTGCTGTATCGCGGCTGTCAATCAACCAACGGTACGCGGCAAGTAGACCTGCTGGTCCAATGAATTTATCTGGATTCCACCAGAATGACGGGCAAGATGTCGTACAACATGCACACATAATGCACTCATACAATCCATCCAAATGCGCTCGCTCTTCTGGCATTTGCAGATTTTCACGCGAAGGTGGCAAATTGCCATCCGAAATAAGAAACGGCTTAACTTTCGCGTAGTTATCATAAAACTGAGTCATGTCGACAATCAAGTCACGAACTACAGGTAATCCAGGAAGTGGTCGAATTACGATCTCGTTCCCTTCCAGAGCTGACAGTGGCGTGATACAAGCCAGGCCATTTTTGCCATTCATGTTTAGGCCATCAGAGCCACAAACACCTTCACGACAAGAACGACGGAATGATAGCGTTGGGTCTTGCTCTTTCAGAAGAATCAGAGCATCTAACACCATCATGTCAGAGCCTTCATCAACTTCAAGCGTGTATGCCTTCATGTAAGGCTTATTGTCTACATCCGGATTGTAACGGTATAGAGAGAAATTAAGTTTCATAGTCTGGTCCTCCCTCTAGTACGTACGTGCTTTCGGTGGGAAAGCTTCACGATGAACTGGTGTCATGTTGACATCACGTTTCGTCATCTGTTCAGTTTCCGGGTTGTAGATAGAGTGACATAGCCATTGCTCGTCATCACGGTCTGGATAGTCAAAACGAGCGTGTGCTCCGCGGCTTTCTGTACGATAGTTCGCCGCAACCGCTGTAGAGAATGCCGTTTCCATCAAGTTATCAAGCTCTAAACACTCAACGCGTTGGGTATTAAATTCTGAAGACTTATCTGCAAGGTGTGCGTTTTGTAGGCGCTCACGAATCACTTTTAGCTCTTCTAGACCTGTTGCCATTGCATCACCTTCACGGAATACCGAGAAGCTGTTTTGCATACAAGTTTGTAGATCTTTACGAATTTGAACAGGATCTTCACCTGAAGTGCTGTTTTCCCAGCGCATAGTACGTGCCAGTGACTCTTCAATGTCTGATTCCGTCGCTGGACGAGCTTCTGTTTGCGCGGCCAGAGTTTCACCAAGATGAAGACCAGTAGCACGACCAAATACCACGAGGTCAAGCAATGAGTTACCACCTAGACGGTTAGCGCCATGAACCGATACAGAAGCAATTTCACCACAAGCAAATAGGCCTTGTACTTCAAGGTCGTTTCCAGAAGCATCTTGTTTAATAGCTTGACCAGAAACTTGCGTTGGTACACCACCCATCATGTAGTGACACGTTGGAATAACAGGGATTGGCTCTTTAACTGGATCAACGTGTGCAAACGTTCGAGAAAGTTCACAAATACCTGGAAGGCGCGACTCAAGTACGTCTTTGCCTAGGTGATCCAATTTCAGTTTAATATGTGGACCCCATGGACCATCGCAGCCGCGACCTTCACGAATTTCAATCATCATTGAACGAGCAACTACATCACGACCAGCAAGGTCTTTTGCATTTGGTGCATAACGTTCCATGAAGCGTTCGCCATCTTTATTAAGAAGATAGCCACCTTCACCACGACAACCTTCTGTTACTAGTACACCAGCGCCAGCGATACCAGTTGGGTGGAACTGCCACATTTCCATGTCTTGCATAGGAACGCCTGCACGTAACGCCATACCGACACCATCACCAGTGTTGATGTGAGCATTGGTAGTAGAAGCGTAGATTCGACCTGCACCGCCTGTCGCTAGAATGGTTGCTTTAGACTTGAAGTAACAAATCTCACCGGTTTCCATGCATAACGCAGTACAACCAAGAATCGCACCGTCTTGGTTTTTCACTAGGTCAAGTGCATACCACTCTGAGAAAATTGTGGTCTTGTGCTTAATGTTTTGCTGATAAAGCGTATGAAGCAAAGCATGACCAGTACGGTCAGCTGCAGCTGCTGTACGTGCTGCCTGCTCGCCACCAAACTCTTTAGACTGCCCACCAAATGGACGTTGGTAGATCGAGCCATCTTCAAAACGAGAAAACGGTAGACCCATTTTTTCTAGTTCGATAACAGACTTAGGACCAT
The DNA here is from genome assembly GCF_027586995.1 of Vibrio sp. La 4.2.2. Lineage (NCBI taxonomy): Bacteria > Pseudomonadati > Pseudomonadota > Gammaproteobacteria > Vibrionales > Vibrionaceae > Vibrio > Vibrio sp. La 4.2.2. The sequence continues at coordinate 64,270 of NZ_JAPPTJ010000006.1, forward strand.
TCTTACACATATACTCGATAGCGTTTTGGTCACCAATGTAGTCAGAACCTTTAACAGTGTCATACATATGCCACTGCCAGTTGTCTTTATGAGAATTTCCTAGCGCTACTGTGATACCACCCTGAGCGGATACTGTATGTGAACGAGTAGGAAATACTTTGGATAGCAATGCACATGATAGGCCTTGCTCTGAAATTTGTAGTGCAGCACGCATGCCCGCACCACCAGCGCCGATTACTACGGCATCAAACTCACGAACTGGAATAGACACTTACGCACCCCACAGAATAAAGAAACCAGAGAAGAAGTAACCAAGAAGCACTGCGATAAAAGTCAGTTGCAGCGCACCACGAAGCTTGGCACATTTGATGTAGTCTGTAAGAACTTGCCATAGACCAATCCACGCATGAATAAGCACTGAAGCTAGCGCCAACATAGTGAAGACTTTAGTGAAAGTACCACCAAAGAAATTGGTCCACGATACGTAGGAAATGTCTCCTGCAAACGCGCAGAAGCTCACGAGATAAATCGTATAAAGCGTCATAATGATAGCGGTAGCACGAATCAATAAGAAATCGTGCACGCCATTACGACCAAATGTTGAGACGTTGTTTACCATACCAATACTCCAGCCAGCAGTGACAGAATACCTGTCACGATGAAGGCAACCTTAGCGCTTTTGGTGCCCGACTCGAGCTCCTCAAAATAGCCTAGGTCCATAATCAAATGACGCACACCACCAACAATGTGGTACGCCAATGCCGTCAAAATTCCCCAAAGGATAAATTTCACGAAGAAACCATCGACGATGTCAGCAGCTTCTGCGAAACCAATCGGAGAAGAGAGTGATTTGGATAGTAACCAAAGAAGTATACCGATCGACACAAACGTAATCACACCCGACACACGGTGCAGGATGGAAGCGATTGCTGTGATCGGAAAGCGAATTGTCTGCAAATCTAAATTAACAGGTCTGGACTTTCTTTCTTTCACGGGCTTGCTCACTCAGCTCCATTGAGCCATTTATTGTTATGAATAAATTTTGGTCCGTAAGCCTCAAAAGTTAACATAAAGTTAACAATAAATTCGTGTTACAAGAGAGATAATTGTAACAATAATGTTAACAGACTAAGATCCAAATCGACCTCACCTCGGTTTGTACCCTAGAATTTATAAGGATTTGACCAACAATTTCACCGCAACTATACGGTTGGCAACATTCTAATACAATTGGTGTAACAAAATATGCTACACAGAACAGATTTTTAACCATTTTTCTATAAAAAATCATAACAAGTGCACACATCACCGTTTAAAAATTGACTTTAACTGCGAAGCGAAGTAAAAAATTGGCACACAAACATCCTGGACGGATTAAATAATAAACAAAGGAGATTGTTATGGCAGATAAGAAAGCGACCCTTCATATTGAAGGTCAAGCGCCAATCGAGCTGCCGATTATGGATGGTTCTATCGGACCACAAGTAGTCGACGTTCGTAAACTTGGAGCCAATGGTTACTTTACTTTTGACCCAGGTTTTCTTGCCACTGCATCCTGTGAATCTCAAATCACTTATATCGACGGCGGCAAAGGTGTGCTACTGCACCGTGGCTTCCCAATCGATCAGTTAGCTAACAATGCAGACTACCTTGAAGTTTGCTATATCCTTCTTGTTGGTGAAGCCCCTACACGAGAAGAATATGAGAGTTTCAAACAAATCGTTACACGCCACACCATGGTTCACGAACAAATCGCGAGTTTCTTCCACGGTTTCCGTCGCGATGCTCACCCAATGGCGGTTATGTGCGGAGTTGTAGGTGCTCTTGCAGCCTTCTATCACGATTCTTTAGATATTAATAATGATACTCACCGTGAAATCGCGGCTTATCGTTTGATTTCTAAGATGCCGACACTTGCAGCTATGTGTTACAAGTACTCAATCGGTCAACCATTCATCTATCCTCGTAACGATCTAACGTATGCGGAAAACTTCCTACACATGATGTTTGCTAATCCATGTGAAGAGTATGAAGTGAACCCTATCGTTGCACGTGCGATGGATAAAATCTTCACTCTGCACGCAGACCACGAGCAAAACGCTTCGACTTCTACAGTACGTCTTGCTGGTTCATCGGGTGCTAACCCATTTGCGTGTATTGCAGCTGGTATTGCATCACTATGGGGCCCTGCTCACGGTGGTGCCAACGAAGCATGTTTGCGTATGCTTGAAGAAATCGGCTCTGTTGATCAGATCCCTGAATTCATCGAGCGCGCGAAAGATAAAGATGACCCATTCCGCCTAATGGGCTTTGGACACCGTGTTTATAAAAACTACGATCCACGTGCAACAGTAATGCGCGAAGCGTGTCACGAAGTACTGAAAGAGCTAAACATCAAAGATCCATTACTCGACGTGGCAATGGAGCTTGAGCGTATAGCACTTTCAGATGAGTACTTCGTTGAGAAGAAACTGTATCCAAACGTAGACTTCTACTCAGGTATTATCCTTAAAGCGATTGGTATCCCTGTTTCTATGTTTACGGTTATCTTCGCGATGTCTCGTACTGTGGGTTGGATTGCTCATTGGAACGAAATGCACAGCGATCCAGGCAACCGTATCGGTCGTCCTCGCCAGCTTTATACTGGTGAAGAAATGCGTGATTTCAAACCGCTTCACGAGCGTGAATAACAGAGCACATCAATCAGACACAACATCTGAAAACAAAAGAGCAGCTTACGCTGCTCTTTTTTATTAGAAGAAAGTCTAAACTGGATTATCAATGTCGATAAACTCGACATCAAGGCCATGCGCTGATGCTAGCCACTCACCCAGAGCCTTAATACCATATCTTTCAGTTGCATGGTGGCCCGCCGCAAAATAGTGGATGTTCAATTCACGGGCTGTGTAGGTTGTGCGCTCAGAGATCTCACCTGAGATAAATGCATCGAGCTCTTTAGATGCAGCAAGTTCAATATAGTCCTGACCACCACCGGTGCACCAACCTACCGTTTCAATCATTTTCTCCGCTTGTTCAGGTGCAATGTGAAGCGGTTCTCTAGAGAGAACCTGAGCAATTTTCTGAGCAAAGGCTTCACCAGTCATCGGTTGAGCCAGTTTACCAAACATAGCTACAGACTGAGGGTGCCCTTCTAGTCCATCAATCACTTCAATGTCGAGTAATTCAGCTAATCTCGCATTGTTGCCAAGTTCAGGGTGTATATCCAGAGGTAGATGGTAACCATACAAATTAACATCATTTTTGATAAGGGTGCGAATACGTTTTCCTTTCATACCACGAATGGCTTCAGGTTCGCCTTTCCAGAAATAACCATGATGAACTAATAGAGCATCCGCGTTAACAGATACCGCATAATCGATCAGTGCTTGCGAGGCCGTTACACCTGTCACTACCTTTTTTATTTCACTAGCGCCTTCAACTTGTAGTCCATTTGGACAATAGTCTTTAATCAATTGAGGAGACAACTTTTCATTGAGCACCGCTTCGAGTTGTAAGTTATTCATAGCACTTCCTGAGCAATTTCTTGATTTCCGTGGTTATAGCAATTTAATCTAGGGTTGTCGAAAGGAAAACGCAAACACATGAGCATGAATACTATAAAGGAATTCTTATCTTGGATAAGGACTAGTCCTAGTCTAATGATGAATGACCACAGAATCTCGCCCTACTTCCCCTGCATCAGTATGGATTCAGATGTTACAGTTCACAGCGACTATGACGGCAACCCTAGACTCGGTTTTTTGTATCAGGAACTGTGTCGTCGACAGTTTGAAGCCAGTCATGAGTATCAAGTTATAGTCGAAGAATTGCAGTTGCAGCAAAATAACCGAACTATTGGTGCTATCGACTTTATTTTGGATAACCTTGCCACTGAGCAAATTGAGCATTGGGAAGTGGCAATAAAGTTCTATCTACTCAAGGACGGCTATTGGTATGGACCAAATGCCAAAGATCGCCTGGATAAGAAATTGCATCGCATGCTTGAGCACCAACTTATTATGACTAGTACAGAAGCGTTTCAAGCTTTGTATCCGAACATTGATGACATTTCTCAGCACCTACTGATGCAAGGCAGACTTTACGTCAACCCATTTGAAAAGACTACAGTTCCAGAATACTGTCTAGGTTTGAAGATCAATCCGGAGCGAGTCACTGGCTTTTGGTGTTATCAAAGTCAGTTTGAAAGGGTTACGGAGCCTTTGTACCAACTATCCAAACCTCTTTGGGCTACGGGATTCAACAACGAAAACAAAGTGCCAGTGACTGAACTGCCACAACACTTTATCCATTGTCAGTCTGAAACTGGTCAGTTTTGGTTTATTGTTCCCGATGACTGGCCGCAGAGTAGTATGTAACTTTAAAGCCATAAATAACGGGCATAAAAAATGGGCCCTAATAAAGCGCCCATTTTTACCTTGTGATTTGTCTATCGCTTTAAAGACGATCCCTAAGGGCGATACACCTTCACATTGTTAAAACCTTGTTCTTGCAAATACAAAGCTTGAAGACGACTCATTACGCCGCGATCACAGTACAGCAGGTACGTTTTCGACTGGTCTAAGTCACCAAACTTGGTTCCTAACTTAAAGAATGGAAGGTGTTGAACTTCAACGCCATCGAGTTCCAACGGACTCTCTTCCTCTTCTTCTGCGCTACGAATATCTAAAACGATAGCGTGCTCTTCAACTGCTTGAACTTGCTCGACTTCAGGCGCTTGCTCCTGACTTTCTTTTTCGATATCACGAATGTCCATCATTCGCGCATCACGCACTACTTGCTCAAGAATCCCGAAGTCGAATTTCTCTTCTTCAGCTTCTAGCTTAGTTTTCACAGCCTTCACAGTTGGCTTACGAGAAATCACCCCGCAGTACTCAGGCATGGTCTTAGCGAAATCTTCAGTACCGATTTCACGAGCAAGGTCGATAATGTCTTCTTTATCCCAGTTGATTAGAGGGCGAAGAATTAATGTGTCAGTGACACCATCTATATGACGTAAATTAGTCAGCGTTTGGCTTGATACCTGGCCGAGTGCTTCACCCGTTACCAAGGCTTCAATGCCAAACTTTTCAGCAAGCATTCCACCAGCACGCATAAACATACGCTTAAGAATAACGCCCATTTGGCCGTCTTCTACTTTTTCAAGAATTTCAGCAACAACCGGTTCAAAGTCCACCGAGATGAATTTCACTTTCGCTGAAGAGCCATACTTGTTCCACAAGTAATGCGCAACTTGCTTAACGCCAATCTCGTGAGCAGGGCCGCCTAAGTTGAAGAAACAGTAATGCGTTTTAGAACCGCGTTTAATATGCAGATAGCTCGACACTCCAGAATCAAAGCCGCCTGAAATCAAGCTCAGCACATCTTCTTGTGTTCCAAGAGGGAAACCACCAAGCCCTTTATGGCGAGCGATGATTTGATTCAGTTTATCGTTCGCAACTTCGATGTTTACTGTTACGTCAGGCTTAGACAGTTTCACACGAGCACTTTCGACAGCTTGATTCAAGCCACCGCCAACATAGCGCTCGAGCTCGATTGAGGTGAAGTCGTGCTTGCCGCGTCTCTTAGCTCGAACAACAAAAGTTTTGTTTTCGATACGGCTGCCGTTTAGTTCCAACACCTGCTCGTAGATATCGTGCATATCTTCAAAATCAGATTGCTGAACCTCAAGAACATGATGGATACCCGGGGTGTGAGTTAGGATCTCCAACACCTCGTTGTAGTATTCATCAGAGCTAGCATTCACTTCAATGTGGTCACGACGGTTATATACCGCTACAGATTCCGTACGGCGCTGGATAATAATTCGCAGGTTGCACTCTAAGATTCTTGTAAAGCGCTTACGCACTGAATCGCTTTTTACAAAAATCTCTGGATGGGGCTTTACGATAAATCTCATAGTCTTTTCACATCTCGTTGCAATGCTGTCTGAGCACGACAGTATAGGTAACAAATATCAACTGTAGTACAAACTCACCCAACTCATCGTGCCAAGTTTGAGACTAGAGCGGGCATTCGTCTATTTGGGGCGCAAGTATATACTCTACGTAGTTAAGATGCGAGTGTTGCAATTGTAGCGTTCAGCACAATAAAAAACACCAGCGCTGAACGCTGGTGTTTCATAGTAATAGTGCACATTTTATTGACCGTCTGCAGACACCTCATCAGTGTACACTGGCTCCCCTTGCATAATACTGATTTCAACACGGCGGTTGCGCGCTCTCTGTCGCTCAGTATCATTCGGGCCCAAAGGTTCGGTATCAGCCACTCCCAGCACTCGCAACCTTTGATGAGAGAAGCCTTTTACTTTCTCCATCTCTTGGGCAACAGAAACAGCTCGCTGAGACGATAAATCCCAATTAGAACGGTACAGCTCAGAATCCAAAGGCAAGTTATCCGTATGCCCTGACACACGGACTTGGCCAGGTATATCCTTAACTAAATCAGCAACCTGACGAACAAGAGGTCTAAATTTAGGCTGCAAGAAGGCCGACCCCTCTGGGAAGGCTCCTTTTTCTTGAATCCGAATCACCAGTTGTTGTCCCAAGTTGTCTACTTCAACAGCACCCTGTTTAATCTCTTGTTGCAACGCTTTCTTGATGATCTCTTCTAGTTTATCGAGATCTTCATTTTCTTGTTCGCTCTGTGCCGATGCCGTACCAATCTGGTTCTTTTGAGTCCTATCCGCTGTTTGACCACCCGTCATTTTGCCATCGTCTCGCTGATTACCACCAGCGCGATCTGACTCACCTTCATGAAACTCTAGCGTTTGCTGAGTGATGTCCATGGTCTGCTGCATAATGACGTCAATTGGCGTTGGTTCAGGGCGACCTGGTCGGAATTCTTGTGCGATGATGCTGGTACCCTTAGGGATATCTTTCACCTCAAGGCGATTTTGTACCCCGAAGGCAAACTTCATAGAGCCCGCAATTTGCTTGAACTTCAGTACATCCATTTCAGAAAATGACAACAGAAGTACAAAGAAGCACATGAGTAGCGACATCAAATCCGCAAATGTGCCCATCCATTGGGGAAGACCCGGTGGTGGACAATCGCATTTTTGTTCCTCTTCCACAGCTCCTCCTACGCCAATTTAATATGTGAGACCAGCATGTTTACTCACCGTCCAAATCAAAGGCTCGCTTGCTCTCATTGAGGTAGTTTTTCAAATAGCCATCAATCACGCGAGGGTTTTGACCATCTTGAATCGCCAAGACACCATCCATGATCAAACGACGATTGAGTTTTTCTTGCTCGCGACGCAACGTAAGCTTGTCAGCAATCGGGAAGAAAAGCATGTTGGAAAGAATCGCCCCATACAAGGTTGTTAAAAGTGCCACCGCCATTGCAGGACCAATCGACTTCGGATCGTCCATGTTAGAAAGCATCGCAACTAGACCAATGAGGGTACCGATCATTCCCATTGCAGGAGAAACATCACCAAATGCCTTAAAAACGCCCGCTCCTTTCACATGGCGTTCATCGGTTAATGCGATGTCTTTTTGCATCGCGTTACGCACAACTTCTGCATCGTGACCATCAACCAATAGATCGATGCCTTTTTGCATAAAGCTGTTCTGAATATCCATTTCCTCTAAAGCTAGGAAACCACCTTTACGTGCCGCATCCGCCATTTCGACGATTTTCGCGATTAAGTCTTCAGGTTCATCGGTTTTGAACATGAACGCTTTGCCAGCAATCTTCGTTGCACTAAAGAACTGGCTCAGAGTGAACTTCATCAACACCACAAATGTCGAACCACCGATTACGATGAATACCGACGTGGTATCGTAGTAAGTCATGATGCTGCCACCTAGCACCATCGCCATAATGATCGAAGCGGCCCCACCAATTAGGCCTATCAGCGTTGCTAAATCCACTCAACACTCCATAAATAATTGCCATCAATCGACATTGACGAACCTGAATATCCGCACGAGTCTATCGCGTTATATTTAGGTTATCGACCACATGCCCATATCTTTAAGTAATTTATGACCTGAAAATCACAAAATTCCCTGCTCCCTCTTCTTTTAGCCGGAGTCAATTCGAGAAATCGCCGTAAAACAACACCTTCCCCAGTTTCTATATCCATCCTGTTGAACAAATTTGTAGCAGAAACAAAAAGTGGAAAGCATCTTGGTTACATTTTTGGCACCATTAGTTTGACCATCCGTTAAGGCTAATGTAACGTTCGAACATTTCTGATAAAACAAGTAAGTTATGGCGACGAAAAAACCAGAGAACATGTCGTTTGAAGCGACAGTGGATGAGCTAGATATGCTTGTCGAACAATTAGAAAATGGTGACCTTGCATTGGACGACGCTTTGAAGAAGTTTGAACGTGGTATCGCTTTAGCTCGTGCTGGGCAACATAAGCTTACAGAAGCAGAACAAAAAGTCAGCATCCTGCTAGCCAAAGATGACGATGCAGAACTTGATGACTTCTCCCAGTCAGCGGAATAGAAACAAAAGTGAGTATCCCCATGATTGAGGCTTTAAAGTCTTATCAACAACGTAATAACGAGCAACTGGACGCTTGGCTCGACCACTACCCTTTCCAAGAACAAAGATTAATAGAAGCAATGCGATATGCATTGCTACTTGGCGGTAAACGTGCTCGCCCTTTCCTTGTTTATGCTACCGGACAGATTTTTGGTTGCACCAATGAACAATTAGATACTCCGGCCGCTGCTATTGAGTGTATCCATGCCTATTCATTGATCCACGATGATCTTCCTGCAATGGATGATGACGAACTCCGTCGAGGTCAAGCGACTTGCCATATTCAATTCGATGAAGCGACTGCTATTCTAACTGGTGATGCTCTGCAAACACTGGCCTTTACCATTTTATCTGAAGGTGAATTGGCATCCTTTGCCAATGAGCAACGTATTACTATGGTACAAAAGCTTGCTCACGCTTCAGGTGCTGCTGGTATGTGCATTGGGCAAGCACTCGATCTAGAAGCAGAGAACCGCAATGTGACGCTGGAAGAGCTTGAGCGTATACATCGTCATAAAACAGGGGCACTGATTAAGTGCGCTGTTCAGTTAGGTGCTTTGGCAGCTGGGGATAAAGGGGGTCAATACCTACCTCAGTTGGAAAATTACGCTGATGCAATTGGACTCGCGTTTCAGGTGCAAGACGATATTCTAGATATTGTCGGTGACACGGAAACCTTAGGTAAACCTCAGGGTTCAGACGTCGAACTTAACAAAAGTACCTACCCTGCTTTGCTAGGATTAGAAGGGGCTCAGCAAAAAGCAGCGCAGCTTTTTGAAGAAGCACTTTGTGCTTTAGAGGCTATACCCTACAATACTCAATTACTCGAAGATTTCGCCCGATATGTCATCGAGCGCAACAACTAAACAGAATTAAAGCGCTAACACTATGACACTTGATATTTCAAAATATCCAACACTGACATTAGCAAATACACCGGAAGAACTTCGCTTGATGCCAAAAGAGTCACTTCCGAAGCTTTGTGAGGAGCTAAGAACGTATTTGTTAAACTCTGTGAGCCAATCAAGCGGACACCTAGCTTCTGGCTTAGGGACGGTTGAATTAACTGTCGCCCTACATTACGTATACAACACGCCTTTCGACCAATTGATTTGGGATGTGGGCCATCAGGCTTATCCACACAAAATTTTGACGGGTCGACGCGAGAAGATGTCGACGATCCGACAAAAAGATGGGCTTCACCCTTTCCCTTGGCGTGAAGAAAGTGAGTACGACGTTTTATCCGTTGGCCACTCATCCACATCTATCAGTGCGGGACTTGGTATTGCCATCTCTGCGGCTAAAGAAGGCAAAGACCGTAAAGTGGTCAGCGTTATTGGCGACGGCGCCATTACTGCAGGAATGGCATTTGAAGCACTCAACCACGCTGGTGATGTTCATCCTGATATGCTCGTAATCCTCAATGATAACGAAATGTCGATCTCAGAAAACGTTGGCGCTCTAAACAACCACCTCGCTCAGGTCTTATCTGGTAGTTTATACACTTCGATTCGTGAAGGCGGTAAGAAAGCACTATCTGGTTTGCCACCAATTAAAGAGCTAGTTCGTCGTACAGAAGAACATTTAAAAGGTATGATCGTTCCGGGCACACTATTTGAGGAGCTAGGCTTCAACTACATCGGCCCTGTTGATGGTCATGATGTCAATGAATTGGTTAAAACGTTAAAGAACATGCGTGAGCTTAAAGGCCCGCAGTTCCTGCACATTATGACCAAGAAAGGTAAAGGATACGAACCAGCTGAGAAAGATCCAATCGGTTACCATGGCGTACCTAAGTTCGATCCTTCTCACTCCTGTCTGCCAAAAAGCAGCTCAAGCAAACCAACCTATTCAAAGATCTTTGGCGATTTCCTATGTGATATGGCAGCCAAAGACCCTTCATTAATGGCAATTACTCCTGCCATGCGTGAAGGCTCTGGCATGGTACGTTTCTCGAAAGAGTATCCGAGCCAATATTTCGATGTCGCGATTGCAGAGCAACACGCCGTGACATTAGCCACTGGTATGGCTATTGCTGGTAACCGCCCAATCGTTGCCATTTACTCTACGTTCTTACAGCGCGGCTATGACCAACTGATCCACGATGTTGCTATTATGGATTTGCCTGTAATGTTTGCTATCGACCGAGCAGGATTAGTCGGCGCTGATGGTCAAACTCACCAAGGTGCCTTCGACTTAAGTTTTATGCGCTGCATCCCTAACATGGTCATCATGGCACCAAGTGATGAAAATGAATGTCGCCAGATGCTCTACACTGGTCACATGCACAATGGTCCAAGTGCCGTACGCTACCCACGTGGTGGGGGCAATGGAACAACACCAGAAGCTGAATTTACCGCTCTAGAAATCGGCAAAGGTCGCATCGTACGTGAAGGCGAAAAAGTAGCGATATTATCCTTCGGTACTTTCTTAGATAATGCGCTTATCGCGGCGGAGAACATCAATGCTACCGTCGCTGATATGCGTTTTGTCAAACCGCTTGATGAAGCGCTAATTAGAGAGCTTTGCAATAGTCACGACGTCATAGTTACTCTAGAAGAAAACGCTATTGCAGGTGGTGCTGGCGCTGGCGTAATTGAGTTCATGATGAGTGAGAAACTAATGAAGCCCGTCCTAAACCTAGGACTTCCTGACAGGTTTGTCGCTCAAGGCACTCAAGATGAGTTGCACGCAGAGCTTGGACTGGATGCGGTGGGTATAGAAAAATCCATTCGAGACTATCTAGATAAGTAATCTTACTTCCATATGAAAAGCGGCTTGTGAGTCGCTTTTTTTTTTTATGAAAAAAAGGCCGCAATATTTATTGCGGCCTTTTCAATATCATAGATTAGGAGTAATTAAGCGTTCGCTTCACGCTCAGCAATAAATGCTAAAGCCATCTTAATGCGAGCAATAACACGCTCTTTGCCAACCAGTTCCATAACTGCATCAACCGATGGAGATTGACCACCGCCTGTTACTGCTACGCGAAGTGGCATACCGATTTTACCCATACCAATTTCTAATTCTTCACAGACCGCGGCAATGACTTGCTCTTTAATATTTACTGTTGTCCACTCTTCCAACGCTTCTACTTTCGCTAGCGCAGCTTCTAAAGGCGCTTTAGCTACACCGCGTAGATGTTTCTTCGCAGCACCAGCTTCGAACTCAGAGAAATCTTCGTAGAAGTAACGGATTTGCTGTGCAAGTTCAACCAATGTATTGCAACGCTCACCAACTAGCTTAATGACTTCTGTGATAGCAGGACCATTCTCTGTGTTTAGCTTTTGCTCATCAAGGTGCCATTGTAGATACTTTGCCACATACTCTGGCTCAGATGTCTTGATGTAATGGTTGTTCAACCAGTTTAGTTTGTCAGTATTGAACGCAGATGCTGATTTTGAAATAGCATTCAAAGAGAACAGTTCGATCATCTCTTCTTGTGAGAAGATTTCTTGGTCACCATGAGACCAACCTAGACGCACCAAGTAGTTGTTCAAAGCATTCGGAAGGTAGCCTTCATCACGATACTGCATCACAGAAACCGCGCCGTGACGCTTAGACAGTTTCGCACCATCATCACCAAGAATCATTGCACAGTGTGCAAATGTAGGTACTGGAGCACCTAGAGCTTCATAGATGTTGATTTGACGAGGCGTGTTGTTGATGTGATCTTCACCACGAACAACATGTGTAATACCCATATCCCAATCATCAACCACTACCACAAAGTTATATGTTGGCGCGCCATCGGTACGACGAATAATCAGGTCGTCCATTTGGCTGTTTGAGATTTCAATGCGACCACGGATTTGGTCATCAAACACCACGCTACCCTCTTTCGGATTGCGGAAGCGAATAACACACGGGTCACCTTCTTTTGCTGCTGCGTTCGCTGCAACAATTTTAGGGTGGTTCGCATCATAGCGAGGAATTTCTTTGTTCGCTTCTTGCTCTGCACGAATCTCTTCTAGCAACTCTTTCGGCGCATAACATTTATATGCTTTGTCTTCCGCAAGTAGCTTATCAACCATTTCATTGTATCGATCAAAACGCTTAGATTGGTAATAAGGACCCTCGTCCCATTCCAAACCCATCCACTGCATGCCTTCCAAGATCGCATCCACTGCTTGTTGCGAGTTACGCTCTAGATCGGTGTCTTCGATACGAAGAACGAATTCGCCGCCTTGGTTTTTAGCAAATAGCCAAGAATACAGTGCAGTACGTGCACCACCGACATGAAGATAGCCTGTAGGGCTAGGAGCAAAACGTGTTTTAACCGTCATCGAATGTACCTTGTTGTCAACGTCGCACGATGCGCTTCATCGTGCGTTGCAAATTTGGGCGCTATTTTATCACCTTAAGCTAAATCTACAATCAATAGCTTGACCTTACCCTTGCGGTAAGGTTTATCGTTAGTCACAGTTCAATATTTCTTCGAGGTGTTTTATGAATCAATATACGCTAAATCTATCAGGGCTCTCCTGCATGGGGTGCGTGAATAAGCTGCAAAAAGCACTCGATGCCTCCCCGCTATCGATGGATATCAAAACACTCACCACTGAACAACTTATCGTGGAGAGTTCCTCGGATGTCCAAGACATTATTTCCATAGTCCAATCCCTTAACTACCATGCTATTCCCGTATGGCACTTTGCACTTTCAGGCCTGAACTGCGGAAAATGTGTAGCGAAATTGCGCACTCAACTTGAATCATTGGAAGATTGCGAAATTCTCTCATTGAGTAAATCAGAGTTGACCATTGCAACATTAGACAATCCGCTAACTATTATCGATAGCGTAGAAGCTGTCGGATATCAAGCAAAGCAAGAGGCTAATTCTACCAACGGCAATGACCTTGATACGTCTACGCAAAGCGAAAGTATTGAGCCTATTTCTCCTGATATCTCGTTGCTAAACGAGTCAAATGACGAACTGCTGTTAACACAAGAAGGCTACAGACTTCATTACCTGATTCATGGAATGACTTGTGCAAGCTGTGTGAGCTCGGTAGAGAAAGCACTAGCCAGTGTTGATGGCGTCGAGAACGCTCGCGTTAACCTTGCTGAACAAAGTGCTTTGGTAGTAGCTTCCAAAGATGTAGAAAGCATCAATGACGCTTTGCTCGCTGCGGTTTCGAGTGCTGGTTATCAAGGGGAGCTAGTTCAAGACTTAGCCACAAGCCAAAGTCAGCAACAGCAAGCACTTTTAGACCATCAAGCGACTCAAAAAAAACACACTATTGTTGCCTTAGCCATTGGTGCTCCGCTCATGCTTTGGGGAGTATTAGGTGGCAATATGATGATCCGCAACCCTCTAGACCAAATGACCTGGGGGCTAATTGGTGTCATCTGTTTATGGCTACTCGCTACTGCCGGGCGCGACTTCTATGTAAATGCTTATAAAGCGCTAACACACAAACGAGCAACGATGGATACCCTCGTCGCGTTAGGCACGGGCGCAGCATGGTTTTACTCTATGTTAGTGGTGGTTAAGCCTAGTTGGTTCCCACATCAATCTAGACATGTTTATTTTGAGGCAAGCGCGATGATTGTGGGATTAATATCTCTCGGGCACTACATCGAAGCCAAAGCAAAGTCTAAAACCAATCAGTCGCTTCAAGCGCTAATGAACCTTCAACCACAATATGCGACTGCCATTATTGATGGTCAAGATCAGCCTATGGCAGTGTCCGATATTCGTCTCGGGATGCTGCTTAGAATAAAGCCAGGTGAAAAAGTTCCTGTTGATGGACTAGTACTTGAAGGACACAGCTATATTGATGAATCCATGTTGACGGGTGAACCTGTGGCCGCAGCAAAAGATATTAATGACACGGTGTCTGCAGGCACATTAAACACCGATGGTAGCTTGGTTATCAAAGCAACAGGTGTGGGCGCAGATACTATGTTGTCGCGTATAATTAACCTAGTAAGGGAAGCGCAAAGCAGTAAACCTGCCATTGCCAAATTAGCAGACTCTATCTCAGCAGTATTTGTTCCCGTCGTTGTGGTTATCGCTTTGTTAGCCGCGGCAGTTTGGTTCTTTGTCGGACCAGAGCCTAGAGCCAGTTATATGCTTGTTGTGACGACAACAGTACTTATCATCGCCTGCCCATGCGCATTAGGTTTGGCAACACCGCTGTCTATTACTGTAGGTATAGGCAAAGCAGCCCAAGCAGGAGTATTAATTAAAGATGCCGACGCCTTACAAAAGCTAAGTAAAGTAAAAGTCGTCGTATTCGATAAAACCGGCACACTGACCATGGGTCAACCAACCGTACAGCGAGTATTTACATCGAACCTATCAGCACATGAGCTGGCAGAACATGAGCTGGCCAAATTGGTATTGCCATTAGAAAAACGTTCGGAACATCCTCTAGCGAAAGCGGTCACTCGATATTGGTCTGCCACTGACACAAGTGAGCCCCAACAATTTGAGAATCTTAAGGGCAAAGGGGTTAAAGGGATAGTTGACGATAAGCAAATAACCATTGCATCGCTCAATCACGTACAAAGTTTGAACATTGATACAACGCCGATTCAAAGTGGCCTCGATGAAGCAGCAAATATGGCTGCGACACCAGTGGTCGTAGTTATCGATAATTCAGCCGTAGCTGTTATTGCAATCGCCGATGAGCTTAAACCAGAAGCGGCTTCTGCAGTGGCATCATTGAAACAGCAAGGCATTCATACTGTGATGCTAACGGGTGACAACCGACATGTTGCTAACGTAATCGCTAAGAAGCTTGGTATCGACGAGGTGGTTTCTGAAGTATTACCAGATGAGAAATCCGCTCATGTAGAGTCACTCAAGGCTAAGTTTGGGCCTGTCGCTATGGTTGGTGATGGCATCAATGACGCACCTGCTTTAGCACTTGCTGATGTCGGTATTGCCATGGGCTCAGGGAGTGACGTGGCCATCGAAAGTGCGCCAATGACATTGCTTAATAGTAACCCTGCGACTGTGGCATACGCTATTTCACTGTCTAAGGCGACAGTGAAGAACATAAAACAAAACCTATTTGGTGCATTTATCTATAACTCGTTAGGGATCCCTATTGCAGCAGGGATTCTTTACCCGATTTTTGGTTTTCTGCTCAGCCCTGTTTTTGCTGGAGCAGCTATGGCACTGTCCTCTATTACCGTTGTCAGCAACGCAAATAGACTCAGAAACTTTCAATATAAAGGCTAATCGAGTTGGTTAACCGATAACGATATAGCCAATAATTACTTTTTAAAAGGATTCAATATGTCAAAGCAAACACGTCTATTCAAACTAGCAACACTGTCGTTTGCGATGGTAACAGGTTCAGCGTTTGCCACGGATATGCTCACGTATAAATCACCTTACTGTGGCTGCTGTAAAGAATGGGTGAAGCATATGGAAGATGCTGGATTTAACGTTACGGTTGAAGAGCATAAGAATATGAACCCAATAAAAGAAAAACTAGGTATAAAGCCCGAACTCGCATCGTGTCATACGGCGGTTATCGGTGACTATGTCTTCGAAGGCCATATTCCAGCCGATGACATCAAGGCTTTCCTAGAGAACCCACCTAAGAACGCTAAGGGACTCGCTGTTCCAGGCATGCCCGTTGGTTCTCCAGGTATGGAATATGGCGACAAGAAAGACCCTTATCATGTCTATGCTTACAATGAGAAAGGTCAAGTCTACAGTTTCCGTGCTTACAATATGTAACGTGAAGCACTGATACTAGATAAACGCCACAGCAATCGCTGTGGCGTTTATCTGGCTAAAAGTTATAAATCCCACCTATAAGAAATGCACTATTCGCTACACCATAGCCATAACGTGATACTTTGACATCCCCTTGACTCTTGTACTCAAAATACGGCTGAAAAGCGTATTTCGTTAACGTCAACCTAAACTCATGGTCCATGGTGCTGTCCGTGTATGGGTAGTATGGCCCATAAGCTCCTATGGCATGGTACACATTGTTATAGTGGATTTTCACTGGGTGCGTTTGGAACGTATAGGCAATCTTGTTATCAAATCGATAATCTGTATCCGGCTTATACCCCCAACGGTCATGTTGTGCATAAACTTCGATTCGAGTGCGATGACTCAAAGAGAGACCTTGCTCAAAGTCATAGCCGATTTTAAAGAGTGGACGGTACTGCATGGTTTCACCCACTTGCATTAGGTGTTCATATCCAGCCCCTAGCCAGAAGTTGTCCGACATTTGAAAACGCTGCTCTACCCCTAGCGTCACCAAAGGAGCTCTCACGCGGTGTCCATAGTACATGTTATGGTGGTGATGGTGACCATCACTGTGAGGCGTTGCACCAATCGCAATATCTTCTATTTTGAACTTAATCGTTGTATCCGTATCAAAAGTATGGCCTGCCGCCATCTTAGCTGTGGTTTTGGAATCATAGAGATAACTGCTATTGAACTGGATGTTACCTTCAATATATGACGATGCAGCAAATGCGCTGCTCGAGCTAAATGCGAGTGCCAAGAATGAAATTTTACGCAAGACGTTAGTCCTAACTTAGTCAGAAAAAAACGCATCTTCACGCTCGATTTACCTTGTGGCAAATTCTAACAAAGTCATGACTCTGCAAGACACAAATTGTCAAAAAATCAGATAAATACTGGAAATTCAATCAACTAGCTTAACCCTAACTTCGCTATGTAAATAAACCGTCCGAAAGACATATTTTCTGGACAGAAAAACGACAAAGGACGACCAATAGTCGACCTCAGTAAGGATAAGTAAAAGTTGCTCAGTAAACCGCAAATTTATTAAAACAAACTAAACGTTCAGATTTATATCAGCGTACCGCCTCAGTTACTCTATAAGCGACCAAGACTTTGATTTGAACGTCCATCGTTATACTTCATTCGGAATCGCCAATCGAGGTCGTCACAAATCCCCAGGTAGCTTTTCCCCATAATCCCTAACTTGTAGGCATCTTGCGCGCAGTATTCAGTTCGGCCTTTTTCATACCCTTCAGAGTAAGCCGTTTCTAAAGCCGCATCATTGACACTTAATTCTTCAGGTGTTTTTTTCATGTAGCCTTTTTTTGACTGCTCATAACCAAATGTCTGCCATGAATCACTCGTCCCATCTGTTGTAAAAGCTGTCTGTGTACAACCACTCATAAATACAACTGTGATTAAGCTAGATACAAGAAATTTAATGTTCATCTCATCATCCTTTTAAGTCATTACTGAAAACAAGAAGTTTAGTACGCCATGACTTGAGTATTCGTTCAGTGTCGTTCACGTATTTTATCGTGTCACTCTTAAGATAAGGAACAGATAAAAAGAAATTGCGAGGCACCTCTATTCTAAATCCGAACTTAGAACAGAAAAAAGGCTCCTGACGGAGCCCTAAATATGGAAATATGAACAATCTTGGGGGATAGATTAGAAGCCGTATGAAGCACCGAACACAACAGCATTGTTTACTGCACTGCTTCCGTCAGCATTCTTTAGGCCGTGAGCTTGGCTACGGAACTCAAAGTATGGTTGTACGCCATCACGAGTCCAAGTTGCACGAAGCTCGTGATCCATCGTATTAACTTTATCATCGCCATTCGCATCTTTGTCGCCAGCCACTACGTATACGTTGTTATAAGAAAGAGCAATAGGCTGATCAGCAAATTGATAAGCAATTTTGTTGTCCAAACGAACATCTGTATCTGACTTGCGTGCTTGGCCATCTAGTTGATTATTAATGTGCATACGAGTACGGTTGCTCAAAGAAAGACCGTTATCGAAGTTATAACCGATCTTGATAAGTGGGCGATATTGAATTGTTTCACCGCCTTGAATCAAGTGATGGTAACCTGCCGCAAACCAAAGGTGGTCAGTTGCGTTAAAGACCTGTTCAACACCCAAAGTAGTCGCTGGTAGTGGACTAGCACCATCTTGTACTTTACCCAGTGGAATAGCATCAAACTCAACTAACAGCGTAGTGTTAGAGTCAAATGTGTGGCCGGCTTCTAGCGTAGACGTTGCTTTAGAACCTTGAAGGTACGTATCGTGAAATTGAACGTTACCAGTTACGTAAGAAGAGCCTGCGAAAGCGCTAGTTGATGCAACTGCAAGAGCGGTAAGAGCGAGAACTTTTTTCATTATAACACCTATATATGCTTTAGTTTTGAGCAGCTTATGTTGCTGCCTTGATATGCTGCCGTCTGGCTTGAGCACACTATAACTAGATTTAATTCGCGCTAACAAATAATTACCCCACCAAAGTGATCAAAATCACAACAGGAAAATGACAAAAAACATAAATACATAAAAAACAGCAACTTAAAAAAGTTATATAAAATACCGTAAATTCACAAAGAAAAATTACCTATGATGAAAGTCACAAAAACCATACTCATATCGCCATATTGATGACAAAAATGTCGTAAAAACCACATCCCGTCCAAAATAACTCTTATAAAATCGTGATATCAAACGTACTTTTAGGTTTAAAACAGCATTTAATTCGCATTAAAAAAGTAGTTTTATCGAGGAAAAACAACCTAGAGCAGTAACTCTCTACTTCAACCTTGGCATTTGAGGATCGAACTTGTGTTAGTCTGAACACTCAACCGTAGTTCAGAAAGTGGTGAATAGATTGCTTAGATATATTTCGAGTTATATAAAGAGAGCTCACTTGGGGCCTTCATTCATGAAGCTTCTGTTGTTGATCTCATTTTTTTCTCATGCAGAACCGTTGTTATGGCAAGCAGACAAAGGTGAACAGCGCCTCTATCTCATGGGGACAATTCACGTTGGGGATACCAAACTCGATCCATTTTCTAGAAAAGTGACAGAAGCTTTAGATAGCTCTGATAGCCTGGTTGTCGAAACACACCTAAATGAAAAAGTTCGTTTCCCGCAAGAACCACAACCCAGTACTAAGCAAATGTTAGACGAAGAACACTTAGCTACATTAGTTAAAATCTTAAAACAGACTTCCCTAGCTCCAACTAAAATATTGAACTTACCACCTTGGCAAGCAGCCTTAACCTTACAACAATTACAATTCCAATCTCTTAACTATCAACCTCAGTTCGGCATTGATATGCAGTTTGTTCAGTGGGCAAACACTCATCAATTACCAATAAAGGGATTAGAGAGTTTACAATTTCAAATCGATTTACTCGCAAATCAGCCTGATGACGGATTAGATATGTTGAAACAAACAATCCAAGAGTGGCCAAATAGTGAAGCAAGCATCCAATGTTTAGTCGAGTCTTGGCGTATGGGGGATAAAAAGAACCTTGAAGAAGTGTTACAAGCAGAGGCCTATAACGATGACTTCTATCATTCATTCATTTACGAGCGGAACGAAAAGTGGGTAGAGATATTAAGCCAATCACAAGAATACAAAGCAGGAACCCATTTTGTGGCTGTGGGCGCTCTGCACCTTGTTGGAAAACACAGTGTTGTTGAACAGCTAGGAGAGCAAGGTTATGCCATAAACCTACTTTCCACACCAAACAAGGCAAATTGCTCGATCTCTGATTCCAGTCAAGACAACTGACTGTTATCGAAATTCGTTCATTTTACCGGCTAGTTAGAACAAAACATCGAAAACGAGCTCTTTTTGAGCTGGGAGCACGTCACCGCAAATCAGATTTCCTTAGATTCCTTAATTACCAACTAGTTAACCATCATTGCCATAGATTGTTCTAGAAACTAAGTAAGTTAATTTAAGTAGTTGAGCGGCATTTCCCCATACTACATGATAAAACTATAGATTATTTTTACCATCTAAATCATATAGTTATTAATTTCACACAATTAATAAGTTCCACTTTTTTGGAATTAAAAATTTTTTAATTCTTACTCTTTTTTTTGATCTTTATTCTGTCTTGTTCATACTTAGGATTATCTCGAAGTGTGAGATGCCTCTAAATATTGAATAATTGAAAGGGATCGTTATGAAAATTTTCTCAGCACTAATCTTCGGCATCATGCTGACGCTTGCTCCAATCACCCATGCCTCAAACAGTTCTGCATTAGGTCCATATGTCGACTGCCAACTAAGCGATGGCTCTCAAACGTATACTCCGATTGAGCGTTGCGAACGTTTAGGTGGCCAAAAACGCTTTTGATATATCAAGCCCTTGGCTGCATAGTACGAACATCAGTTTTGGACTTTTGTATTGCAGCCTTGCATCAAATCATCAACGATTGGACATGCCGAATTAGTGTCTCCCGGGCACTGAGAAAGCCAGACTTCCAATTGCTGTTCAATAGCTTGCAACTCTGAAATCTTGCGTTTAACTTCCGCAAGTTTTTCGCTGGTTCGACGTTTAACTTCGGCACTCGTCCTGTCCGTTTTGAAGGCTAACGACACCATATCGCGACACTCATCAAGCGTAAAACCGACTCGTTTGGCCTTAGCAACAACACTTAGTTCATCAACATGCTTGGCCGAATAAATGCGATAGCCATTATCGCTTCTCAACGGTGACGAGATGATTTTCTTTTCTTCATACAGTCGGATTGATTTCGTTGTTAGACCGGTCTTTTTAGCAACTTCACTGATGTTCATATCGAACTCCACTTAGGCAAACCTACACAATTATTCAAATGATAAGTGACTCGCAAATTTCTGTACAGACGCTTTCTGCTTTCATAACAACGCTATTATTCGCGATGTAAAAAAACTAAGATGAAACAGACCCTACAAGAGAATTGCCATATTGGCAAAGTACTAAGGAGTGGTAATGAAATTAACAAAAACACTACTTGCGAGTCTAATTTTGGCACCGTCACTAGCTTACTCGTCAGTGACCATTGACGTGCCGTCTGGCATCCAACTGCTCACTGTTAATGGTAAAGACGCTGGCTACTCAAACTTTGGTTTCGATAGTAACGACAATATCGTTCTCGATAACGGTGTAAACCAACTGGTTTTTAGAATTTCTAAAATAGTTATGGAAACGGGCTCAGACAAAACCAAATTTAAATCTCAACCTTTAGTTGCAACATTTGATGCAAAAGATAAGGATATCTCTATATCCGTGCCTAACATTAAGACACTGCAACAAGGTGTAGAGTTCAATAGTAAACCTACCTTTGAACTTGTTAGCGATTCAAAGCCCCTCGTTGGCGTGAAGAAAGATCAGTTAGGTTTAACGTTTAGTCTAACTGCGGATATGGCACAAGAAGTAAAAGACTACAATCAAACCAACGCTGTTGCTAGCTTGTCACACTACTCACAATCCAATATAGAAACCGCAGACATCCAACTTGATGGTGACGTGTACCAATCTTTAAAACGCTCTTTCAAAAGTGCCTCATACGAAGAAAGAAAGAAGTTTCTTACTTGGGCAATCAGCAACCTCGAAGAGTAATTTAACCGACTGTGCTCGCACTCGCGGGCACATTTTCATTTTATCGCGAGATCTCCTTTTCTTAACTCAACTTTATTTAACGTCCATCTTCTATATTTTCGTTAAAACAACTATTTATTAATCTCACTGTGAATTACACAATAAAAAAACGGCCCCTATTTCTAGGAGCCGAAGGTATAAGGCAGTATCAGATTGTATTTTAGAAGTAGTATTCTACGCCTAGACCCCAGCCGAATTCAGCAGAAGATTCGTCTTTAGAAATCATATAAGGACGTACATAGGTAATCGCTGAGTCATCCAAGAAATATAGTGCCTGTGCTGAAACGATGTAATCTGCATAGCCATCTGCATCGGTACTATCAATTTTAGGATCTAGATTCGCAGCATAATTAAGCTTGAACTGCCAATTCTCAACACCACTGAATACAGCTCCTAACGAGTAGCTATTCTGAGAAATTTTCGAACCATACTGTAGAAGATCATTATCATCTTTGTCTTTCAACTCTTTATAGTCTGCTTCTTCGTATTTCCATGCACCATTAAAGGCAAATGTGTCAAAGTTCAGCTCAAAACCTAACAATCCAGCTTGCGTATCTGAACGACCATTAACTGTATCTTTATCACCAATGATTGGAGCACCAGGGTTTTGCTTCAAGAAGTTCTGGTAAGCTGAGTTGAGAGTATCAAACTTACGATCCTTACCGTACTCGTAGCCACCGTGTAGAGTAAGCATTCCAACAGTATAGTGCGCCCCTAAGCCATAGAAGTTTGAGTCAGCACTTGCTTCATCACCACGACCAGCTGCTAGGTTGAATGTAAACCCTCCTAAGTTAGCAGAGTCATAACGAACCATATTAGATTGACGATCATAGCGTGCGCCACCTAGTACATCGCCACCCCAGTCAAAAATAGCACCAGCACGTTGACCTGAGTATGGCCAGTCGATGATTTCATAGAGTGGTGTCAACATACGACCAATACGTACGCGACCAGCTTCCTCGAACTCAAAACCACCGTAGGTATCACGAACACCTAGACCACTACCCGCACCGTCATCACCAACGTTACCACCTTCCAATTGCCATATAAACTTAGGACCACGTGCTAGTTCATGTGAACCGCGTAAACCAAAGCGAGATTCATTTTCTAGTTTCAGTGGAGCATCACCGCCACCAATTTTATCTTCACCATATTGCCATACAGACAATGCAACTTGACCATAAAGATCAACTGTATCTGTTGCCGGTTTCGCTTGTACTGCACCCGCCATTGTTAAAGACGCCACTGCTGCACCGATAAGAGTGCGTTTAAACATTTTTTCCATGGAATAACTCCTAAAAATGGATATAGCTGTTTTTTATATTTCACTCTTAAGTTGGCCGCCGAAGGGTGAAATATTTCCTTATTTATTTAACCAAAATAGACTGGTTAATTTTCCTGTCTACACCTTGTGTATCCATATTCACAAGACTAACTTCGCAGAGAAAATTATCAATTTCAAAATCAATTAAGCTAAAAAAAATAGGACGCACTACAAACTTTTACCATGGTTATTGATGAAGATCTTATTTTTCAAACACAGCTATAATGAAATGCTTTACATCCTTTGTTTTCAAGAAGTTAAAACACCATCAACATTGCCATTCGTGATATGGATCGCATGGATTTTTTATTTAATTTAATTAAATAAAAAAACGCTATTTACACGATTGTTTTTTATTTATGACGTAGTAGAACCATCATTATTTGAACTCACTCGCAAAAAAAGAGCCCCATATTAGGAGCTCTTTTTTCTATTCCTTAAATCAGCCGATTAATTCTATTAGGTCGTCCTCAGTTCTAATCTCAATATTGAGCTCTTGTGCTTTTGCCAATTTAGAACCTGCATTTTCTCCTGCAAATAAAATATCGGTTTTCTTAGAAACACTTCCCGTTACTTTCGCCCCTAGCGCCTGAAGCGCTGCCTTGGCATCATTGCGGTTTAGCTGTGACAAAGACCCTGTTAAAACCACCGTCTTGCCCGCAAGTGGTTGAGGTGTATCTTCCGCTGGTGCTTCTACTGCCGCCCAATGAATACCTGCTGCAATCAATGCCTCAATTACTTTTTGATTAGATTCAGCAGCAAAGAAGAACCGAATATGCTTAGCAACAATCTCACCGACATCAGGAACTTCAATCAACTGATCATGAGTCGCGTTCATCACATTTTCTAAAGTTTCAAAATGCGTTGATAGATTCGCAGCGGTGGCTTCACCAACTTCACGAATCCCCAGTGAGTACAGGAATCTCGCTAGTGTGGTTTCTTTTGACACATTTAGGGCATTGACGACATTCTGTGCGGACTTCGGCCCCATACGCTCTAAAATAGTGAGTTGCCCCGCAGATAACTTGAACAAATCTGCTGGTGTCTCGACCATTTCTTTGTCTACAAGCTGCTCTATTACTTTCTCCCCAAGACCATCAACGTCTAAAGCCTTACGAGAAACAAAGTGTTTTAGCGCTTCTTTACGCTGTGCTTGGCAAACCAAGCCACCGGTACAACGGGCTACAGCTTCTCCTTCAATCCGTTCAATCAGAGATGCACATACCGGACACTCAGAAGGAAAAACGATTTCTTTCGCATCCGCAGGTCGACGCTCTGGCACATAAGAAACAATTTGAGGAATAACATCCCCTGCACGGCGAATAATAACACTATCACCAACCTTCACACCTAAACGCTCAATTTCATCGGCATTATGCAAGGTAGCATTGCTCACCGTCACGCCACCAACAAACACTGGCTCTAGCTTCGCAACAGGGGTAATAGCTCCGGTACGTCCAACCTGAAACTCGACAGAGTTCAGTACGGTAATTTCTTCTTGAGCGGGGAATTTGTAGGCAATCGCCCAGCGAGGAGCTCGAGCCACAAAACCCAACCGCTCTTGCAGGGCAATGTCGTCAACTTTAATGACGACGCCATCTATTTCATATTCAAGCTCATCACGTTTTTCCTGGATCGCTTTGTGGTAAGCTTTAACTTCTTCAATACTGTTAACGCGTTTGGTTTCAGGCCCCATTGGAAAGCCTAAAGATTTGAGTTTTAGAAAACGATCAAAATGACTTGCTGGTAACTCAGTACCTTCAACAATGCCCAGACTATAGGCATAGAAGCTTAGAGGACGAGTTGCGGTGATGCGAGAGTCTAATTGACGTAAACTACCTGCTGCCGCATTTCTTGGGTTTACAAACACTTTCTCGCCTTTTCTTTCGGCAAGCTCGTTAAGTTTTGCAAACCCAGCTTTAGGCATAAATACTTCACCGCGTACTTCAATGCGCGCTGGAATGTCGTCGCCTTGCAGCTTCAGTGGAATTGCACTAATAGTTCGAACATTCTCTGTGATGTTCTCCCCCGTGGTTCCATCACCTCGGGTTGCAGCTTGAACAAGTACACCACTTTCATAAAGTAAACTCACTGCTAATCCATCGAGTTTTACTTCGCAACAATAAGCGCCAATATCGGTTCGATTTACGCGATCACAAATGCGCTTATTAAAACTATCTAAATCTTCATCTGAGAAAGCATTATCCAAAGACAGCATCGGTATTTCATGTTTCACTTGGGTAAAACTGTCAAGTGGTAACCCTCCGACTCGTTGACTTGGCGAATCTACAGTTACCCAATCAGGATGCTCAGCTTCAATAGCGAGCAATTCTTGCATTAGCCTGTCGTACTCGACATCCGGAATCTCTGGGCTGTCTTCTACATAGTACTTCACGCCATGATAGTGAAGTTGCTCTTTCAGTTCATTTAATCGTTGTTGCGACATGGTATACCTTGGTAGTACGGATAAAAAAGGCTCCCGAGGAGCCTTTTCTCTAACATAAGTGGAACGATTACGCGCTTACTTTCGCTGCGTTAAAGTCTTGAATTTGTTTACGGTAGGCATCGAGTCTCGTCGGTGTCATTAAGTTACGCTTGTCGTCAAGAACGTTGCCCCCAAGATCATCAGCAATTTGCTGCGCTGTTCTTAGCATCAACTTGAAGTTCTGCTCGGCTTCGCCAAAACAAGGTAGAGTCATAAAGAACGAGATACCTTTGGTAGTAAAAGTGGCTGGATCATTATGTTGAAGCGTACCTGGCTGCATCATATTTGCCACACTAAACAGTACTTTTCCTGTGCCTGATAAATCGGCATGACGGTGGAAGATATCCATTTCACCGTAAATAAGACCATTCTGACGCATGCTATCAAACAGCTGAGTACCAACAAAATCTTCAGAACCAGCACAATGCACGTTCATCACAATCACCTGCATTTCGGGCTCTTCAGGTTCACTTTCAGCCTGTATAGGTGCACTCGATTCCTTTGCCGACGTTAGGGTTGATGCCTCAATAGGCTGAGGTTTTGTTTCCAATTCCTCGTCAGTATCATCGAATTTGTTTAGATCTAGCTGAGGTTCAAGTTTTTCAAACTCTTCGGGTTCGACATCGGTTTTGGCCGAAAATGATGGTAGCTCTTCTTCAACCATTTCTTCTGATAATGCAGAGACCGGAGGCTTTTCGAATTGTTCTTCTAAAGGTTGATGATGAATCTGCTCGTCATGCTCAAAGCTCTGTTCAGAGTGACTAGCGACATCGTCTAAGGGATCATAATTAGTCTGTTGTTGGTTCAAACCAAAGTCAGGTTCATTACGCGTTTTTCTTATAATTTCGAAATCGTCTTCTGGCGCAACGTATTCGTCTTCTTGCTCAGCGTTGTCATCCAACTTTCCTAACGGCCTATCACCGAACTTCTTCTGTCCTTCTTTTTTGCTAGACCATAGGCCATGGAACAGCAGCGCCGCGATAGCTAGGGCACCGACAATAATGAGTACGAATCGCAATTCCTGCATTGTTTGCTCTCAACGTTAAAAAATAGTCCTTAATGAGGTGAATACACCTCAGCTCACTCTACTTTACCAAAACTCTATAGACTATTAGAACACCTTAGTATAAGAAGTTTGTGATTTCCTTAAGTCTTTTTTGATATAGTCGCTAAGAAACAACAGTAGCAAAAGGTAAAAGGAAACATATTTTGAACAAAGCCAAAACCGGATTCGGTTACTTTCATCAAGGTTTTCAAATCGCCTTTACACCGGGTATCCGTCGTTATGTACTGCTACCATTACTTGCCAATATTTTGTTAGTTGGTTCAGCAATGTACTACCTTTTCTCCAACCTCAACGCGTGGATTGAAGGCTGGCTGGGCTATTTGCCTGAATTTCTCTCTTGGCTGAGTTATGTGCTTTGGCCGCTACTCGCCATCACTATATTGGCGACCTTTTCTTACTTCTTTAGCACATTAGCTAACTTTATCGCCGCTCCATTCAATGGCCTTTTAGCAGAGAAAGTGGAAGAAATGCTAACCGGTCAAAAAGTTTCAGAAGACGGGATCATGAGCGTTGTCAAAGACGTTCCAAGAATTATGGCTCGGGAATGGCGCAAGTTATTGTATACCTTGCCTAAAGCTATCGGCTTATTCTTACTGCTACTTATCCCTGCGCTTGGTCAGACGATAGGACCTTTTCTTTGGTTCATTTTTACCGCTTGGATGTTAGCAATTCAATACTGTGATTATCCATTTGATAACCACAAGGTACCATTTAACGACATGCGAATGTCTATGAAGCAAAAACAAGGAAAAGCCTACAGCTTCGGTATGCTTGTCTCGGTATTTACAACAATCCCAATACTTAACCTGTTTATCGTTCCAGTATCAGTATGTGGCGCAACAGCGATGTGGGTACAAGAATTCAAACAGCAATATAAGTAAGTGTTTCTCACTATCTAGCAGTATCCAAAGAGACTGTAGGCAAGCCATACAGTCTCTAGAACAGCTAGCTTCTATGGTTTTAGGGGCTGTCGACTAAATGTACTATGACCACATTTTGGACAATCAGAAATGGTTGTTGGGTGGTTGTATTCTGTCTTATGCCCACACTGCTCACACACCAAAATACCTAACCCTATCATTTCTCCTGAGGAATAAACGCCCTGATGCTCAAGATCTTGGAACAGCTCGACCCACTCGACTTTTGTTCTATCTGTGATATCCAGCAGACCTTGCCATATTGAATTAGCAATCATGAGATAAAAGGGCCCGCTTTTACTCTCTTCGTAGTTTTCGGCAAATTCCTTTAGATCAGACTTCACGTACGCAGAAATTAACGCCATTTCGTCCTTAGTCATATCGTTGGCGGCCTCAACCACTTGTCCTGATTTTTCAAGCACGTGCTGTAACTCTTCAGGACTGTGTTTTAGGTTGTCAACCACATCTTCAATCATTTCTTCATAACTGGCTTTACGCTTAGGCATACATCCCCCTATTTTCACCAAAGTAGCAGAACACTATGTGATTACCGTTAACGTGCATAACCTCTTCTCCCACGAAGGGTATATTGACTATTGTTGACCGGGCTTCCTTTAGGTATTCTATGACGATCTAATAGTTTCTGTGGTAACAGAACTCACAAATTCCAAGATAACCGGAAATCATCGATGCAAGAACAATATAACCCGCAAGATATTGAACGTAACGTTCAACAGCACTGGGACAACAATAAGACCTTTGTTGTAAGTGAAGACCCAAATAAAGAAAAATTCTACTGTCTGTCTATGTTCCCTTATCCAAGTGGACGACTGCACATGGGTCACGTGCGTAACTACACCATCGGTGATGTGGTATCTCGTTTCCAACGCCTACAAGGTAAAAACGTAATGCAACCAATTGGTTGGGACGCATTTGGCCTACCTGCTGAAAACGCAGCAGTAAAAAACAACACAGCGCCAGCACCATGGACTTATGAGAATATTGAGTACATGAAAAACCAACTTAAGTTGCTTGGTTTTGGCTACGACTGGAACCGTGAGTTTGCTACGTGCACGCCAGAGTACTACCGTTGGGAGCAAGAGTTCTTCACTAAGCTTTATGAAAAAGGCTTAGTATACAAAAAAACCTCTTCTGTTAACTGGTGTCCAAATGACTTAACTGTTCTAGCAAACGAACAGGTTGAAGATGGCTGTTGCTGGCGTTGTGATACTCCAGTTGAACAAAAAGAAATCCCACAGTGGTTTATTAAAATCACAGAATACGCCCAAGAGCTTCTTGATGATTTAGACAACTTAGAAGGTTGGCCTGAAATGGTTAAAACCATGCAGCGCAACTGGATTGGTCGCTCTGAAGGTGTTGAACTGAAGTTTGAAGTACAAGATCATCAAGACCTTGAAGTATATACGACGCGTCCAGATACTCTTATGGGTGTTACATACGTAGGTATCGCTGCAGGCCACCCTCTTGCTGCTGTTGCGGCTGAAAACAACCCTGAGTTAGCTGCATTTATCGATGAGTGTAAAAACAACAAGGTTGCAGAAGCTGAACTAGCAACAATGGAGAAAAAAGGTATGGCAACTGGCCTTACTGCCATTCATCCATTGAATGGTCGTGAAGTGCCAGTATTCGTTGCTAACTTCGTCTTGATGGATTACGGAACAGGTGCAGTTATGGCGGTTCCCGGTCATGACCAACGTGACTTTGAGTTTGCTACTAAATACAACCTAGATATTCTTCCTGTAATCAAACCGGTTGACGGCAGCGAGCTTGATATTTCAGAAGCGGCTTACACTGAGAAAGGCATACTATTTAACTCTGGTGAGTTCGATGGACTTGAGTTCCAGGCTGCGTTCGATGCTATCTCTGCTAAGTTAGAAGCAGAAGGCAAAGGTCACAAAACCGTAAACTTCCGTCTACGTGACTGGGGTGTTTCTCGTCAACGCTATTGGGGTGCTCCAATTCCAATGGTAACGACTGAAGATGGTGAAGTTCACCCGGTTCCAGCAGAGCAACTTCCTGTAATCCTTCCGGAAGATGTTGTTATGGATGGCGTAACTAGCCCAATCAAAGCTGATAAAGAGTGGGCAAAAACGACCTTCAACGGTGAGCCAGCACTACGTGAAACAGACACCTTCGACACCTTTATGGAGTCTTCTTGGTATTATGCACGTTACTGCTCTCCGCAAGCTGATGATATTTTAGATCCAGAAAAAGCGAACTATTGGCTACCTGTAGACCAATATATCGGTGGTATCGAGCACGCATGTATGCACTTGCTGTACTCTCGCTTCTTCCATAAGTTGCTTCGTGATGCTGGCTATGTAACTTCCGACGAACCATTTAAGAAACTCCTATGCCAAGGTATGGTGCTTGCTGATGCTTTCTACCACACCAACGAAAAAGGCACCAAAGAGTGGATCGCTCCTACAGATGTAAAAGTTGAGCGTGACGGTAAAGGTCGTATTACGTCAGCAACAGACAAACAAGGTCGTGACGTAGAGCACTCAGGCATGATCAAAATGTCTAAGTCGAAGAATAACGGTATTGACCCGCAAGAGATGGTAGACAAATACGGTGCTGATACTGTACGTCTATTCATGATGTTCGCCTCACCTGCGGATATGACATTAGAGTGGCAAGAGTCTGGTGTGGAAGGTGCAAACCGCTTCCTTAAACGTGTTTGGAAGTTGGTAAAAGAGCATACAGAAAATGGTACAGCGGAAAGCGTTGACGTTTCGGCTCTATCATCTGACCAAAAAGCACTGCGCCGTGATGTTCATAAGACCATTGCAAAAGTAACCGATGATGTTGACCGTCGCCAAACATTCAATACAGCGATTGCAGCCATCATGGAGCTAATGAACAAACTTGCTAAGGCACCTCAAGACACAGCACAAGACCGTGCGATTCTTGATGAAGCACTACAAGCGGTCGTTGCCATGCTTTACCCTATCACTCCGCATATCTGTTTCGAGATGTGGACGGCACTGGGTAATGCAGACATCGACAATGCTGTGTGGCCAACATTTGATGAAAAAGCCCTCGTTGAAGATGAGAAACTTATCGTTGTTCAAGTTAACGGCAAGCTACGGGCTAAGCTGACCGTTGCTGCGGATGCAACTAAAGAACAAGTAGAAGAACTTGGTCTTAACGACGAGAACGTGACGAAATTCACTGATGGAAAAACCATCCGTAAAGTGATTTACGTACCGGGTAAACTACTGAATATTGTAGCTAATTAATTTAGTTGTCTTTATGATACCAAGAGTCGCGAAGAATACTTCGCGGCTCTTTTATCAGCCACACATAAAAGTCTTATTTAAGTTCACTGCCTAATGAAACTTACATAAGCCTTTTTAACAGAGTCTGCGAGCACTATGCGCCTACTAAAAAATAACACTGCAAGAGTCAGCTTAGTCCTTTTCTTATCTACTTTGTTGACCGCTTGCGGTTTTCACTTGCGTGGAGAGTACAACGTTCCCGAAGATATCAAAGAAATCTCAGTCACTAGCTTTGACCCATATGGAAAAATCACCCGACTGGTTAAAGAACAACTAAGATTAAGTAAAATAGAAATCGTCGACCCACAGCCTAACATCCCTAACCTCCATATTACCGGAGAGTCTATCAGCGACCGCACGCTGTCTTTGTATCAAAATACAAGAGCAGCAGAAAAAGAAATTACTTACATAGTACGCTATCGTGTCACTGTTCCCGAACTTGGCTCTAAGAGTTTTTCAGCTCAGATAACGCGCAGCTACCTCGATAACCCACTTTCAGCTCTGGCAAAGTCAGAAGAGCGCTCTTTGATTGAAGACGAGATGAGAAACTTTTCAGCTCAACAAATGATGCGCCAAATGGCACGTCTTAAAACCGATATTGAACAGTACGAAGCACAACAAGAAACCGTAGAGTCAGACGCTACCTCGTCTCCTCAATCCTAGTGACGCAGAGTAGAACGACGTGAGAGTATTTGCTGACCGCCTTGCAGAAACACTGAACCGTCAGTGGCATGGCTGCTACCTTGTTTTTGGTAATGAACCATTATTTGTACAAGAAAGTCGAGACTTGATCATTCGTCATGCTCGACAGTTAGGATTTGAAGAACATCATAGGTTCTCCGTGGACAGTTCATTGGACTGGAATGATGTCTATGACTGCACACAAGCCCTTAGCTTGTTTTCATCTAAGCAAATTATAGAGTTATCCATCCCTGAGTCAGGTATTAACGCAGCTATCGCCAAACAGCTGTTAGAAATATCGTCACACTTGCATGAAGACATTGTTGTTATCATCACTGGAACCAAGCTGACGCGAGCTCAAGAATCAGCAAAATGGTTCAAGGCTCTAAATGGCTGCTTGGTGAGCTGCGCCGCCCCTGATGTCAAACACCTCCCTCAATGGGTAATGAGGCGATGCAATGCCTCAGGACTTAAGCCTGACGGTGAAGCGATACAGCTCCTATGTCAGTGGCATGAGGGAAACCTGTTTGCTCTTTCTCAAAGCTTAGAGAAGCTGTCATTGCTCTATCCTGATGGCCAACTCAATCTGCTCCGTGTTCAAGAGTCCCTGAGCCGCCATAACCATTTTACAGTGTTCCACTGGATAAATGCGATCTTAGAGGGTAAACCAAAGCGAGCAAATCGAATTCTCTTACAACTTGAAGCAGAAGGAGTAGAAGCCGTTATTTTGTTGCGTTCGATTCAAAAAGAGCTACAACAGCTCATCAAAATGCAACAGATGTTGACTCAATCTTCGCTTAACCAAGTCTTTGATAGCTTCAGAGTGTGGCAAAATAAAAAACCACTCTATAGCGCTGCTCTGCAGCGCCTTACCGCAATACGACTTAAACAAGCCATGCAACTACTCGCTTCAATCGAGGTCCAAGTAAAGACCCAATACGAGTTGAGCCCGTGGCCCTTTCTACACCAGCTAACGCTCAACCTGAGTGCTACTGACAGCAGCCTGTCTTTACATCCATAATTTCGTGGTATAATTACGGGTCAATTGAGCCTGAGGCTCAACTTAATTAAGAACAACGAGGAAAAACTTTTGCAACGCGAAGAATTGAAACTATTTCTAGCCGACAAAGCCGACGATATGAAAGCACAAGACATCGTAACGATTGATGTTGAAGGGAAGTCTAGCGTGACTGATTTTATGATTGTCTGTACGGGTACGTCAAAAAGACATGTAATTTCAATTGCCGATCATGTTGCTTCTGAAGTGAAGAAAGCGGGTATGGAACCTCTCGGCGTTGACGGTGAACAAGAAGGTGAATGGGTAGTTCTCGATATGGGATCAACCATGCTGCATGTCATGCAGGAACAGCACCGTGATCTTTACCAATTAGAAAAGCTTTGGAGCTAATACATTGAAACTCCAACTCATCGCAGTCGGTACTAAAATGCCGAAGTGGGTCGAAGAAGGCTTTCAAGAATACAAGCGTCGCTTCCCTCATGATATGCCACTTGAACTGGTGGAAATTGTCGCGGGGAAGCGAGGCAAAAATGCTGATATTGCACGTATCTTACAAAAAGAGGGCGAAGCGATGTTAGCAGCGGTTCCTAAAGGAAACCGTATTGTGACATTAGATATTCCAGGTAAGAAATGGGATACCCCTCAACTGGCTGAGCAACTCGAGAGCTGGAAGCTAGATGGGCGCGACGTCTCTATTTTGATTGGTGGTCCAGAAGGTCTTGCACCAGCTTGTAAAGCCGCTGCCGATCAAAGCTGGTCACTTTCAGCGCTAACGCTACCCCACCCTCTGGTGAGAATTGTCATGGCGGAAAGCCTCTATCGCGCTTGGTCAATTACTGCAAACCATCCTTACCATAGAGAGTAAGCCAACAAGTTATGAGACGTAAACGTAGCCAGATACGGGACCATCAGGCAGAAGCACGGCTGTTCAAAAGCCGTGCTGTCGTTGCATTCGTATTTATCATTGCCATGATGCTAGTACTTGTTGCAAACCTTTATAATATTCAGGTTAATCAGTATCAAGACTACAAGACTCGCTCTAATGATAACCGCATTAAAGTCGTACCAATCGCGCCAAATCGCGGCCTTATCTATGACAGAAATGGCATCCTATTGGCAGAGAACCGTCCAGTCTTCAACCTAGAAATCACCCCAGAAAAGGTGAAAAACATGGATGAGACTATTGCTGGGCTGCGTAAATTTTTAGATATCCCCGAAGAACGTATTGAAGCATTTGAACGAGACCGAAAACGTACTCGCCGATTCAAATCTATCCCTCTTCTTACTCAATTAACCGAGGAGCAAGTTGCTGTTTTCTCCGTTAATCAACATAAGTTCCCTGGCGTAGAAATAGCAGCAAATCTAAAGCGTTATTACCCATTTGGCGATGTACTGACGCATGTTATTGGTTACGTATCACGAATAAACGATCGTGATATGCGTCGCCTCGTCAGAGAAGAAAGAGACGCGAATTACCAAGCTACTCGTGACATTGGTAAGTTAGGCATCGAACGTTACTACGAAGAAATTCTACACGGCACCGCAGGTTATCAAGAAGTTGAAGTGAACAGTCGCGGTCGAGTACTGCGTACCTTAAAGTTTGTTCCGCCAATTCCGGGCAAAGATATCGTGCTAAACCTCGATATCAAACTACAACTTAAAGTTCATAAACTGTTAGCAGGAAGACGCGGATCTGCGATTGTCCTAGACCCAAATGACAATGGCGTACTCGCGATGGTGTCTAGCCCTAGTTATGACCCTAACGCCTTTGTAAATGGCATTTCAAGTAAAGCTTATAAAGCCCTTTTGGAAGATAAAAACCGTCCACTGGTGAACCGTGCAACGCTTGGTATTTATCCACCAGCATCAACGGTAAAACCTTTTATTGCGGTTGGGGCGCTCCAAGAAGGCGTCATTACGCCTCAAACCACGCGTAATGACCCTGGATATTGGCGAATTCCAAACTCGAAAACGCGTCCCTTCCGTGATTGGTTGCGTTGGGGGCACGGTAAAGTCAATATCCTTAAAGCCATTGAAGAATCAGTAGATACTTTCTTCTATCAAATCGCCTATGATATGGGCATTGATAGACTATCTAAGTGGATGATGATGTTTGGTTTTGGTGACTATACCGGCATTGACATCTATGAAGAAAGTAAAGCAAATATGCCGACACGTGAATGGAAAATGGCTCGTCATCGCACGCCATGGTATCAAGGTGATACGATTCCAGTAGGTATTGGACAAGGTTATTGGACTGCAACGCCAATGCAAATAGCCAAAGCTACTTCCGTGCTGGTTAATCATGGAGAAGTTTTATCTCCACACCTATTACGTGCCACCATCGATAATGGTGATAGTTTTGAACACCAAACAATGGCTGAAGTTGACTCTCGCCCGCCGATTACTGGAGTGAAAGAGAGCTACTGGGACATCGCACTCGAAGGAATGCGGTTGGTTAACCATGGTGTCAAAGGTACTGCTCGCCGCGCCTTTAAGAACATGCCTTATCAGTCGGGTGGTAAGTCCGGTACAGCGCAGGTGTTTAGCTTGGCTCAAGACCAGGAGTACAACGCTGAGGAACTGGAGGAGCACCTAAAAGACCACGCATTATTCACGGGTTTTGCACCTTTCAAAGATCCAAAGGTAGTTGTGACAGTTGTACTAGAAAACGCCGGAGGTGGTTCTTCTAATGGCGCACCTGTAGCACGTCAGCTGTTTGATTTGGCCCTTCGAGACGAAAAGAGTGAAGAAGAATGAGATTTGATCCATCAACAGGACAAAATAGAGTTCTATTCGAACGCTTCCATATCGATTTGCCACTGCTATTAGGTATTCTGGCTTTAATGACCTTTGGTCTAGTTGTTATGTACAGTGCAAGTGGGCAGAGCTTGGCCATGATGGACAGGCAAGCCATGCGTATGGTTCTCGCCCTCGTTGTTATGATTGTACTCGCACAATTCTCCCCGAGAACCTACGAGTCACTCGCTCCAATCATGTTCTTTGTTGGGGTACTATTGCTACTCGGAGTATTGTTTTTTGGTGAAGCATCTAAGGGAGCGCAGAGGTGGCTCAATTTAGGCTTTGTTCGCTTTCAACCTTCAGAACTACTGAAACTTGCCGTGCCTTTAATGGTCGCTCGATACATAGGTAAGCGTTCACTTCCTATCACCTTCCAAACTTTAGTGATGTCTTTAGTGATGGTATTTGTACCAACTATTCTGATTGCGAAACAACCCGACTTAGGTACATCCATACTAATAGCCGCTTCTGGTATTTTCGTAATCTTCCTTGCAGGTATCAGTTGGAAAATCATTATTAGTGCGGTTGTAGCACTTGGGGCCTTTATCCCTGTGTTATGGTTCTTTTTGATGCGTGAGTACCAAAAAGTCCGTGTCAGAACCTTGTTCGATCCAGAATCAGATCCACTCGGTGCGGGCTATCATATTATCCAAAGTAAGATAGCCATTGGTTCCGGCGGGATTACTGGCAAAGGCTGGATGCAAGGCACTCAATCACAACTTGAATTTATTCCAGAACGACATACTGACTTTATTTTTGCAGTTATCGCCGAAGAATGGGGCATGATAGGCATTTTATTATTGCTTTCCCTCTATCTATTTATTATTGGCCGTGGTTTATATTTAGCCAGTTCAGCACAAACCGCATTCGGTAGAATGATGGCAGGCAGCATTGTACTTAGCTTTTTTGTTTACGTTTTCGTAAATATTGGTATGGTAAGCGGTATATTACCTGTAGTAGGCGTACCCCTACCTCTTGTCAGTTATGGCGGCACCTCCATGGTGACGTTAATGGCTGGTTT
Organism: Vibrio sp. La 4.2.2; assembly: GCF_027586995.1. NCBI lineage: Bacteria > Pseudomonadati > Pseudomonadota > Gammaproteobacteria > Vibrionales > Vibrionaceae > Vibrio > Vibrio sp. La 4.2.2. The sequence continues at coordinate 100,788 of NZ_JAPPTJ010000006.1, forward strand.
CGGCATCTTAATGTCTATCCATACGCACAGAAAGGCATTTTCAAAGGCAACTTAATGAATCGATTTTCTATCCGCCACCGTCACTACCAAACATTGCTTTGCTTTACTGTGGGATTGGTCGCTCTTGCTGGTTGTTCGTCGTCTGACAGTCGCTATGAGTTAAGCGATGATGTTGCACCTTCAAGTCCTATCTCTGTTGACCATATTGAAGGTGCTCAACCTAAATATGAACCTTATAGCTTAGGCGGCAACAAGAACTACACCTTGCGAGGAAACAGCTACAAGGTGATTAAAGATCCAACCGGATTTAAAGAGCGCGGACAGGCTTCGTGGTATGGGAAAAAATTTCATGGTCATCTGACGTCGAATGGTGAGGTGTATGACATGTATTCTATGTCGGCTGCCCATAAAACCTTGCCTTTACCAAGCTATGTTAAGGTCACCAATTTAGACAATGGCAAAGAAACCATCGTTCGCGTCAATGATCGAGGTCCTTTTCACGAAGGGCGAATCATTGATTTGAGTTATGCGGCGGCAAAGAAACTCGATGTCATTAAGACAGGTACCGCCAATGTCGAGATTGAAGTAATCATTGTCGAACGCTCCACCAGCCAACATAAAGTAGACAAACACCCAGAGTACACCATTCAAGTTGCCGCATCTCCACATAAGGATCGCGTCGAAACTTTATCGAAAGAACTCGGTCAAAAGCTATCAGTGGACACATTTCTAGCACCTGTAAATAGCAACTACCGTCTAATGCTTGGTCCTTTCAAAGACTACAAGCAGACTCAAGATGTTCTCGAACAAGTGAAAAAGATTGGCTACTCCTCAGCTTTCGTCAAAAAAATGTAAACATCATTGACATAAATAACGGTTGTTACTTAGTGTAAGCTATCTAGTTTGCCCAGACCGTTCTGTTAATATACGGACAACAAACAAAAATTGTATTCAAATGAATAAGAATAAACCTTCTATGAAACTTCTAACTTCCATTGCTCTTACCGCAACTTTAGCAGCAACTTCTGCTTCTGCGGCGCCTGTTGTTATGCCGGATGCACCTCAAATCGCAGCGAAAGGCTTCGTTTTGATGGACTACAACTCAGGTAAAGTCCTAGCTGAAAAAGAGATGAACACTCAACTTCACCCGGCTAGCTTGACAAAAATGATGACCAGCTACGTTATCGGCCAAGAACTGAAGCGTGGCAACATCACTCCAGAAGATGAAGTTACCATCAGTAAAAACGCTTGGGCAAAGAACTTCCCTGATTCATCGAAGATGTTTATCGAAGTTGGCACAAAGGTAACCGTTGAAGAGCTTAACAAAGGCATCATTATTCAATCAGGTAATGATGCATGTGTAGCAATGGCTGAGCATATCGCAGGTTCAGAAGACGCGTTTGTCGATCTAATGAATGCGTGGGCAAAGTCTATTGGCATGAACAATTCACACTTCGCCAACGTACACGGCTTGGATAACCCGAACCTATATTCTACGCCTTACGATTTAGCGCTACTTGGTCGTGCACTGATCCGCGACGTTCCAGATGAGTACCGTATTTACTCAGAGAAAAAATTCACCTACAACGGCATTACCCAATATAACCGTAATGGCTTATTGTGGGATAAGAGCATGAACGTTGATGGCATTAAAACTGGCCACACAAGCCAAGCTGGTTATAACTTAGTGAGCTCAGCAACTGAAGGTAAGATGCGTTTAGTTGCGGTAGTTATGGGCACTAAGAGCGCCAATGCACGTAAATCTGAAAGTAAAAAGCTGTTGAGCTATGGCTTCCGTTTCTTCGAAACAGTGAATCCACATAAAGCCGACGAAACCTTCGTAGAAGAAAAAGTCTGGATGGGTGACAAAGACGCTGTAGCACTAGGTGTTGACCAAGATACCTTCGTCACACTTCCACGCGGCCAAGCGAAAAACCTAAAAGCAAGTTTCGTACTTGAAAAACAGCTTGAAGCACCAATATCTAAAGGCGATGTCGTTGGTAAGCTATACTATCAACTAGACGGCGAAGATGTTGCTGAATACCCACTACTTGCACTTGAAGATGTTCAAGAAGGTAGCCTATTCAGTCGTCTATGGGATTACATCGTATTACTTTTCAAGAGCTTGTTCTAATAATCAAACTCTAGAGCTAAAAGTAATCAAGTTTCCGTAAAGCCGCATAATGCGGCTTTACTTTTTGTTGGCTTGAGATCATCCACATAAGGCATTACTATTCGCATCGTTATAACGAATTGGTATTTTTGGAGTCCCTAATATGTTGACCATCAACTCTGATGCAAAACTCAAAGACCTACTAGAGTTCCCTTGCTCTTTTACATTCAAAGTGATGGGTTACGCTAAGCCAGAACTTCCTGAAAAGGTAGTGGAAGTAATCCAGCGCCACGCGCCAGGGGACTACAGCCCAACTATCAAACCAAGTGCAAAAGGCAACTACCATGCAGTATCGATCAACATCACTGCAACGTCTATCGAGCAGGTAGAGACCTTATACAAAGAACTTGGTGAAATCGATATTGTTCGCATGGTTCTATAAAAATTTGAAAATTTAAATTTTTTTTGAAAGCAGCTTAGGCTGCTTTCTTTTTATATTTCAAAAACCTAGCACTTAATAGTGATTCAGTCGTTAAGAATTCGTTATTTATTGGTAGTTCAAAACCACCAACATGTTTATAATGCGAATACTTTATTAAGTAGCAGCGGAGTGATTGGTGGAGAATCAACTAGTTGTAAGAAAGCTTGGTAGAAAGGACTACGAGCCTGTCTGGAAAGCGATGCATGAGTTTACTGATAATCGCACAGAACAAACGCGCGACGAAGTCTGGTTAGTTGAACACAACCCTGTGTTTACGCAAGGTCAAGCAGGCAAAGCCGAGCATCTACTTAACACTGGTGATATTCCCGTTGTACAAAGTGACCGTGGTGGCCAAGTCACCTATCATGGTCCAGGCCAGTTAGTGGCCTATTTCTTAATCAATCTCCGTCGTAAAAAACTGGGCGTTCGTGAACTGGTTACTCATATCGAAGACCTCGTTATTCAAACGCTAAAAGAATACAATATCGAATCGGCTGCGAGACCCGACGCACCTGGCGTCTATGTTGACAATAAAAAAGTATGTTCATTGGGCTTACGCATCAGAAAAGGATGCTCTTTCCATGGACTGGCGTTGAACGTCAATATGGATCTCACTCCCTTTTTAAGAATTAATCCTTGCGGCTATGCCGGAATGGAAATGGTTCAGGTCAGCCAGTTGGGCGGTCCACAGCAAGTGTCCGTCGTAGAAGACCAATTAATCAAAGCACTCATAACAATACTTGATTACGAGCAAGTAGAATTCAGCGAAGAAGCATAAGACGATGAGCAAACCTATCCAAATGGAAAAAGGCGTTAAGTACCGTGACGCTGACAAAATGGCATTGATTCCAGTTAAGAACATGCCTACCGAGCAGAAAGAGATCCTTCGTAAACCAGAGTGGATGAAGATCAAACTCCCTGCAGACAGCCAACGTATTCAAGATATCAAATCTGCAATGCGTAAGAATGACCTGCACTCTGTTTGTGAAGAAGCATCCTGCCCTAACTTAGCTGAATGCTTCAACCACGGTACAGCAACATTCATGATTCTTGGCGCAATCTGTACTCGTCGTTGCCCATTCTGCGATGTTGCCCATGGTCGCCCCAACGCTCCAGAAGCTGGTGAACCTAAAAAGCTGGCGCAAACAATCAAAGACATGAAGCTGAAGTATGTTGTGGTGACTTCTGTAGACCGCGACGATCTTCGTGATGGTGGTGCAACACACTTTGCTGACTGTAACCGCGAAATCCGAGCACTTAACCCAGAAATCCGTATTGAAACCTTAGTTCCAGATTTCCGTGGCCGTATGGATGTTGCGCTTGAGGCAATGAAAGACAACCCACCAGATGTCTTCAACCACAACCTAGAGACCGCTCCTCGTCTCTATCGTAAAGCTCGTCCAGGTGCAAACTACAAGTGGTCGCTACAACTGCTTAAGAAGTTTAAAGAGATGCACCCTGACGTACCAACAAAGTCGGGCTTAATGATGGGCTTGGGAGAAACAAAAGAAGAGATCGTGGAAGTGTTGAAAGACCTTCGTGAGCACGGCGTTACCATGTTAACGTTAGGCCAGTACCTTGCGCCAAGCCGTCACCACTTACCTGTAGAACGCTACGTTCCACCTTCTGAGTTCGATGAGCTAAAAGATATTGCACTGGAACTTGGCTTTACTCACGCGGCATGTGGTCCATTCGTTCGTTCTTCTTATCATGCGGACTTACAGGCTCAAGGCGTAGAAATTAAGTAATTCCATTTGTGGTTTTTTGTTAAACACGGATTCGCTCTCGGAGCCATCCGTGTTTTTTTTAAGAAAAATCGCCAAGATGACAATCTCATACTCGCATTTTCGCTATATTTAGGTAGGCTTAAAGAAAAATATTATTCAATCAAGGATGTAGCATGAAGTTACTTAAAGTTGGTCTGCCTATTTTGGCCGCTACTGTTATTGGTGGTTGTGCGCAGAATACTCAACAAGACAACTACTTAGAGGCGTCATTTGAACTGTGTAATACCGAGGTAAATCTGTACTCGGTGAGCGACGATGGTCGAGTTCGTATCGTTTGTAAAGACGGCGCTAAATTCGCACTGAACAGCGAGAAAACGCTGGATATCATGCGTGACATTAATATCGATTACTGTAATGGTGAAGGCTTGGGTCAATTTAGTGAAAGTCGCAAGTACTACTCGTTCAAGTGTAAATCTGGAACTTTACTGAATATCAATAAATAGCTAGCGTTTACTTTTCAAACGAATACAAGATCAAAAAAGCGAGCTCATAGCTCGCTTTTATTATTTCTTAGATAAATCTATTAAGCGTAAACAGGTAGACGCTTACAGATCTCGAGTACTTTAGCTTTTGTTGCTTCAATCACTGTTTCATCATTGATGTTGTCTAAAACATCACACATCCAGTTAGCAAGCTCAGTCGCATCTGCTTCAGTAAAACCACGGCGAGTAATCGCTGGAGAACCAACACGGATACCAGACGTTACGAACGGGCTGCGAGGGTCATTAGGTACTGAGTTTTTGTTTACAGTAATGTTCGCTGCACCTAGGGCTGCATCCGCTTCTTTACCTGTAATATCTTTGTCGATTAGGTCAACTAGGAACAGGTGGTTCTCAGTTCCGTTAGACACAATCTTGTAACCGCGCTCTTGGAACTGGGCAACCATCGCTTTTGCGTTCTTAACTACGCGAGCTTGGTACTCTTTAAACTCAGGCTCCATTGCTTCTTTGAATGCTACTGCTTTACCAGCGATAACATGCATCAAAGGACCACCTTGACCACCAGGGAAAACAGCTGAGTTTAGCTTCTTGTACATGTCTTCGCCTGCATTAGACAGGATTAGACCACCGCGAGGACCCGCTAATGTTTTGTGTGTTGTGGTCGTCACAACGTGTGCATGAGGAACAGGCGTTGGATAAACACCAGCTGCAATAAGACCTGCAACGTGCGCCATATCAACAAACAGATACGCGTCGACTTTATCCGCAATTTCACGCATACGAGCCCAGTCTACGATCTGGCTATACGCAGAGAAACCACCAATGATCATTTTTGGCTTGTGCTCAAGTGCTAGCTGTTCCATCTCGTCATAGTTGATTTGACCAGCTTCATCGATACCATAAGGAATTACGTTGTAGTGCTTACCAGAGAAGTTAACTGGAGAACCGTGAGTAAGGTGACCACCATGAGCCAAGCTCATACCTAATACTGTATCGCCTGGGTTAAGTAGAGCCATGTACACGGCACTATTCGCTTGAGAGCCAGAGTGAGGCTGAACGTTCGCATACTCACAACCAAATAGCTCACACGCACGGTCAATCGCTAGTGCTTCCGCTTTATCGACGTATTCACAACCACCGTAGTAGCGCTTGCCCGGATAACCTTCAGCATATTTGTTTGTTAGCTGAGAGCCTTGCGCTTCCATTACGCGAGGGCTGGTGTAGTTTTCCGAAGCGATAAGCTCGATGTGCTCTTCTTGACGAAGGGTTTCTTCTTGAATAGCTGCAAATAGCTCCGCATCGTAATCAGCGATGTTCATATCACGCTTAAGCATCTGTATCTCCTGACTCAGATTGTTCTGAAAGTTTCAAAAAAACCACACAATGACCAAAAGCAAACGTTTTCGTCACCACATTTGATGACTTGCATCATACATAATTTGATCTAGGTCATAAAGAGAAAATTGGAAATTTCTCATGTAGTTTTCTCATAGTGAACCTTAGGTATCATCATGGGCGCCTGAATTAGTACGACAATGTGTACACTAAGTGTCAATAATTCCATTTACACAGTGTAAAATTTGAATTACATAGGTTTACCGCAAATTTCGCCTTCAAGCTACCGAAAAGATCATCTTTTCAATACTATTGCGGCGATTATTACTAAGAAGAATTTTGAACTGATGCAAAAACACTCACGTAGAGAAGATTGGATAGCAATACTGACTGGTACATTTATTGTTGCCCAAGGTATTTTCTTTCTTCAGTCGGCTCAACTATTAACTGGCGGTACCACAGGCCTGGCGCTTCTTGTAAGCCAGTTTGTGCCGGTTTCTTTCGGTACCTTGTATTTTGCCTTCAATAGCCCGTTCTATCTGTTAGCATGGAAACGCTTTGGTAAACGTTTTGCCGCGAGTAGTGCTATTTCGGGGGCGTTGGTCTCTGTTATCACTGATAACATGTACCGTGTCGTGTCACTGGATCAGATTAACGATATTTATTGTGCTATTGCTGGCGGCTTGCTGATGGGGCTCGGCATGCTGATTCTATTCAGACATCGCTCAAGTCTTGGTGGGTTCAATGTGCTTTGCCTGTTTATTCAAGATAAATTTGGTATTTCAGTTGGCAAAACTCAAATGGCAATAGATTGCTCGATCCTAGTCGCTTCGTTCTTCTTTGTCTCACCGAGCGTCATTATGATCTCCATCTTGGGTGCAGTAATGCTGAACCTTGTTCTAGCTATGAACCATAAGCCTACCCGCTACGTAGTGACCTACGGTTAATACCAATGCCCTTCGCTTTCCTCTCAGTTCGGCGAAGGGCATTGCTCGTTACTTATTAATCAAAATAGCTACCGTCTCATACGGCTTCATGACTACTTTTTTCTCAAGTGTTACTTTGCGTTCTAGGTCGTAGTTGCTCAAGACTCGTTGTCCAGTGAGCGCAACGAAAGATTCAGGTAGAGTGACCTGAGTCTCCTGCCCGAAATAGTTATTCAGGCATAGCAACATGGTTTCAGCGTTTTCTCGCAGATATCCATGCACCTGTTCATGCTCCGGGAACAAATCAGTATAACTACCATCGGTTATCACAGGCACCGTTTTGCGAAGAGCGATAAGCTCCTTGTAGAAGTAGAACACGGATTGTTCGTCTTGAAGTGCTGCCTGAGCATTGATCTGCGAGTAGTTTTCAGAGACTCCAATCCAAGGTGTTCCTGAAGTAAAGCCAGCATTAACACTGCCATCCCACTGCATCGGCGTACGAGAGTTATCGCGAGATTTTTGCTGCAAAATCGCCATCATCTCATCATGAGACGTTGTGCCCTCTTCAACCATTAGTTTGTACATATTCAAACTTTCCACATCACGATACTGAGCAAGCTCAGTAAAGCCTGGGTTAGTCATACCAATCTCTTCGCCTTGGAATATGTATGGCGTTCCCTGCATTAAATGGACGGACGCTGCGAGCATTTTCGCTGACTTATTGTGATAGCGGGTATCATTACCCAAGCGGCTCACAATACGTGGCTGGTCATGGTTACACCAAAACAGTGCTCCCCAACCTTTGCCATTCAGACCCGTTTGCCAATGGTTGAAAATCTGCTTGAGCTGGGCAAAGTCAAAATCCGCTTTAGTCCACTTCTCTCCATTTGGATAATCAACTTTCAAGTGATGAAAGTTAAACACCATCGACAGCTCTTTGCTATCTAACGCGCTGTATTGCTGGCAATGCTCTAGCGTTGTCGAAGACATCTCACCGACCGTCACTGAACCATACTTTTGGAATACCGCTTCGCTGATCTCTTGTAGATATTCATGCACTCTTGGGCCATCAGTGTAAAAGCGACGGCCATCACCAATATGATCATCTGCAAAATCTTGCTGCTTTGAAATCAGGTTAATGACGTCTAACCTAAATCCATCGACTCCTTTTTGCGCCCAAAACTCAATCACACGTTTTACGTCGTCTCGAACAGCAGGGTTCTCCCAGTTCAGATCGGCCTGCTCTTTGGCAAACAAATGCAAATAGTATTCGTTTGTGGCTTCATCTAGTGCCCATGCAGAGCCACCAAATTTAGATTGCCAGTTGTTTGGGGCTTGCCCATCACGACCAGGTTTCCAAATATAATAATCACGATAAGGACTTTGCTTATCACCAAGAGCCGACTGGAACCATTCATGCTGTGTTGACGTGTGGTTCACTACGATATCCATGATAATACGAATCCCCTTTTGATGAGCTTGTTCTAGTAGCTCATCAAAATCTTGCATGGTGCCAAAATCAGGGTTAATAGCGTAATAGTCAGCAATATCGTAACCGTTATCAATCATTGGAGAGGCATACACTGGCGTTAACCAGATAGCATCAACACCAAGCTGATCAAGGTAATCTAGCTTTGAGGTAATGCCTTTGATATCCCCCATACCTTTGTTGCCGCTGTCACAAAAACTCTTCGGATAGATTTGATAAATAGTGGCGGTTTTCCACCAGTCTTGTTGAGCTTGTTGACTCATCGATTTCAATCTCACTTACCATTACAAAAGAAACAAAAAGAAAACAGTGGCTCAAATTGAGCCACTAATGGGGGAGTTACGCGCTTGCAAGCTCTAGCTCACCTTTTGACTGAGCGCGTTTATACAGGAACAGGGTTAGGATAATTGGCACCGCCATAGCTACTAGCATCGCCATTAGATATACCGTCCAGTACTGAGGTTGGATGGAAAGAATACCCGGTAGACCACCAACACCAATACCATTCGCCATTACACCAGCACTACCACAAATCGCTGCAGCAAGCGCACTACCAATCATGGCGCTCAACATCGGAAATTTGTATTTCAAGTTAATACCGTACATTGCAGGCTCTGTTACCCCTAAGTACGCAGAGATAGCAGCAGGAACTGAAATATCTCGTTCGCCTTCGCGCTTACTAATAATGATGATACCGACAACTGCAGAAGCTTGAGCAATGTTTGACAAAGCAATCAAAGGCCAGATTGGCGTACCTCCAAGGTCTTGCATAAGCTGTAAGTCAACGGCGTTAGTCGTGTGGTGGATACCCGTTATCACAAGTGGTGCGTATAGGAAGCCAAATACCATAGAACCAAGAACCGCGAAGTCACCCGTCATCGCAGCTTTCGCTGCAAATGCAACACCGTCACCCAGCACGCGACCAAAAGGACCAATAAGTGCGTGCGCTAAAATCACAGATAGAATGATTGAAACGAAAGGCACCACAACCAGATACAGGTAACTTGGAACAATACGTTTAAGGTTCGTTTCGATAAAGGCCAACGCAACACCGGCTAACATGGCTGGAATGACCTGAGCTTGATAGCCCACTTTCTCTATCACGAATAAACCAAAGTCCCAGACTTCTGGAACCTGCTTACCGATTAAGTAGGCATTCATTAGTTGTGGCGACACCAAGGTCACACCCAGAGTAATACCCAGAATAGGTGTGCCTCCCAGTTTTTTCACTGTCGACCAACACACACCAACAGGCAGGAAGAAGAAGATTGCTTCACCAATTAACCATAAGAACGAATGAACCGTGGCCCAGAACTGGCTGATTTCAACCAGCGTCTTGCCATCGAACATGCGAATGTCGCCAATGACATTTCGAAAACCAAGAATCAGACCACCAGTGATAATCGCAGGTAAAAGAGGAACAAAAATTTCGGCTAAATGCGAAATACCACGCTCGAGAATATTCATATTTTGGCGAGCAGCCAGTTTGGCATCATCTTTTGATGCAGCTTTCTTTCCCGCCATGTCAATAAGTAGCTTGTATACTTCATCGACTTCAGTACCAATTACGACTTGGAATTGGCCAGCATTGGTAAAGCAGCCCTTAACAACCTTTAAGCTTTCCAGTGCTGATTTATCTGCTTTTTCTGTGTCGTTAAGAACAAATCTCAGACGAGTTAAGCAGTGACTCACACTGGCAATGTTGTCGGCACCGCCAACCCCTTCGATGATGGCTGCAATATCTTGCTTCGCTATCTTGCTCATCGTATGTACACCTTTTTACTGATATAGAGACGTTGGATAACAAACGTCCATGTGTCTCGTTGTATTAATAATACCGCAATGCGCCAATGGGAACATTCCCAAAAATCTAAACGCAGTGTGACACACGGGAAGAAAACGTAAATGGGAACATTCCCATTAATTGAGAGTGATCACAATAATTGTAGAGAAATGCATCAAAAGAAAAGGATGAGAAGACAGAGTAGAAGCCGTTTTTACACAGCTTCTTGTGTGAGATGAGAGACGATAGCGTCGCCTTTCAATTGCTTAATCAATAGGTTAGCTGCTTTTTCACCTGCTTGATGATAGCCAGGATCAATACTGTAGATATTCGGGAATAAAAATGACAACAATTCATTGCCACCAATACCCGTGACAATAATGTCCTCTCTTCCTAACTCTTGTAAGCGCTTAATGGTACCCAGTGCTAGAGTATCGCTGGCGCAGACAATGGCTTGCAGGGAATCACTCACCACATCATCCACTAGTGAATATGCACTCTCATGATGAAGTGCTCCGGTACGAAACCGAGCCGGCAATTGCTGCTCTTCACACCAAACTTGATAAGCGTTTAAGCGAGCTAAGCCTGTAGTTTTATCTTCAGGATCTACACCAATAAACGCCAGATCACTCACGCCTTGATCTTTAAGCTTATTCAGAACCGCGTGGATCAAACCGGCATTGTCGTAATTGATCGACGACACTCGATCGGTATCCATCGCAATCACAACTACCTTTTCATCCCAATCTGCCACGGCATCCAGATCCAACTCGGTAAAACCAAACACTATTACCCCATCCACATTTCGCTTTCGCAACACGTTAAGATGTTCATTAGTTTTCACCGGATCGAACTGGCTTTCCATAATCACAACGTCATAACCTGCCGCATAGAGTACATTAAGCATGCTGCTGACGGCTTTGTTTTCAGAAGGGGAATCCAGTCGAGAAATGATCACACCAATCACGTTCTGAGCTCCACCACCTCGCATAGACTGAGCCGATTTTGACGGAACATAACCATGCTCCGCGATCACCTGCTCTACCTTTTCGCGAGTCTCAGGCTTAACTTTGGGGTCATTGGTCAACACTCGAGAGACGGTCGATTTGCCGACTCCCGATAGTTTCGCGATATCAAGTATGGTCAGTTTTTTAGTCATTAGCCTTTAGGAATACTGCGTGTGGTCATACGGCAGGACTTATCAGTGACACCATTCATTGTTAGCATGCCTTCTCGACCTTTACTGAACAACTCAATATTAGAATCGGTTTGCGATTCACCATCCAAGGTATAGCGCACGCCAGATGCTGAGGGGACTCTATGCAACGGATATTCCGTCTTGTCTATCAGCAAAAGGATTTGTTCACTGGAAAGTTGAGTGACCTGGAAATTTTGACTATCACACTCATATTGGAGCACATGATAACTACCAGCTGTGGATTCCGTTTGTCCGCCACTACTGCATGCCGCCAATCCACTCACCAATAAAACGGGTAACAACGTTTTTTTTGCAATTGAAAGCATCATTTCTCCTCTTTAAGGCTAACACCCATTCAGTTTGTGTCTATTTAGCAAGATACGCTGGTACATCGCGGATACTATCAAGAACAGTAGTCGCAATGGACTCACCGCGCTCAGTAACAGGCTTACCTGTACGCACCAAAATCTTAGTACCCACACCAGCCGCTTCAGCCGCCATCATATCTTCTGCTTTGTCACCCACCATAACGGATTTAGCCATATCTATCTTGAGAAAATCTCTTGCCGAAATGAACATTCCCGGCTTTGGTTTGCGACAATCACAATCTTGTTTGTAGTCACCAACACCGTGCTCTGGATGATGAGGGCAGTAGTAAATACCGTCAAATTCGACGCCATTATCTGAGAAATTCCAGTCCATCCATTGAGTTAGAGACAAAAAGCGGTCTTCTGAGAACATCCCACGAGCGATCCCTGACTGGTTCGTTACTAGCACGAGCATGTAGCCCATATCTTGTAACTGCTTGGTCGCTTCAAACACACCTTCAACATATTCGAAGTCATGTTCATCGCTTACATAGCCATGGTCGATATTGATTACGCCATCACGGTCTAAAAACACAGCTGGTTTTGCCACAGGTTACTCTCTTGCTCTAGATAAGTGCTAATGACATGAATTATTACATGCTTTTATATCCACATCACTATGAAAATGCCGTTTAGACGTCTAGACGTAAAAATATCTATTGACACAAATCGGTGAAACCCATAGCATCTTCTATCAATTGAGATGTAGTTCAAACTTTTATGCTACTCATTGGGTTTAGGTTGCTTAGATGATCGAAATTAATCAGGTAAACAAAGTGTTTTATCAAGGGACAAAGGAAATCAATGCTTTGTCTGATATTAACCTTCATATTGCAGAAGGCACCATCTTTGGTGTGATTGGCTCGTCCGGTGCAGGGAAAAGTACCCTGATTCGTTGCGTTAACATGCTAGAAGCACCGACGTCTGGAGCAGTCATTGTTGATGGTATTGACCTGACTAAACTGTCCAAGTCAGAGCTCAGCGAAACGCGCCGCAATATTGGCATGATCTTTCAGCACTTTAATCTGCTTTCATCTCGTACCGTATTTGAGAACGTCGCGTTACCACTTGAACTTGCAGGTAAAGCGAGCTCTGATATTGAGAACAAAGTCTCTGAACTGCTTAAATTAGTAGGCCTTGCCGACAAGCGTGACACCTATCCGGCTAACCTGAGTGGCGGACAAAAGCAGCGCGTCGCCATTGCTCGAGCCTTGGCTTCTGATCCTAAAGTTCTCCTATGCGATGAAGCGACGAGCGCACTAGACCCAGCGACGACTCAGTCTATTCTTGAACTGCTCAAAGAAATTAACCGTAAGCTTAAAATCACCATGTTACTTATTACTCATGAAATGGATGTGGTGAAAAGCATCTGCCATGAAGTGGCAATCATTGGTGATGGTCGCCTTGTAGAGAAAGGCACTGTGGGCGAAATCTTCGCTCATCCTAAAACCGAGCTCGCGCACGAATTTATTCGCTCCACACTGGATCTTTCTATTCCGGAAGATTATCAAGCTCGCTTGCAAACCGAACGAGTTGAAGGCAGTTACCCACTGGTACGCCTTGAGTTCACTGGAGCAACCGTTGACGCACCGCTAATGACGCAAATTGCGCGCAAATACAACATTGATGTGAGCATTCTCAGCTCAGATCTTGATTATGCCGGTGGGGTTAAATTTGGCATGATGGTCGCTGAGTTATTCGGTAATGAAAGCGATGATAATGCAGCAATCCAATACCTTCGTGACCACAATGTAAAAGTAGAGGTACTTGGCTATGTCCTTTAATACTGTCTCTGAATGGCTATCACTTAATAGCAATCTACTGCTCGGCGCGACATGGGAAACGCTCTACATGGTCGCTGTTGCTGGCATTGTTGGCTTCGCAGTAGGTATTCCGCTAGGGGTGATTCTCCATACAACGAAGAAAGGTGGCTTGCTGGAAAATCCACGCCTAAATAGTGTGCTAGGTGCCATAGTCAACGTAGGCCGTTCTGTACCATTCTTAGTGTTAATGGTCGCCATCATTCCAGTGACCAAAATGCTCATCGGTACCTTTATTGGTACAACTGCAGCCATCGTGCCATTAACAGTAGGGGCTATTCCATTTGTCGCTCGTTTAATTGAAGGCGCCTTGCTTGAAGTTCCAACGGGCTTAGTGGAAGCGGCGCAGTCAATGGGTGCTACCCCTTATCAAATTATTACCAAAGTGCTGCTTCCTGAAGCATTACCGACTATTGTCAATTCAGTGACAATTACATTAGTGACACTTGTAAGCTACTCAGCAATGGCTGGCACAGTCGGTGGCGGTGGTCTTGGTGATGTCGCGATACGTTACGGATTCCACCGATATGATGTGGTTATCATGGCAGTTACTGTCGTCATGCTCATCGTATTAGTACAAATTATTCAGTCTATTGGCGACGCTATTGTGCGCCGCGTAGACCACAGATAATTGAAGTTTTAGATTTATAACAAGGAGAGAGTCATGAAATTCAACGTTAAGAATTTACTCGCAATCGCAGCAGCAGCGTCTGCACTCGTTCTAGCCGGTTGTGGTGAGAAAGAAGCCGATACTAGCAAAATCAAAGTTGGTGTTATGGCCGGTGCAGAAGCACAGGTTGCAGAAGTAGCAGCGAAAGTAGCAAAAGAAAAATACAACCTTGATGTTGAGTTGGTTACCTTCACAGATTACGTGACGCCAAACGCAGCGTTAGATGATGGCTCTATTGATATCAACGCATTCCAACATAAGCCATATTTGGATCAACAAATTGCTGACCGCAACTATAAGCTGACTGTTGCAGGCAACACATTTGTCTACCCTATCGCAGGCTACTCTAAGCAAGTAAAGTCTGTGGATGAGATCCAAGATGGTGCTCGCATTGCAGTACCAAACGATCCAACAAACCTAGGTCGTTCTCTACTGCTTCTTGAGCAACAAGGTCTGATCACGCTACGTGATGGCGTTGGTCTACTGGCTACCGTTCGTGACATCGAGAGCAATCCGAAAAACATCACTATCGTTGAGCTTGACGCGGCTCAACTTCCACGTTCACTCGACGATGTTGCGCTGTCAGTCATTAACACTACGTACGCTAGCTCTATCAACCTAACACCTCAAAAAGACGGCGTATTTGTTGAAGATAAAGAGTCGCCATACGTAAACCTTATCGTAGCTCGTGAAGACAATGTAAACGCTGAAAATGTACAAAACTTCGTTAAAGCATACCAAACTGACGAAGTCTACAACGCCGCTTCTGATATCTTCCAAGGTGGTGTTGTTAAAGGCTGGTAATGACTCGCTTTTAATTCAGATACAAAAAAGGTTGAAGCATCTCGCTTCAACCTTTTTTACTTTCTAAACCCTGCGTTCAAACTGTTTTACTTCAGATGATCCCAAGAAATATTCGACACTATTCGGCAGGTATCGCATTTGAAGTAGAAAATGTCATGCAAAGGCTCATCAAGTAGCCATTCACCACCACATTTAGGGCATTTGCGAGCTTTCTCTTCTGCTAGATCCTTACCACCAACTTTGTAGAGATAGTAATAGGTTGGAATTTGTGTAATGTACTCAATGCGGCCACGAATATCCCAACCACGACGGAAAATATCACTACCAATGTCCGATAGCTCTCGTAATGCGGCATGCTCAGCTTTACATCCTCCTGCCATCTGAATCTCATCGCAAGCTTGCCATTCGGTTTGCCATTTAATGACCGACTTATGGTCTCCATTTAGAGTCGGAGGGTTTCGGTAGAGCGGAATAGGCAATAAGGTCTCACCACTTCGAAGTGGAGAACAAGTGTGCACATAGGTGGTATAAAGCACTTGCCAACTTGGTACTTCATCTTCTGCCGCTTGCTCTGAGTTAATATCGCGTCCCAATAATCTTACTTTAGGTGCGAGCAGGCATGCCTCTGATAAACGCTTGAGGCAGACTTTCACAAAATCAGAGTGATGTTTGGGATGTAGGCTTTCTTGTTCAGGACACACAGCTCGTACAAAAAACTCCCCTTCCCCCATCACTATGGGAAATTCACGCCCTAATACCTGACCGTTATATCGCAGCGCATCCATCAGGCCATTAATACCTTTTTCTACTGCGCTGATGGTGGTGTTATCAAAACACTCAAAATGAAGCTCAACAACATACATAATTAAACGTTAGGCTCCAATCCATCGAGGAAAGTGACGATATCTTCAGCAATCACATCTCTTCTATCGGTACCCAAACGCTCCAGAATGACATTTCCAGTGATGTTGCAGATTGAAATCACGTCCATATCGGCATCGGTTGCCGCGATAAATACCGTAGGCTTAAGCTTCAACCTTCTTTGTGTCACCAAGTGGCCCAAGATATTTTCTTGCAAACGAGTAAAATCATCGTCACTCCAAACTTGCAGTAAGGTCAGTTCGTTACCCTGCCAAGTTGCTTCCATATCAGCACTATATTGATGGCCGTAAAAACCTTTAATGTCATCGTGAAGGCTCAACTCAATACCTTGCTCGATGTTTTCGAGCATCTCAGGAGCATCGCGAAGACAATGTGTCCAATAAACCTGTTGCTCGTCTTTGCTATCAATACATGGGGAAACTAATCCATGCAATTCTTCACTAGCAGGAAGTGTTTGATGTTTTTCTTGCCATGCTTGTTGATAGCGTTTTGAAAACGCCTCCAAAGCTTGTTGTACACTTTGATTCATATTCTCTCCAGTTATCCTTCGCTTACAACGCGTTTTACCACGACAAAGGATGACAGCTATTCAGGGATCTCGTAAAATTCAGCTTATTCTAATCGAAATATCACACAATTATGAGCAAATATTCCAACGCTAAAGAGCTTTCAGGTCTCACCCTCGGCCAAAAAACCGAGTACGCCAATCACTACGATGCCACTTTATTGCAACCAGTGCCGAGAAGCTTAAATCGTGATGACCTTGAACTAGGGAAAACTCTGCCATTCCAAGGGTGTGATATTTGGACGCTATATGAAATCTCATGGCTCAATGCTAAAGGTTTACCTCAAGTCGCGGTCGGTGAAGTGTCCATTCCAGCTACGAGTGCAAACCTTATCGAGTCGAAGTCATTCAAACTGTATTTGAATAGCTACAATCAAACGCGATTTGCAACTTGGGAGCAAGTGCAGTCCACAATTGTAACTGATCTGTCTAACTGCGCAGGCGAAACGGTCAGTGTCAAACTGACCCCTGTCGCGGATTTCGAAAATACCAAAATCGTAGGTATGGCAGGCGAATGTATTGATGACCAGGATATTGCCATCGATAACTACGAATTTGATGCAGAGCTTCTTAAAGACGCTGCGGGTGATGAAATCGTTGAGGAAGCGCTTCATAGCCATCTGCTAAAATCAAATTGCTTGATCACTAATCAGCCAGATTGGGGCAGCGTGGAAATACAATATCAAGGCGCAAAGATAGATCGAGAAGCGTTACTGCGCTACTTAGTGTCCTTCCGCGAACACAACGAATTCCACGAACAGTGTGTCGAACGTATTTTCACTGATTTGATGCAATACTGTAATCCAACTAAGTTAACTGTGTATGCAAGATACACTCGTCGCGGTGGTTTAGACATCAACCCATACCGTTCTAATCAATATCAAGCACCTGAGCATAATGCTCGTATGGCAAGACAGTAACCTTTTAAACTTCAGGAAATGGACACTTTCATGGGCTCTAAATTTTGGGTTGTATTAGGGATTTTTGCAGCGCTTCTAAGTAGTGTGGCGAATGCAACGTCGTCTTTTACTTCTCCCCTCTTGGTTGAGGCGGATAAGTTGGTCGAAATTGAGCCCAGCAAAGCGCTAGAAATCGCGACCGACTACCTGACAAACCGCAGTTTTGCAGAGCCCAATGATGATCGCCTTCCAAACCTATCTCGTGACGATACCGACCAACGCATTCGAACGCCATTAAGTACGGTGAATGCGTTAATCATCGCTTCTCAAGCCCAGTTTAACTTGGGGCGAGTCCGCGAGGCGTTGCAAGGCTTAGATAAAGCCGAGTCAATGACCAAGCAATATCACTTGCTGTTCTTAGAATTGGATGTACGTATTCTCAAGACACGTTTACTATGGCTGACAGACAGCGAAGGGGCAAAGGCGTTAGATGCGCTCAAGACTATAGAAAAAGACCTTGAGGCGATTCGTAAAGGCCAAAGCATTGCTAACCGCACCAGCTACCGCATCAAAATCTTACAAGCAGAGATAGCTTCGGCGGAAAATGAATACGATCTCGCGAATCATATGTATCAAAAGGCGAATGAATTCGTACCGCAAGATAAACTTTCGAAATGGGAAGTTGAATATCATACCGCTTATGGTACCCACTTCCTCCGCTACCGACGCTACAACGAAGCGCTATCTGAGCTCTTGCTCGCTTATTGGACCGCAATCGAGCTGAACAGTAGCGATCAGCTGGCACATATTAACCAATTGCTAGCGCAGTTATTCATGCAGCGTCAGGTACTGGATAAAGCGCTTGAACACTTGTCACAAGCCGCCGATTTTTATGGCAATTACCCTGAGTCCCCTATCCTCGCGGATGTGTTAAAGCTCATGGGGGATATTTATTTCCTTCAAGGGAAATACAACTTGGCTTTAGTGCATTACTTTAATGTTATCGACCACCAAGCAACCGATAAAAATATCGAAAAAGTCATCGATATTCGAATTAGTTTGGCATCCACGTATTTGCAACTCTACAACTATCCGCTTGCCGAGCAGTATCTTACCCGAGCAGAAAACCTATTAAGTTATGCCGATTACCCGGCGCTTAAGGCGCGTGCATCACTATTGTACGCAGGACTAGCTTACCACCAGCAAGAAAATGACAAAGTCATTGAACATGCCACCAAGGCACTTGAGCTGAGTAAATCCCTGAATCAAACATCGCTAGAACAGCAAGCATACCAGTTGTTAGCGTTAGGCCATGAACAGCAAGGCCACTACCAACAAGCACTCGATGAAATTAAGAAAGCTAATTCGCTGCGCATTTACCAGCAAGATCAGCTTAATCAAATAAGTGAAGACGCCTTCAGGCAACAAAAACAGTTTGTTGAACAGGGCCTACACTACGAAACGCAAAAACAAGAGCTCAAAGATGCACTGCTGCAACAGAAAAAGTTCCAGAAAGTCGCTTTTGGTCTGTTCTGTGCCCTCTCTGTCATGGCACTGATGGGGCTGAGATTGTTCTATGTTTATCGACGTAACAAAACCGAGTTAAAAGAACTTAATGACACGTTATTTACCCATGCTCGCTCTGGTTTACCGAACCTACGTTTATTGAACGCTAACTTACCAAGTTCTTTACAGCGTACCCAAAGCTACTTTGAACAGTGGCAGGTTGGTGAGCTCATTAACGAGCCACTAAGCGATCGTCTTCGTTTTGTCATGATCGATGTACCGTTCCTAAGAAACATGTACCTTCAAAACGGTTACAAATCGGGTCTCGAACTAGAACGAGCATTTGGTGAATTTATCCGTAGCAAAATAGAAAGCCCCGCTCGTATCTATCATTTCTCCGACGCGAACTTACTCTACATTGAACCGAGTATTAAGCCGCGAACCGCAGAGAGTTTATTCGAAGAAATTCAAAGTTGGGTGGACGAATTTGAGCCAAATCGAAACATCAATCGTATCGTCCGAGTCGGCATGGCCAACTACCCCTTCTTGCCACGAGCCTACACCGCCATCAATGATAAAGAGCTGCTTGACATCTTACTCATCGCCACGCATATGGCACGTGATGTCAGTATGAAAGAAAGTAAAAGTCATTGGGTTTATTTGAAGGCGATAGATAATGCACCTGCTGCAAGTTTAGCGACTGAAGATATCCGACAAGCATGTCGAACCGCTATAAAACAAGGACTAATAAAAGTGCACTCATCCTCTCAGAATGAGGACGGGTTCAAAAAAATACTGACTAGTGAGTAAAAATACGGCACTTGAACGCAAGATTACGTGACGTTGTGATGTTTTTTGATATTATCAATCAATACATCAATAAGTTTGACAACTAGTTTGTTTTTATAGGATTTATGGGCTCACAGGATAGCGAGACAATGGAGAATCTCCATCAGCTTAGAATGCAGTTGGAGCAATTACGCGTTGCTCAACGAGATGCATCGCTGAAATCTCGTCGTGAGCAAACCATTCTAAAACGCTTTATTGGTACCTTAAGTCACGCCCATATTGGTTCGCACTCGCGAATTGATGACAAACTGATTGAATTACGCCATGAGTTAGAGCATAACAAAGACATCAGTAGTTTGGTGCCAAAGTTTGCTATTTTGGAGCGCCTGATCGGTCAAAAGGCAGTTGCCATGGAAAAACAACAAAGCTCATTGGAAGAGCAGACTCGACGCAGTGGCGAAACGTTGCAGCGCGTTGCTGGCCTACCCGCTCAAATCAAGCGTGACCTGCGCTCCATCCTTGCTTACAACGACAACAACTCACTAAAACTCACTGATAACGCGGTGAAACTGCTGGCAATTTATGAACGTGCCATCAAGATTATTACCTCAAACTCTGCGTTAACCTCCAAAGAACCAGAAATCAGTGCGGATTCCGCTTTACTGTTAACCTTAGGTGACGAGCTTCAGAACCTGATTACAGAACTTGATTTTGACGGTGAGCCTGGGGAGCAGTTGTTTGAAATTCGCTCTAAGCTACTTACTGATGCCTCAGGCAATAACTTGCTCGAGCTGACCTTACAAGTACTACGTTTGGTTATTGATGCCACCAAATATGAGCGTCGCACCTCAGAGCAATTTTTAGAACGAGTAAATACGTCACTTTCGTCCTCACTAAAAAGCAATGCTCAAAACCTCGATCAGAATCAAATCTACTTTGAGCAGCGACAAATCATGAGTAAAGAACTCCGTGATTTAGTGACTACGGGACAAAACAGTATCGCCAACTTGCAAGACTTAGAAGATGCTAAGCGAACCATGAATCCATTGTTTGCTCAACTAGCTTCCCTAACCGAGCGCCTGCAACATGCCGAAGCTCGTGAACAAGCCTTGTTAGAAAGAATGACGCACAGCAATAATCAGCTTGAGTCACTTTACGATGTCACTCAAGACTATCGACGCCGCCTAGAGGATCAATCCAAACGCATGCTGTTAGACCCCCTTACTAAGGTCTACAATCGTACCGCATTGCTGGATAAACTTGAGATCGAATATCGTCGCTGGCTTAAGAATCAGCATCCACTCTGGGTTATTATCTTTGATATCGATAAGTTTAAGAGCATAAACCACAACTTTGGCTATAGCGCTGGAGATAAGGCTCTTAAAATAATCGCTAAAACCATTTCAAGCACAGTTTCAAAGACAGATACCGTTGCTCGCTTCTCTGGCGAAGAGTTTGTACTGATTATGCCTGAGCAAAATGAAGCTTATTGCCAAGCTAAAGTTAGAGAAATACAAACTAAAATCAGCAACTTACCATTCAAATTCCGTGACCAACTGATCACTATCACTTTATCAGCAGCAAGTACGGCCTTTAGTCACAATGACACCCCAGATGAAGTGCTTGAGCGTTTACACAAAACGATCGCACACACTCAAAAACTCGGTCCTAACCAATTGGCTTGGAAGCCCTAGTCCTCTTTTATTTTTCAAATAGTTATAGAAACTTGTGTCACATTTGCTAATCTAATAGTTATCTGTGTACTTAACCGAAGCTATTGCTGGAACTAAGTCCACAGCCAATAACTAAAACTACGCGACCGACTGCAAAGCGCGAGTAACTATAGCAACGCAAATAACTATAACAACACGAATAACTAAGGCGATTGGTTCACTGTCTGATATTTGACTCTTAAGCTTTCAGCCAACAAATACAGACAGTAGCGAGACATGAATCGCTTTCGGTTCTAGAAAAGGAAATGCTTATGATCACGCATATTAGCCCAGCAGGGAGTATGGACCTGCTGTCTCAGCTAGAAGTAGAGCGTCTTAAAAAAACCGCATCTAGTGACCTTTATCAACTGTATCGCAATTGTACCTTAGCGGTACTCAATTCCGGCAGCCACACCGACAACTCAAAAGAGCTGCTCGACAAATATAAGACTTTTGATGTTAATGTCATGCGCCGTGAACGCGGCATCAAACTTGAACTAGCCAATCCACCAGAACATGCATTCGTGGATGGTCATATTATCAAAAGTATCCAAGAACACCTCTTCTCTGTATTACGTGACATCGTATACGTCAACATGCACTTGGCCGATAGTCAGCGACTTAACCTGACCAACTCTACCCATATCACTAACTTAGTGTTTGGTATCTTACGTAATGCGGGCACATTGATTCCGGGTATCGAACCTAATTTGATTGTCTGTTGGGGCGGACACTCCATAAACCCAACAGAATACCAGTACACTCGAGAAGTCGGTAACGAACTTGGTCTACGAGAGCTTAATATCTGCACTGGTTGTGGTCCAGGCGCAATGGAAGGACCAATGAAAGGAGCCGCGATTGGTCACGCCAAACAGCGTTATACTGAGCAGCGTTATCTAGGTTTAACCGAACCATCAATTATTGCGGCCGAGCCACCAAACCCAATCGTCAATGAGCTGGTTATCATGCCCGACATTGAAAAGCGCTTGGAAGCGTTTGTTCGAATTGCCCACGGTATTATTATTTTCCCAGGTGGTCCAGGGACAGCGGAAGAACTACTATATATCCTTGGTATCATGATGCATCCGAATAATGCCGACCAGCCAATGCCAATCGTCCTGACAGGTCCAAAAGAGAGCGAAGCCTACTTCCGCTCCATTGATGAGTTTGTCCGTTCGACCCTTGGTGAAGAAGCGACGAAGTATTATCAGATCATTATTGATAATCCAGAGAAAGCTGCACAAATCATGAAACAGGCGATGCCAACGGTAAAAGAACATCGTAAAAAAACGGGCGATGCATACAGCTACAACTGGTCACTGCATATTGAACCTGAGTTCCAACTTCCGTTCGACCCCACTCATGAAAATATGGCAGGGTTAGATTTACATCTTAACCAAAGACCTGAAAACCTAGCAGCCGCCCTGCGCCAAGCGTTTTCTGGCATCGTGGCTGGTAACGTTAAAGCTGAAGGCATCAAAGAGATAGAGAAACATGGACCATTTATCATTGACGGTGATAAATCATTAATGAAGAAAATGGACCGATTGTTAGCTGATTTCGTGGCGCAACAACGCATGAAATTACCGGGTTCTGAGTATGTTCCATGTTATCGAATCGCCAACGGCGAATAAAACACTGAAACTCAACTGAAGATTATTTACAATAAGGCCACGTTCTCAAGTGGCCTTAAATTTATGTCAATTCATCTCGTTATCATCGATGCACTCAATCTCATCCGCCGAGTACATGCGGTTCAACCCGACCCAACAGATATCGATAGAACCATTCAAACCACGTCGAGAACCTTACATCGCATTTTAGACGAGTCCAAACCCACGCATATCATTGCCGTGTTTGACCATCATGAACAGGATCGAGGTTGGCGCGCTGACATCCTTCCTGAATACAAGCAAAACCGTAAACCTATGCCTGAGCCTTTATTCAATGGTTTGGAAAAAATACAAGATGCTTGGTGGCAATTAGGCATCGATTCCTTGCTTTCTGAAGGCGATGAAGCTGATGACTTGGTCGCGACCTTGGCGGTAAAAGTAGCCAGTCACAACGAGAAAGTCACCATTATTTCTACAGATAAAGGCTATTGCCAGATACTTTCGCCAACATTACAAATTCGCGATTATTTCCAACACCGTTGGCTAGACGCACCATTTGTTGAGCAAGAGTTTGGGGTCAAACCGGAGCAACTTGCCGACTACTGGGGGTTAACTGGAATCAGCTCATCACAAGTACCTGGGGTTGCTGGGGTAGGACCTAAAGCGGCCAAGGAAATCCTTAATCAGTTCACCGATATTGAGTCGGCTTATACCTCGGATGACCTCGCAGCTAAATACCGTAAGAAGTTAGATGAGCATATTGAAATGGCGAGAAAGTGTAAGCAGGTTGCCGCACTAAAAACCGACATTGAGTTAGGCTTTAATTTACAAGATATCAGATTCGAGGGCTCAAGCGCTCAGTCTTAAGCCCCCATACGCTTTAATGTGGCGAGATGTTGGATAGCACTTGGATGTGCACTGTGATTTCTTCACGGTCGTGGTACAAGTGCTTAGCTTGAAGCTTAAACTTCACCTTGTTCTCGATTAAGAATACCTTAAGGTTTTCAATATCCTGAAGAACCTCGTCATAGCGACCTTTCATTGGCAACTTCAGGTTAAAGATAGTCTCTTTCGCCCAACCACGAATCAACCACTCGCCCATCAGATGAGCAACACGAGCTGGTTTCTCAACCATATCACACACCAACCAAGTAACGTTTTTACGTGGTGGCTCAAACTTAAAACCATCGACTTGATGATGCTTCACTTGACCAGTATTCATTAAGCTGTCTGCCATCATGCCATTATCGATAGCATGAACAAACATCGAACGACGTACTAATTGATACGTCCAACCGCCTGGACAAGCACCTAAATCAACGCCCCACATGCCTGATGCTAATCGAGTATCCCACTCTTCTTTAGGGATAAAGACATGGAATGCTTCCTCAAGCTTTAATGTTGAGCGACTTGGCGCATCCACCGGGAACTTAAGACGAGGGATACCCATGAAAAACGCTGAGCTATTTTCTGGATAGGAGTAACCAACAAAGCAGTGTCCTGAACGAATAAAGCAAATATGCAGCACTGGCTTCTTACTATGCTCTTTATTGAACAGATAACCTTTACCACGCATCGCTTGGCGAACCGGCACCGTGAACTTACGACAGAACTTAAGTAGCTCTTTCGCTTCATTAGTGTCAGGAGTTTCAATACGTAAATCCCCACAGCGAGGAAATTGCTCAATGGACTCCAATGACTCAAGTAGCGGCGTAATACGGTCTTCTGCTGGGAGTGACTCTAGTTCACTCGCGATGGCAAACATTTGACGAGCAAAAATCAGTGATTGGAAATCGATCTCACGAATCAATCTATCTGCATCGCCTGCTTGGTAACATTCAAATATCACATAGCCAGAGTTATTCTTCACTCTAGGGAAGCCGAATACTTCAATGGCATTCGCTTTGTCTTGAATCTCACCTGCACACTCTTTCTCGAATCCAGAGCGGCAATAAAGCATTACTTGTTTCACTGATTGACTCCATCTTTGGTTGTTTCGTCAGTCATCTGATATCCAGCGTAGGCGAGAAATACCCAACCTACCATAAACATCACGCCGCCCATTGGAGTGATAGGTCCAAACCACTTCACCCCTGTTAGCGCTAAGGCGTATAGACTACCGCTAAAGAAAAGGATGCCGATGATAAAGCAAATCGCAGCACGATGAAATGCCTTTCGAGAATTAGGGTTGCTAACGATCGTTGCCAACAAAGCACACAGTAAGATAGCTAAAGTATGAATAAACTGATAAGTCACGCCCGTTTCGAAAACGCCAATAAGATAAGGCGACAGTATCTTTTTCAAACCGTGGGCAGCAAACGCTCCAAGCGCAACACTCAACAGCCCCGAAATAGAAGCGACTATGACAAGAAAGCGGCTAGACATCAGAGATCCCTTTGATAAACAACGCGAGACGATCTACGGCTAACTGTCTATTTTGGGCTTCCGTGAACCCCGAAGACTTGCGAGGCTTAAAGCTATGATCACCATCGGGAATAAAGCTGGTTGAGACTTGGTCTGAAAACTCGAACTGTTCGAATTCTTCAAATTTCCCAAACGTATCTCGCTCTCCTTGGATAATAAGAATCGGTTTATCGATCGTCGCTAAATGTGCGCCTTTATAATTTTCTGGTTTACCAGGAGGATGGAATGGGAAACCTAGACAAGCAATGGATTGAACCATGGGATGTTCAGATAGCATGGATGCCATGCGTCCTCCCATCGACTTACCACCAATCACTATCGGCTGACCATCAGCAACTTCCTCTATGACTGCAGTCATCGCCTCTAACAGTTTAGGCGCACGATCAGGTGGGCGTTTTTTGCCATCTATTGCACGTTTTTCCATATAAGGAAAATTGAAACGAGCAACGCGAACCCCTTTTTCAGCCAAACGCGTGGTGACATCTTGCATGAACTCGTGGTCCATTCCAGCGCCCGCACCGTGAGCAAATAAGAACAGTGGTCCATTTTCTGGGCCATCAAACACAACATTATTCATCCAGAAGTTCCTCTTGCTCACTCTGTGCCTTAGCTAACATCCAATCTCTAAAGGTCGCGATACGTCCCATATCTGCTTGTTTATCATGGCACACGACGTAAAACGCATTCTTGGTGACCAGTACTTCATCAAACGGAGCAATCAATCGCCCAGCATCAAGCTCGGGTTGGGCTAATACGTTATTCCCTAAAGCAATCCCTTGCCCATGTGCCGCAGCTTGCAGCACCATAGTCGAGTGACTGAATATCGGGCCATGATTCACATTTACGCCATCAATCTCGTTTTGTTTCGCAAACTGCTTCCAGTCTTTACGAGAGGTATCATGCAATAAGGTGTGTTTTGACAAATCGGATAGCGCATCTAAAGGCTTATTGCCAAGTAACAGTGCTGGAGAGCAGAGTGGCACCAAAAACTCCTGATAGAGCTTATCAGCACGTAAACCAGGCCAATTGCCGCGACCGTAGTAAATCGCTACGTCAACGTCATCCGTTAGCGAACCCTCATCCATGTCCACCGCCTTTATGCGCACATCAATGTCAGGTTCTTGCTCATTAAAGTCAGCAAGCCTAGGAACCAACCACTGAATCGCAAAGCTCGGCGGTAAGCTGATGGTCAACGCACCTTTTTCGCTTCGCTCTAACACCTTATCTGTCGCTTCGGCTAAAGAGGTAAATATATCTTTGATATCAAGAAAATACCCTTGCCCTTCTTCGGTAAGTAATAATGAACGATTACGGCGACGAAACAGTTTTAATCCCAAGAATTCTTCAAGGGCTTTAATCTGATGACTGACCGCAGCTTGGGTCACAAACAGTTCTTCGGCTGCGCGAGTAAAACTCAAATGGCGCGCTGCAGCTTCGAAAACTTTTAGCGAGTTAAGTGGAGGCAAACGTCTAGACATAGCGACTCTCTAAAGCATTAGTTTTTTTAATCTGAAACATTATAAATTGTCCATTGCCGAACAGCCAGAGAAATTCTATATTTCATCCCGCAAACGCGAGTCTGAACGGCTTGATTCTCTGTAGAATCAATTGACTTGCGCTTGCGATGTTGTGTTTGCAATCTCGATTTTCGAGTTAGGTAGATTCTACCACCACACTTTGGCTAGTTATCCCCTAGTCGATGTGTGTACTTCCTGTATTTTTGACCTGTCTGTCAAATTTTCTTACACCGCCTAAATGGCGGTGTTTTTTTATCTGCGTTTTATTCGAAACTATTGCATAAAAAAACGGCCGCAATTTGCGACCGCTTATTACAATATTATTAATAGTAGAACTAATCGTTAATCTATCAGATTAAGATTACAGACCTGCCGCGGCAAACACCTGATTGACGATTTCTTGCGCTTCTGCCTCGATCAGTTTCAAATGCTCTTCACCTTTGAAGCTTTCACAATAAATCTTATAGATGTCCTCTGTGCCTGACGGACGAGCCGCAAACCAGCCGTTTTCTGTCGTCACTTTCAGACCGCCGATTGCAGCACCGTTACCTGGAGCGTGCGTCAAACGAGCTGTGATGGCATCACCAGCTAACGTTTCTGCCGCTACCATTTCTGGAGACAGTTTCTTAAGTACATTCTTTTGTTCAGTGTTGGCAACAGCTTGAATACGGTTGTACTTAGATTCACCGTGCTTCGCTGCCAGCTCTTCGTAGTACTCTTGTGGATTCTTACCCGTTACCGCGGTAATTTCAGCAGCTAGCAAGCAAAGGATGATACCGTCTTTGTCCGTTGACCATGGCGTTCCGTCTTTACGTAAGAAGGACGCACCAGCACTTTCTTCACCACCGAAGCCAAACTCGCCGTTATACAGACCATCTACAAACCACTTAAAGCCCACAGGTACTTCACACAGTGTGCGGCCAAGGTCGGCAACCACACGGTCAATTAGCGCACTCGATACTAGCGTCTTACCTACTGCCACATCGTCACGCCACTGGCTACGATGACGGTAGAGATAGTCGATACAAACAGCCAAATAGTGGTTCGGGTTCATTAGGCCTTTTGGCGTCACAATACCGTGTCGGTCATAATCTGGGTCATTACCAAATGCTAAATCGTAGTCATCTTTAAGCGCCAGTAATCCCGCCATCGCATAAGGTGATGAACAGTCCATGCGAACCACGCCGTCTTTATCTAAAGACATAAACTGGAATGATGGGTCTACCGCTTCGCTGACTAACGTCAGATCCAAGTTGTAAGCGCTGGCAATTTGACGCCAATAATCGATACCTGAACCACCTAATGGATCAACGCCGATTTTCAGGTTTGACTTCTGAATCGCTTCCATATCAATCACATTTACCAAGTCATCGATGTACGGCTTAACAAGGTCACGCTCTTGGAATAAAGGCAGAGTTTTTGCTACTGCAATAGGAAGACGTTTCACGTCTTTCATTTCATTAGCAATGATGTCGTTAGCACGATCCTCAATAGCCTGAGTAAGTTCTGCTTCTGCTGGACCGCCATGCGTTGGGTTGTACTTGATGCCACCATCTTGCGGTGGGTTATGCGATGGTGTGATAACAATACCATCCGCTTTATCCGCATTTGCTAAGTTATGAGTAAGAATAGCGTGAGAAATACCCGGTGTTGGGGTGTAGCCATTGTTCTCTTGAGCGATAACAGTAACGCCGTTTGCTACAAGCACTTCAACGACAGTTGAGAATGCAGGCTCTGACAATGCGTGAGTATCTTTACCTACGAAAAGTGGACCTGTAGTGCCCTTTTCTGCACGAACTTCAGCAACAGCTTGCGCTATTGCTAAAATGTGGTTTTCATTGAAGGTTGCTTTGTCAGCGCAACCACGGTGACCGGAAGTACCAAATTGCACACTTTGTGCTTGGTTGCCAGCTTCAGGTTGAATTAAAAAGTAATTAGCAACGAGCGCAGGAATATTATGCAGGTCTTCTTGCTGAGCCTTTTGGCCCGCGCGTGGGTGTATAGCCATAACAGACGTCCTTTCAAAATTAAGCTTAAAAATAAAAAAAACCTCATAATACTCGTTTCAATATGAACATTATGAGGTTTGAATCGAAATCTTAGATGGATGCCGTCACTTTTTCGATGAGTTCGGCGGGATAATCCATCATGGTCATCACCTGCTCCACCATTTGCCTTTTACGACTGGTATTAGTGTTGGTGATAACCCAGAAAGGGGTATTAGGAATTGCTTTCGGCTTAGTCGTATTGCCGCTTTCTAGCAAAGCCGCTTCATTATTTGCGAAATAAACGCGTTTGCGACCTTTAACTTGTGAAGCTTCAGAGAAGCCTTCTGGATTTAAGCGATGCAGAGTTGATAGTACCAACATAAATCTATCGATAGCTTTTTTCAATCCAGCAAACTCGTCAGAAATCAGCAGTGAGCGCATTTCTTTTACTGAATCTACCGCCTCTACCTGAGGGTTCTCTTTACTAACGACGATAGTTTTAGCGGCAGCTGGTTTCTGTTCCGTTTCGGCTGCATCTACCTTTAATAAACGTCGTAAGATATCTGAAGCACTTTCGCCAATGTGGTGGGTCTGGCTTGCAATATAACGGTATAGATCCTCATCAACCTCAATTGTTTTCATTCGCTTTTCACAGTCTCTATGTTTAAACTCTGGGTGATTATAACGAGTTCCGCGATGAACCTCTACGTTAAACACATCACGAATAACAGAAAAATGTCAGCTTTATTGAACTATAAAAGAGAAGGTCAAGGCTTACCTGTCGTCCTCATCCACGGTCTGTTCGGAGACTTGAACAACCTTGGTGTTTTGGCTAGAGACCTAAAACAAGACTTTGATGTCATTAGTATCGACCTACGTAACCATGGTCGTTCTTTCCATAGCGATGATCATAACTACACCTTGATGGCTCAAGATGTGGTGCAACTGCTTGAGTCATTAGATATCACTAAGCCAATTGTCATCGGTCATTCAATGGGTGGCAAAGTTGCTATGCGTTTGTGTGATTTTGATTATCCACTTTCAAAACTGATTGTGATGGACATGTCTCCAGTCGAGTACACTGTGCGCAGACATGACAATGTATTGTCTGGACTAGACGCGGTGATTGCCAGTAAGCCAACGTCGCGCGCCGATGCTATGGGACTGATGAGTCAACACATCGAAATGGAAGGGGTTCGCCAATTTCTTGGTAAATCTTTGTATAAACAGGATGACTATCTTGCTTGGCGTTTTAATGTTGAGAGTTTGAAGCGTAACTACTTAGCTATCTTGAGCTGGCAACCAATTGAGAAAAGTAATGTTCCGATTTTATTTATTAAAGGCGGAGACTCAGATTACCTCACGGCCGAACATCAGCCTTTGATACAAGCTCAATTTTCAAATGCCAAAGCGCATGTTATTGCCAATACTGGGCATTGGCTTCATGCAGAAAAACCGGCAGAAGTACTAAGAGCTATACGCAAATTTATCTAAATTTGACGTCAAACCATTACTCGACTGCGAGCACGCATTAACTTTATCGAACAACAGTGGTATAGTTCCGCGCAAGCATATTGGCATAAAGGAATACCATGCTTTACGACTACATAAACAAACTGGAATCTATTGGTTTGGATCTACTGTTTGCAGCGATCTTCTTTTTGATCGGTATGGCAATCAAAGATGTCCTCAAACAAGGTAATGTTCCTGTTTTTGGTCGACGTATTGTATGGCTTGTGCTGTTCTTAGGGTGTGCAGGTTTTGTCGCAAAAGGCATTATTCAGCTCAGCTGGGAAGGCACAGGACTCGGCTAACGTTCCGGTTCCTTAATCCAACACAGACAATGAAAAGGTACTGAATCTATGGCAAGTGTAGGTCTATTCTTTGGTAGCGATACTGGCAACACAGAAGCTATTGCAAAGATGATCCAAAAACAATTGGGTAAACAGCTCGTTCACGTTCAAGACATTGCAAAAAGCAGCAAAGAAGATATCGACAATTTCGATTTACTGCTTTTAGGTATCCCAACTTGGTATTACGGCGAAGCTCAAGCAGATTGGGATGATTTCTTCCCAGAGCTAGAAGGCATTGACTTCTCAACTAAGCTTGTTGCTATCTTTGGCTGTGGTGACCAAGAAGACTACGCAGAGTACTTCTGTGATGCTATGGGTACAGTACGTGACATCGTTGAAGCAAAAGGCGGTACTATCATTGGTTACACACCAACTGAAGGGTACGAGTTTGAAGCTTCTAAAGCACTTGTTGAAGGCGATGAGTCACAATTCGTTGGCCTATGTATCGACGAAGACCGCCAGCCAGAACTAACTGACGAGCGTGTATCTAACTGGACTAAGCAACTTTATGAAGAAATGTGCTTAGCTGAGCTAGAAGATTAATTCACTCGCCAAAGTGAATGCAAAAAAACCTCCATTTCGGAGGTTTTTTTATTTTGATTGTGTATCAGAAGTACTACAAATTCGGGTTTTTGAAGCAATTTGGCCTGTTTCAAACTCAATCGACTCTGTTGCAGCAATTTGGCTAACATTACTAAACCGTCCATTAAGTATAGGCATCAGTTGCTGACAGACTTGCTGAGTCATCGCCTCTAGCATCCAGGTAGTCATTGATTCTGTTTCAGGGTCTCCCGCATATCGATATGTGGTCGTTCTAAACAAAATCCCATCATTGAGCGCAAGATGCATATCAGAGATTGTGATTTTAGGGTCAACTTGCTTAAATTTAATATGAGCAAGATCGTCGTTGAGCTGTCTCAAAATTTCAGGTGTTAAGGTTTCTGAAAGTACAGTGCCGCTAAAGAGCACTGTTAAACCTAAAATGACTAAACGCTTCACTGACACCTCACTACATCATTAATTCAGTTAATAATAAACCAAACCATAACCGTGTTGTGTACTACTGGCAAAAACTAAGCTTGCACCGACGTAGTATCATTTTCTGTTTCTGCGCGGTATTTAGGCTTCTTACGGATATAAAGTTTACGTTGAATGGTGGCGACGACCTCACCATGCTGGTTGTGAATGTGGGTGACAAACTCTGGAAAGCACTTATCCCCTGTTGCCGTACTGTGTAGAATGCCGTCCAACATATCTTGGCTCACTACAAACTCAGCATTTAAGTCAGAAAAACCTGGCTTGATAAAATCGATACTGGCTTCTTTATCCCAAACATAATATTGCTCGCGAAGAATTCCCATCAACATCAACGAATAGATAGGATCAGTCATGGCGAAAATACTGCCGCCAAACTGGGAACGATTGGCATTTTTGTTCCACCACTTCAGTTTTAATCGCACTTTAACTGAACGAAAATCCTCACTGATCTCAGTGATTTTTATCCCGGCTCCCCAAAAAGGTGGCCAGATGTTCAATGCAAACTTCACGTATTTGGGTTTATAAATTTTCGCTAATCGTTTATCCATAACTCGCAATCCAACTTCATATGTAAACGAATTGTAACTGGTCAGACGTGTTTGTAAAGTGACATTGTTCGCCTTCTATGTTAATACTTAGTAACCCTTTGAAGTTCGAGGTTTATTGTTACGCTGTAGTACCCTATAATGAATAGATTACTGAAATCTGTTTATTGCTGCAGATCATTACAGGAAAGTTTATGTCAGACAACAATAAGGCACTTAAAGACGCGGGACTGAAAGTCACGCTGCCGCGACTAAAAATTTTAGAAGTACTGCAGAAGCCAGAGTACCAACATATCAGTGCAGAAGATCTGTACAAGAAGCTCATCGATCTTGGAGAAGAGATCGGTTTAGCTACGGTTTACCGTGTTCTAAACCAATTTGATGATGCGGGTATTGTTACACGCCATCACTTCGAAGGTGGTAAATCGGTATTTGAGCTTTCTACTCAGCACCATCATGATCACCTTGTGTGCCTAGATTGTGGTGAGGTTATCGAGTTCTCTGACGATGTGATTGAAACTCGTCAAAAAGAGATTGCAGCTCGTTATAATATCGAACTCACCAACCACAGCCTTTACCTCTATGGTAAGTGCATTGGTGGTGCATGCAAAGATAACCCTAAAGCGCACGAACCTCGTTAACACGCTAAATGGGTAGAATTAAAAAAACCAGCCATTGTGGCTGGTTTTTTAGTATCTAAAGCCCCTCTCAGAAAAGAGAGGCTTAAAGTGATTATTTTGCTTCGACCTTAGCCCAAGTGTCACGTAGACCAACGGTACGGTTGAAAACCAAAGATTCAGCACTAGAGTCTTTGATGTCCGCACAGAAGTAACCCATACGCTCAAATTGGTAACCTTGAGAAGCATCTGCTGCTGCCAAACTTGGCTCTACAAAGCCCTTTGACACAACTAGAGACTCTGGATTGATGGTTTCAGCAAAGTTATCCGCCGCCGCAGGGTTAGCAACAGTAAACAAGCGATCATACAGGCGAATCTCAGCAGGTAGACCTTTATCCGCTGATACCCAGTGAATAACGCCTTTCACTTTACGACCGTCAGCTGGATTTTTACCTAGCGTATCAGCATCGTAACTACAGAAAATCGTAGTAATATTGCCAGCTTCGTCTTTCTCAATGCGCTCTGCTTTGATCACATAAGCACCACGTAAACGAACTTCTTTACCTAAAACAAGACGCTTATACTTCTTGTTGGCTTCTTCGCGGAAATCTTCACGTTCAATCCAAACTTCACGAGTAAATGGTACTTCACGTGTACCCATTTCTGGTTTATTCGGGTGATTTGCAATTGATAAGGTTTCACCTTCACCTTGGTAGTTTTCGATCACAATTTTCACAGGATCTAAAACAGCCATTGCACGAGGAGCGTTCTCATTCAAATCATCGCGAACGCATGACTCTAGAGAACCAAACTCGATCATGTTCTCTTGTTTTGTCACACCGATACGTTTGCAGAATTCACGAATTGAAGCAGGCGTAAATCCACGACGACGCAAACCAGAAATCGTTGGCATACGCGGGTCATCCCAGCCGTTAACCAGTTTCTCAGTCACCAGTTGGTTAAGCTTACGCTTTGACATCACTGTGTATTCCAAGTTCAGACGACTGAACTCATACTGATGCGGTTGGCAATCAATAGTGATGTTTTCAAGAACCCAGTCGTACAAGCGACGGTTATCTTGGAACTCTAACGTACATAGCGAGTGGGTAATGCCCTCAAGCGCATCTGAAATACAGTGAGTGAAGTCATACATCGGATAAATGCACCACTTGTCACCTGTTTGATGGTGGTGAGCGAAACGAACACGATAAAGCACAGGATCGCGCATAACCATAAATGATGAACTCATGTCGATCTTGGCACGAAGACAAGCTGTACCCTCTTCGAAGCCGCCATCACGCATTTTTTCGAATAGCGCTAAGTTCTCTTCAACTGAACGATCACGATATGGGCTTGGTTTACCAGGTGCGGTAAGCGTTCCTCGATACTCGCGGATCTGCTCTGGACTTAGCTCGTCAACATACGCTAAGCCTTTATTAATCAATTCAACCGCATACTCGTAAAGCTTATCGAAGTAGTTTGATGAATAACACACGTCACCAGACCACTCAAAGCCTAACCAGCTTACATCATTCTTAATCGACTCAACGTATTCAACGTCTTCTTTTTCAGGGTTTGTATCATCAAAACGAAGATTACATTGTCCCTGATAGTCCTGAGCAATACCGAAGTTTAAACAAATAGATTTTGCGTGACCGATATGCAGGTAACCATTTGGCTCCGGCGGAAAACGAGTATGCACGCTAGTATGCTTGCCATCCGCTAAATCTTTATCAATGATTTGGCGAATAAAGTTCGATGGACGAGCCTCAGCTTCACTCATCTATAACACCTCTATGTTTTAAGTATTGTCAGATATATAAACGCTAATGATCCACAATTCCTTGCGAAACCTCAACAAGAACTCGCATTTTCACAAGATTATTTTAGTACTGAAACTTGAACGGTGAAAAAGCAGAACAAAAGAGGCATAAAAAAAGCCTCTCATATGAGAGGCTTTACTATGGAAATCAATGAGTAGCTAGACTATGGAAGTTTTACTTCTGATAAGTCTTCACCAGCACCGATAGACTTCATTTCACCGGCAATGATTTCAGCTAGAGGGCCTAGGATAACTTGTAGGTTATTTTCACCTAGTTTCACTACACCTTTCGCACCTAGCTTTTTAAGTACAGCTTCGTCAGCAACAGAGCGGTCTTTAAGCGTTAGACGTAGACGTGTGATACAAGCATCGATTGAAGTTAGGTTATCGTGACCACCTAGGGCTTTTAGGTATTGGCGAGCTAGGTCACCGTTTTTCACGTCACCGTCAACTTCTACTTCTACATCATCGTCTTCACGACCAGGCGACTTCAGGTTGAAAGCGCGGATTGCGAAGCTGAATGTGAAGAAGTATAGAGCACCGAAGCCTAGACCGATTAGTAGTAGTGTGAATGGTTTCGTAGCTAGACCCCAGTTCAATACGAAGTCGATTAGACCAGCAGAGAAGCCGAAGCCGTGTAGCGTACCAAACATGTTAGCAACAACTAGAGCTAGACCAGTAAATACTGCGTGCATTGCATATAGTGCAGGTGCTAGGAATACAAACATGAACTCTAGTGGCTCTGTGATACCAGTTAGGAATGAACAGAATGCTACAGAGAATAGTGCACCACCAACTTGGCTGCGTTTCTCAGCAGGTGCTGCTAGGTACATTGCTAGTGCTGCACCTGGTAGACCAAACATCATTACAGGGAAGAAGCCGTTCATGAATACACCAGCGCTCTTATCGCCGCCGAAGAAGCGGTGTAGGTCACCAGTTTTCACTGTTTCAGTAACTTCTTTAACTGTTGCTGTGATTTCAGGAGTTACAGAGTTAGCAAACTCGAATGTATGAGCTTGACCAGCTACTAGAGTCTTAGCAAGAGCTGGGTCTACACAAAGCTGTTGTAGAGAAGGAAGCGCTTGACCAGCAGCTTGAGCGCCAGTAACTAGAACTTCTTGACACGTACCCATACCGAACCAGAAGTATGAGTTAAGAACGTGGTGAAGACCTACAGGGATAAGTGCACGGTTAAGCGTACCATAAACGAACTGACCAATTGCGCCAGAAGTTGATACTGCGTGTGCTAGAGCGTCAAGACCACCTTGGATGCTAGGCCAAACCACACCTGAGATCGCACCTGCTACTAGAGCAAATAGACCAGCCATGATAGGAACTAGACGCTTACCTGCGAAGAATGCCAACCATTCTGGAAGACGAGTCGCATGGAATGCGTTGTAAGAGTGACCTGCAATGATACCTGCGAAGATACCACCGAAGAATGACATGTTAACGTCAGCGTTGATTGTTGTTGCTGTCGCAGTTAGAACGAAGTAAGCAACTGCACCAGCAAGACCTGCTGCACCGTTACCGTCTTTAGAAAGACCAATCGCAATACCTAGACCGAATAGCAGAGGCAGTTGACCGAAAATCGCTCCACCAGCTTGCGCCATAAATGGAATGTCTAAAAGGTCGCCTTGACCCAAACGTAGTAGAAGCGCCGCAATCGGAAGCGTTGCGATAGGTAGCATTAACGCTTTACCTAGCTTCTGTGCATATCCTAGCATATTCACCTTAAGTTCCCCCTATAGGATTTGAATTTTGTTGGACGACTTATTTTAGCCGTTCAATTTAGTCCTATTCAGTTTATGAAATTAATTTTGCTCCGCAAATTAAAACCTCACCATTTGTGATCATAATCACCAGTTTTTGCCAAAATAGAGGCTTTTTGCTAGCTAGATCATAAAACTTATTTTATCATACGAAAAAATAGCAAAATCTAAGTAGGATTTTGCCTGAGAGAGTTGCACTAAGTAGCGATTATTTTGCGATTGGAATCAACTTTTCCAATGTAATGACTACACATAAAATAACAATAACTCCCTCATTATCATTAAGTTACTTTGACTGTTTTATCTAATTAAAACTTGCTGACTACTAAATCCGTCTCATTGCTACAAGCAGAAAACTAAGTCGAATCTTCACTGTTTCGATAACCGCAATGAGCTAAAGAGAATACAACACAAGGATTCGCTAACTATGTATGCATTAACTAACTGTAAGATCTTCACGGGTAGTGACGTTCTCACCAATCATGCGGTGCTAATCAATGGTGACCAAATCGAGTCGGTTCTGCCTAGCGCAGAGCTTCCAAGTGACATTAAGTGCGTGGATTTAAACGGCGCAAACCTAAGCCCGGGTTTTATTGATTTGCAGCTAAACGGCTGTGGCGGTGTGATGTTCAATGACGAAATAACCGCCGACACTATCCATACCATGCATAGAGCTAACCTTAAGTCAGGCTGTACTAGCTTCTTACCTACGCTGATTACTTCATCTGATGACAATATGCGCCAAGCATTGACCGCAGCTCGCGAATACCACAGCCAGAACCAAAACCACTCTCTTGGCCTACACCTAGAAGGTCCTTACCTAAACGTTGCGAAAAAAGGCATTCATAGCCCTGACTTCATTCGTCAATCTGACGATGCAATGATCGACCTTATCTGTGAAAACCGCGACCTCGTCGCAAAAGTGACCTTAGCTCCAGAACAAAACGCACCAGAGCATATCGAAAAGCTACGTAAAGCAGGTATTGTGGTCTCAATTGGCCACACTAATGCCACTTACGAAGAAGCCCGTAAAGGTTTTGAATCTGGCATTACATTCGCAACGCATTTATTTAATGCGATGACGCCAATGACAGGTCGTGAGCCGGGCGTTGTTGGTGCTATTTACGATACGCCAGATGTCTACGCCGGTGTGATTGCCGATGGTTTCCATGTTGACTATGCGAACATTCGCATCGCGCATAAAGTGAAAGGTGAAAAGTTAGTATTAGTGACGGACGCCACAGCTCCAGCGGGTGCTGACATGGATTACTTTATTTTTGTCGGTAAGAAAGTATATTACAAGGATGGTAAGTGCGTGGATGAAAACGGCACACTAGGTGGCAGCGCACTTACAATGATTGAGGCGGTTCAGAACACAGTTGAACACGCTGGTATCGCTTTGGACGAAGCTCTACGAATGGCGACGCTTTACCCTGCTAAAGCAATGGGTTTAGAAGACAAGCTTGGCCGCATTAAGAAAGGCATGATTGCTAACTTGACCGTATTCGATAGAGATTATAATGTCCAAGGCACAATTGTTAACGGACAATACGAGCAAAATTGAGCATGAATGGCGGACAAATAGGTAACGTAGATTTAGTAAAACAACTTAACAGTGCAGCGGTTTACCGTTTAATAGACCAACAAGGGCCTATTTCTCGCATTCAAGTTGCTGATGTTAGCCAGCTGGCACCTGCAAGCGTTACCAAAATTACCCGCCAATTATTGGAGCGCGGCCTTATCAAAGAGGTCGCTCAACAAGCCTCAACAGGTGGACGCAGAGCCATCTCTCTAACGACAGCTGTGGAGCCTTTCCACTCTGTCGCAGTACGTCTCGGTCGAGATTATGTGCAGTTCTCTCTTTACGATTTGGGTGGCCGTGAAATGGCCTTCTCCCATAATGATTTTTACTACACCAATCAAAGTGAACTTAGCGAAGGCTTGGTGACATCGCTTCGCGAATTTCTAAAAGAACACAGCCCTAAAATCGAACAGCTTATTGCTATTGGCATTACCCTACCTGGGCTGGTTAACCCGACTACGGGTGTTGTTGAATACATGCCAAATACCGACATCGACAAACTCGAGCTCGCTGACTTAGTTCGTGCTCAATTCAAAGTAGAGTGTTTTGTAGGTAACGATATTCGTGGTTTAGCTCTGGCAGAACATTACTTTGGCGCAAGCCGCGACTGCCAAGATTCCATATTGGTCAGTGTTCACCGTGGTACTGGTGCTGGTATTATCGTCAATGGCCAAGTGTTCTTAGGGCACAACCGCAATGTGGGTGAAATTGGTCATATCCAAATCGATCCGCTAGGTGAACAATGCCAATGTGGCAACTTTGGCTGCTTAGAAACGGTTGCGGCTAACCCAGCAATTGTCAAACGCGTTAAAAAGCTGATTGAACAAGGGTATGAGTCAACACTTGCTCTAAAAGAGCACATAACTATTGAAGATGTTTGCTCACACGCATTAAATGGCGACGAGTTAGCCAAACAGAGCTTAGTTCGAGTGGGTAACCAGCTCGGCAAAGCCATCGCAATCACTATTAACCTGTTCAACCCGCAGAAAATCATTATTGCTGGTGACATTACCATGGCAAAAGAGATTGTCTTCCCAGCGATTCGTCGTAATGTCGAAAACCAGTCATTAACGACATTCCACACAGAGCTACCAATTGTTGCTTCAGAAATCGATAAGCAACCTACAATGGGTGCCTTCGCTATGATCAAACGCGCCATGCTAAATGGGGTTTTGTTACAAAAACTACTCGAAGATTGAGAAAATGTTTTGAAATAACAAACAAACCCTTACATAAATTATGTAGAATATGTGACCACACTTCGGTGTGGTCTTTTTGTCTTCAGATAATAAAAAATACTATGGAACTGATCCTTATAACCGTCGCCTTCATCGCGGGTTTCCTCGCATTGAAATGTCAACTACCACCCTTAGTAGGTTTTCTACTTGCTGGGTTTATTCTGCATCACTTTGGTTTTGAATCGACCGATACCATTACCACTCTTGCAGACCTTGGTGTGACACTTCTACTGTTTACTATTGGCTTAAAGCTCGACATTAAAACTTTGTTGTCCAAAGAAATTTGGGCCGGCGCAACCATTCATAATCTGCTTTCGACACTTTTGTTCGCCGTTTTGTTACTTGGTTTGAAAATTCTGGGTGTTTCTAGCCTTGCTACGCTCGACGTTGAGCAACTTATTCTGTTGGGCTTTGCTCTTTCCTTCTCAAGTACTGTATTTGCAGTAAAAACCTTACAAGAAAAAGGTGAGATGAATGCTACCTATGGCACTCTCGCCATTGGTATCCTGGTTATGCAGGATATCTTCGCGGTCATCTTTTTAACAGCATCAACAGGCAAGTTCCCAGAATGGTATGCCATCGGACTATTTGCTCTTCCTCTCCTTCGTCCCATCATGTTCAAGCTATTAAATAAAGCCGGACATGGCGAAATGCTCGTATTAAGTGGCATTTTCTTCGCACTCGTCATGGGTGCAGGGTTATTTGAATTGGTTGGAATGAAGCCGGATTTGGGTGCGCTTATCTTGGGTATGCTGTTAGCTTCACATTCTAAAGCTTCTGAGCTGTCAAAATCACTTTTCAATTTAAAAGAGCTGTTCTTAGTCTGCTTTTTCCTCAATATTGGTCTTGCTGATCAGCCTACAATCGAAGGTTTTGTGCTCGGTGCATTGCTCCTCTTGTTACTGCCACTGAAAGGCATTCTTTACTTCGTGGTCATCAACGCATTTAAATTCCGTGTCCGTACGTGCCTTCTAACTACACTCACTCTGTTTAACTTCAGTGAGTTCGGTCTCATTGTCGGTGGCTTGGCTTACAAACTGGGTTGGATTTCCGGTGACATCTTAGTCGCGTTAGCCATTGCCGTATCGTTGTCCTTTATCGTTTCTGCCCCTCTAAACCGAATTGGGCACAGCATTTACTTGCGCAGTGCGAAGTGGCTAAAGGAACAAGCAGCAGAGAAGATCAATACCCGCGACCAATTCATCAATCCAGGCGAAGCTCAGGTTCTGATTCTTGGCATGGGACGAATCGGCACTGGTGCTTATGACGAGCTCTACCAACGATATGGAAAAGTTAGCCTAGGTGTTGAAGTGCGCGAAGAAGCCGCTAAGCAACATCGAGAGGAAGGCAGAAATGTTATAGCCGGCGATGCCACCGACCCTGATTTCTGGGAACGTATTCTCGACACAGCTCATGTAAAGTTGGTATTGCTGGCAATGCCCCACCATCAAGGTAATCAAACTGCGTTAGACCTACTTCACCAAAAGCAGTTTAAAGGGCAAATTGCTGCTATCGCCGCTTACCCAGATCAATTGGATGAGTTGGAGCAAATGGGTGTTAATGCGGCATTTAATATCTACAGCGAAGCAGGTAGTGGTTTCGCACGCCATGTGTGCGATCAGCTGCAACCTAACCTCAAATAGCAACCTCTACAAACATAATTAAAAGCCGGTCAATCCGGCTTTTTTTGTGGTTAATTGACCATCAAAGCACCAATATCTAAATGCCATATACCAAAAAGGCCATTCAATTAAAAAATATTTAATCAAACCTCACTTTTATCATCTTTTTCGTTCATCACGGTTGCTTTTTTTTGAGCAGATGGCAAATTGAACTCAACAGCGTTAAATTTCATCTAAAAGGAAGTTGTATGTGTTCAGTATTTGGCATTTTAGACATAAAAAGTGATGCAGCCGCTCTACGTCCAGTCGCGTTAGAGATGTCTAAAAAGCTTCGTCATCGTGGACCAGATTGGTCTGGTATCTATGCTTCAGACAAAGCAATTCTTGCGCATGAGCGCCTGGCTATCGTTGGCCTTAATAGTGGTGCTCAACCACTTTACAGCCAAGATAAAAAACACATCCTTGCTGTTAATGGTGAAATCTACAACCACAAAGAAATTCGTGCTCGCTATGAAGGCAAATATGAGTTCCAAACTGACTCAGATTGTGAAGTCATTCTAGCGCTATACCAAGACATGGGTGCAGACCTACTAGAAGAGCTAAACGGCATTTTCGCTTTCGTCCTTTATGATGAAGAGAAAGATGAGTATCTTGTTGGCCGTGACCATATTGGTATCATCCCGCTTTACCAGGGCTATGACGAACACGGTAACTACTATGTTGCGTCAGAAATGAAAGCGCTAGTTCCTGTTTGTAAGACTATTAGCGAATTTCCTCCAGGCAGTTACTATGGCTCTAAAGATGCAGAGCCGCAGCGTTACTATATTCGTGACTGGAACGAATACGCAGCAGTGCAAGGCAACAGTACAAGCAAAGAAGAGCTGACTGAAGCACTAGAAGCGGCGGTTAAGCGTCAGCTAATGACAGATGTACCTTATGGCGTACTACTTTCAGGTGGTCTTGACTCTTCTATCACTTCTGCTGTCGCAAAACGTTTCGCAGCAATGCGTATTGAAGACGATGAAAAGTCAGCGGCATGGTGGCCTCAACTTCACTCATTTGCAGTTGGCCTCGAAGGTGCTCCAGATCTCAAAGCCGCTCGTGAAGTGGCTGACCAAATCGGTACCGTTCACCACGAGATGACCTATACCATTCAAGAAGGTTTGGATGCGATTCGCGATGTTATCTACCATATCGAAACGTATGACGTCACCACAATCCGTGCTTCAACGCCTATGTTCCTAATGGGACGTAAGATCAAAGCAATGGGTATTAAAATGGTTCTTTCTGGTGAAGGGGCAGACGAGATCTTTGGTGGCTACCTGTATTTCCACAAAGCGCCAAACGCAAAAGAGTTCCACGAAGAAACAGTTCGTAAGCTGCTTGCATTGAACATGTTTGACTGCGCACGTGCCAACAAATCACTTGCAGCATGGGGCGTTGAAGGCCGTGTACCTTTCTTAGATAAAGAGTTTATCGATGTAGCAATGCGCTTAAACCCTGAAGACAAAATGTGTGGCAACGGTAAGATGGAAAAACACATCCTGCGTGAGTGTTTTGAACACTACCTTCCAGAGTCAATCGCATGGCGTCAAAAAGAGCAGTTCTCTGACGGTGTAGGTTACAGCTGGATTGATACACTGAAAGAAGTGGCTGAAGCGAAAGTGACTGACCAACAAATGGAAACCGCAGCATTCCGCTTCCCATACAACACGCCAACAACAAAAGAAGGTTACGCATACCGTGAAATCTTCGAAGAGCTGTTCCCACTCGAATCTGCGGCCCAATGTGTTCCAGGTGGCCCGTCGGTAGCGTGCTCTTCTGCAAAAGCACTTGAATGGGATGAATCTTTCCAGAACTGTGTTGATCCTTCAGGTCGAGCTGTTCAAGCAGTTCACAACGACTCTTACTAAGTGTCAAAGTTAACCTAATCCAAAAAAACCAGCCTCACGGCTGGTTTTTTTATTTGAACACTAAATTGACGTTAGCCCGGGTGACCATCCACTCTTGGAGTAACTAGCATTTTGCCAAAGTGGTATACATACATACCGAACGCAAAGGCCCAAAGCCCCGCACTAATATCAATCATCAGGAACATGTGCTGTGGCCACACGGCCACACCAATACTACGAATGACTGCTGCAACAATAATAGCGACAAATGCCCATGTCATATTAGGGCCCTTATAGATAGCACGACCGGTATGCCCCATCGTCACGCGACTGATCATAGATAAAACTACGCCACCTAACGCGCCTACCGCAAACAAGTGCAGCATAGCGTGTGATGCAAAAGCATCGCTTAGCATTCCTCGG
Organism: Vibrio sp. La 4.2.2; assembly: GCF_027586995.1. Classification (NCBI taxonomy): domain Bacteria; kingdom Pseudomonadati; phylum Pseudomonadota; class Gammaproteobacteria; order Vibrionales; family Vibrionaceae; genus Vibrio; species Vibrio sp. La 4.2.2. Next base: position 144,301 of record NZ_JAPPTJ010000006.1, read on the forward strand.
TACAACAGGCTTAATGGCAGACATAAATAAGTCAGCATTAATGACCAAACTAAAGGTTCAGAAAGCGTCAGCCAAGGCTTCCAACGCAACCAACGCACTAATTGAAACAGCCCTGCAATCAACATAAGCGGTTTACCCAGCACAGCAAATGATAACGGGAAGAAACTCAACACAAATAACCCCATCAGAGGCAGCGTCGCTAGCCACTCCAGCCAAACTAATGGCTGGGGTTTATCAAACTGGAATCGGCGCGAAGAGAAAAACGGAATCACTCTACCGCCCATTACTGAGATCAGGATAGTGAACCACCAGATCATCGCGCCCCATACCGCACTTGAACTAAATGGAGGCATTCCTTTAACAGTGGCATAACTGGCAAAGTTGGCAAAAATAGCTAACAAAAACAAAGGCACAAAAAACAAGTTCTTCCAGCCTTTTGACTGGTAAACCCTAAAACCCACTTCGTATGCGGCTAGCAGGATGAACAACGACTCAATACTAGACGTCAACCACAACGGTACTGGTGTCCAAAACAAAACACGTGTTAGCCCCCACAGTGTAACGAGCAATAATAGGCGATAATGCTTAGTTCCGTTAACTCCGGTCCATGTCTGCACTGCTGTTAGGACAAAACCGACCACGATTGCCATCGCAAAACCGAATATCATTTCATGGGCATGCCACCATAACGCGGGGACTTGCAACGCTTCGGGCTGACCTTTTTGGAACATGATGACCCAGGCCACCACCGCAAAGATGGCATAAACGCTTCCGAGTAAGAAAAAAGGACGAAAACCAAGACGAAGCCAAGCTGGTATCTTCTCTTCAACCTTTTTATCAGTAATATTTAGCATAACGACTCACTTAAAATGACATACATTTGTGTAATTGCACAAATCATACCAAGTAACAAAGGCCCCATATTTCGGGCACCACGAGTCCAAATTGCTTAAAATAAAGTCAAATGGACATAGGTAAAATACAAGTCATTATGACTCATATGGGTTCAATTTAAATCATCCAGAATTTGATCTCTTTGCTATACGAATCAATGACAAATTAGTACTCTAACGCTCACTTTATTCTGGTTGATAATATAGAGAATAGACAATGAAAATGGTTGCGGTCACAGCTTGCCCAACTGGTATTGCTCATACGTATATGGCAGCTGACGCTATTCGAAAAGCGGCTCAAAAAGAAAATATAGGCATCAAAGTAGAGACTCAAGGTGCAATGGGTATTGAAGGACAACTGAGCACCCAAGATATCGCTAATGCCGATCTTGTCCTCATTGCTTCCGATATTGAAGTTGAGCACCGAGCTCGATTTACGGGTAGTAAAATACACTGCGTCACAATCGAAGAGGTTCTGACTGATGTTGATTCGGTTATACAGCGTTGCATGGGGCTTGTTAGAGGTTAACCTTGATAGAACGTAGAATCACCTTTGTCCTACCGGAAGACGGGTTTTCTGGATGGAAAATCAATCGATTAAAAACACTGAGTAACATGTTTCGCTCAGTGGTGATTCTGCGTAATTTAACCTGCTGGGATAGTGCTAATATAGAGCATCCACTGCGTATTCTTTCACTAGCAGGCAAACAAGATGACCTTTGCCAGCTGCACATTGAAGGCTCAGATGCTGAGCTTGCTTGTATGGTCTTGATGGACTTTATTGCTGAACACTTTATGTTGGTGAATACGGCTCATCGCTCCAATAAACACGCCAATCTATCGTTATTGAGAGGATTAAGCACCTTCCGGTTACCATTTGAAATCGACTACCATTTTGCTCGTGATAGCAGCAACGATAAAACCGCCATTCTTGAGCAAGTCGCTAATCTGACAGCCCAAGTTAACTCCGCAGAGATGACACAGAACTTACTGAAACGAGAACAGTATTCGTCAACTGCAACGGGTAAAATGATCGCATTACCACACATACTCACTAGTGACGTAGATAAAGCATCGCTGACCGTCATTAAGTGTGAGAACCCTGTCGATTGGCAAGCACCTAAACTAGGACCCGTTACTCTGGTTATTGCCCTAATACTCCCCTCTCCTCCGGAGCGCTCGCTATTAGTGAGTTTTACTCATCTCACCAAATCGCTATTGGATGAGGAGTTTTGTCAACTGCTGACCTCCAGTAGAGAGCCTGAAGCAATAAAAGCGATATTGATTCATCAGCTGGTCAAAGGTCAACGGGCAAATGCCTTATAATACCTGCCGGTACTCGCTTGGCGTTTGCCCTGTTCTTGACTTAAATACTCTAAAAAAGTAATTCACATCTTGATAGCCACAGCGTGTTGCCACTTCCTGCAGCTTAAAGTCGTATTTTTTCAGCATAAACTTCGCGCGTTCCATTCTCACCCATGTGATGTAGTCCGCTAAAGTCATGTGCCCTTGCTGGCGGAACAGTCTCGATAGGTGATTAGGACTAATATGAAATCTCTTCGCAATACTACTGCGAGTAATAGTGCGGTGGAAATTCTCCTGAATGTAAATACAGATACCCTGGTACAGGTCGCCACTTCGTAAGTTATCCGATGGTTCTGACACCATAGACTGGCTATAGGAAAGTAACGCCATGAGCAAGTGCTCATCCATTGGGGACTTCTTCGGCTCTCTTGCTATCGCATTGAGCGCCTCGAGAATATGGTCAATGGCATGACCCGTACGTGTTTGCACACTGTGTTTTTGGATATCGTAAAACCCAGTTTCACCCTGTCTCTTACTCACCAAGCTAAAGCCTAGTTGGCGCTTCCCAAACAGCAAACTTAATACTGAGCAGTCCCCTTGCCAATTTGGTTTGTTCCAGCAGTTCGGAGGAATGTACAACGCATCACCCGATAATACCTTGATTGAGGATATACCCTGTTCAGGATCTTCAAGTTCATTCTCATACTCTCCACTAATTACCAACTCAAGCCTTGGGAAATTAACTTGATAGCTAAACGGTGGTGGCGTGAGCTGATCGGCAGCAAACCAGATTCGGTTGAAATGCTCCCTTTCGGCAATTAACGTTTCAATTAAATTGTGGAACATTGGCGAATTTCTCCAGCGACCAAATAGAAATATGAGCTCTTTTCGTGAGCTGCGTCATGCATTTCTGCGACATTCAGGAGGTTACAAAGCTCTAGCCAAGTCTAACATAATGATAATTACGACAATAATAACAACTAGAAACAAATAAATATGTAATTGATAAATAAAAAGTTTAACACTGTTCACTTACCAAAAATGGGTTATATAAAATATTGAGCCAGTTCACATTAAAATTCCATAGGTACAATAATCCAGTAAAAGCCTTTATGGTGCTCTAAAATTTCTTGCCAAAGCCACCGATAATTACCCTATCGAATGACTACATCACTTCTCAGCGAATCGGTCACCCCACTACCGGGATGTCAGTATGTTGTAAATGAGAAATCGTGTAGTCCAACCTCCACCTACAATGGTCAATAGGACAATCATTATGATTACGGATCTCATTAATGAAAAACTGATCTGCCTAAATCTAAAAGCAACGAGCAAGGACGAAGTATTCGCAGAAATGGCGCAGTTGCTCCATACTCAAGGCAGAATTAGCGATAAAGCACAATTCCTAACCGATATCTATGCTCGTGAAGAAATTGGCAATACCGGATTTGAAGATGGTGTTGCGCTACCGCACGCGAAAAGTAAGGCGGTTGTTGAACCAGCCGTTGCGATTGGTGTGAGCCAATCTGGGATCGACTACGGCGCTGAAGATGGTCAACCGTCAAAACTCTTTTTCATGATCGCCTCTCCAGATGGCGGCTCTGATCATCATATTGAAGTGCTTGCTGAATTATCTTCCAAACTAATTGAAGATGGTTTTATTGAGAATTTCCTAAAGGCAGAAACAGAGCAGCAAGCGTTAGAGTTGCTGCTGGCTAAATCTGAAGCACCAGCTAATCAGCTGGAAGCAAACAAAGGCTTTCTTATCGGCGTAACAGGCTGCCCAACGGGCGTCGCACATACTTACCTTGCAGCAGAAGCATTAGAAAAAGGCGCAGCCGAGCTTGGTTATCAAATCAAGGTAGAAACAAATGGCTCAATCGGCGTGAAAAATTCACCAAGTGCTGATGAAATTGCTCGCGCTGATGCCATCATCGTCGCATCAGACAAGCAAGTGGATATGAATCGCTTTGCGGGTAAGAAATTGATCGAAACTGGCGTTAAAGCCCCTATCAGCGATGCAAAAGCTGTTATCAACCAAGCGCTTGAAGCGCCTGAATTTGTTGCTGATGCCAAAGCAGCCAAATCGGAAGACAATTCTTCGAAGCGTTCTGACTTATACCGTTACTTGATGAACGGCGTATCACACATGATCCCGTTTGTTGTAACTGGTGGTCTCTTGATTGCTTTGGCTCTTGCGGTGGGTGGTCAACCTAGCGAAGCTGGCATGGCTATCCCTGAAGGCAGCATGTGGCAGAAAGTACTTGATGTCGGTGTCGTCGCGTTCACTCTAATGATTCCTGTTCTATCCGGTTATATTGCTTACGCTATTGCCGACCGCCCTGGACTTGCCCCTGGCTTGATTGGTGGCTGGATTGCAAACAACGGTTCATTCTATGGTGCTGAGGCAGGTACAGGCTTTATCGGCGCTATCGTTGCTGGTCTACTTGTCGGTTACTTCGTCAAATGGGTTGTCACTCGTAACTATCACAAGTTTATTCAACCACTTGTGCCGATTATGATTGCACCTATTACTGGCTCTCTCTTCATCTCAGCACTGTTCATCTTCGTTATCGGCGCGCCAATTGCAAGCCTTATGGACAGCTTAAATGCGATGCTTATCAGCATGAGTACAGGTAGCGTTATTCTTCTCGGTATCGTACTTGGTGGTATGGCTGGCTTTGATATGGGTGGTCCATTCAACAAAGTAGCGTTCCTATTCTCTGTTGGCATGATTGCAAGTGGTCAAACTCAATTCATGGGTGCGATGGCATGTGCTATCCCAGTTGCGCCACTTGGTATGGGACTAGCGACTGTGTTAGGCCGTAAGTTCAACCTATTCGAAGAGTCTGAACTTGAAGCTGGTAAAGCTGCTGGCGCAATGGGTCTAGTTGGTATCTCTGAAGGTGCTATCCCATTTGCTGCACAAGACCCAATGTCAGTAATTCCTGCAAACGTCGTTGGTTCAATGGTTGCGGCAGTAATGGCGTTCTCATTCGGTATCACTAACAGCGTGGCACACGGTGGTCCAGTTGTGGCTCTACTTGGCGCAATGAACAAACCTCTACTTGCTCTAGTTTGTATGGCAGCAGGTACGGTTGTGACAGCACTAGTTTGTATCAGCTTGAAAAAAATGCGTGCAGCAAAAGCAGAAATGGCTGTTGCATAACCCGAGCTCCTAAAGGTGCCCCCTGCGCCTATCTTTAAAGCCCCGACTCGGGGCTTTTTTTGTTCTAGAACGATATATAACTCCCTCAAAGTGCGAAACGTTTACATCGGCATCAAGTTCAATATCTACAAGGCGTTACACATCACAAAATGTCTAACTTTGTGAAACTTACATTGCGATATTTACACGATAGGAGTCTAATAAAGTCATATCGAGTGAGAGGTTTCAAATGGCAACGATTAAAGACGTAGCAAAGGAAGCTGGCGTTTCAGTAGCAACGGTTTCCCGGGTAATCAACAAGTCCCCAAAAGCAAGCGCGGCATCGATAGAGTCCGTCACCAGCGCAATGAAAAAGTTAGGCTACCGCCCAAATGCAAACGCTAGAGCTTTAGTCAGTCAAAGTACCAATACTGTAGGTGTTTTGGTGAGTGATGTATCTGACCCATTCTTTGGCACCATGGTGAAAGCCGTAGACAAAGTTGCACACCAACATGGAAAACATATCTTAGTGGGTAATGGCTATCACGATGCTGAAGAAGAGCGTAAAGCAATTGAACTGCTCATCAACAGCCGCTGTGATGCCTTGGTGATACATTCCAAAGCCTTGTCTGATGAAGAACTCATTCAATACGCTGAAGAAGTAAAAGGCTTGGTCTACATTAATCGCGACATCCCCCAACTCCCTGGTCGTTGTATCTCGCTAGATAACTATAAAGGAGCCTATATCGCGACCGAGCATCTCATTCGTAACGGACATACCAACATTGCTTGTGTAGCATCTTCACACAATATCGAAGACGTAGATCAGCGACTAGAAGGCTATCGAGATGCCCTTAAGGCCAATAATATAAAGCTGTCCGCCAGCTATATTGAATACGGCTCTCCAGACAGTGATGGCGGCGAAATCGCCATGACCAACCTACTAACGAAATCACGGCCAATTACTGCTGTGGTGGCGTACAACGATAATATGGCAGCGGGTTCTCTATCAGTGCTTGAAGAAAACCAATATGCCTTGCCAAATCAAATGTCTATTATCGGCTTTGATGATGGTTTGATTGCCAAATACCTTCACCCAAAACTCACCACGATCCGCTACCCAATTCAAATGATGGCCGAAAAAGCAGCGCAAATCGCTTTGGCATTATCAAAAAGTGAATCGGTTGAAACCGACCCAATGATTTACTCACCAACATTGGTACAGCGAGCATCTGTAGCTCGTAAGAACTAATTTGATTCCAATGCATAAACGAAAAAACACGGCTTTTGCCGTGTTTTTTATTGCTTATCAACTCGTTAGTTTGTTACTTGCTGTGCGTTAACCGTTTCAACATTAACACCTTCAGCAAACTCACCACGCTGTAATTTTTCACGAAGTATCGCATGCTGATCTTCCGTAAACGTGTATTTCGACATAATAAAGATTCGAATCAGCGCCCCCAGTGCAGGCAATAACGCAATACAGAAGAACATGCCATCAAGCGCTGTCTCAGTCTGCTCTGCATTAGGTACATACCCTATCGAAGCTAAAATAAGGCCTGTTAACCCACCAGCAACCGCTACAGATAATTTGCCAGTAAACGTTTGACCAGAGAAAGTAATCGCCGCTGTACGCTTACCACTGTGATAGTACGAATACTCTACGGTGTCAGCGATCATTGCTGAAATCAGGGGGTTAGTCATCATAAAGATAGCGGTAATCACGGCTAGCCATGACATCACAACCGTCGGGTTATCGTAACCGGTCATGTAGAAACCAACACGTGCAATAATTTCTAATACACATAGCGTGATAAAAATGTCACGTTTCTTAAAGCGCTTCGTTAACACTGGCGTCGCTAAGCAGGCAATCGCACTGACTAAAGTAATCGTACCGATCAGTGAGACTAGTCCAGCATCACCCATGTTGTAAGTGAAGAAGAAAATATACAGACCATTAACTAAGTTAAAGAACACATTCATAAAGAACGCAGCAAGAATAAAAAACAACGGTTTATTCTTGCGCACTGCTTGGAATGTCTGTTTAAGTGTAACCTTCTCACTCGCCGTAGAAATTCGTTCCTTGGTGTTATAGAAGCCATTCCACATGAGCAGCAAACCCGCCACCATCAGGACAATAACTGCAGGTAAATAACCTTGGTCCGCGCGGCCGTCAGCAAAGTAAGCGCTCAGTTTAGGAAATAGCACCAGTGTTGCACCAATACCCGCATTAACACCTAGCATTGCGCATGTTGCTGCTTTTGCACGCTCTTGTGGTTCATCTGTCATAACAGAAGACATAGACCAAAATGGAACATCCGAAATAGTGTATAACGTGCCCCAAAGAATATAGGTGATACCGGCGTACATTACTTTTGTAGATGTATCGGCATCTATATTGTAGAACGACGCAATAGTCACCAATACGATGAGTATTGGCGTAAACAACATATAGGGTCTGAATTTACCAAAGCGAGACTCTAAGGTATCCATGTATCCGGCGATGATAGGGTCATTCACCGCATCCCACACTCGAGCAATTAGAAATATGGTACTCGCCGCGATGGGAGAAATGCCCAAAATATCAGTATAAAAGTAGAGGATAAAGGAACCCACGAGACCAAAGCTAAAGCATTGGCCTACGCCATATCCAAAATAGGACATCAGTTCCTTATTCGAGAGTTTGTTTTGTAGGGTATTCATAATGTGTACTCATCCAGAATTATTATAGTAAAGCCAGTTGCTTCTTTAAGCCACTGGCGAACACTAGCCTCAGTCCAATGTTGCTAGCGATTGAATTAGGTGAACTTCCTTTGGGTCATAGGGGGTGCCATCATCATTAAGCAGATCATGGAACCAGCGTTGCGCATAGTTCTCATCACTACGCTTAATCTCAGGCCATGGTAAGTGTGTTTGTGTTTTGCCCTTAACTAGCCCCCATTGATAGCAACCGATTTGTTCCGTCTGAAACACTGGCAGCTGTTCAAGAAGATGTGACTCAGCGTGACGCGCTAACCATTCGGTACACATCATTGGTCGGTTATGTTGTTTAACGATTTCGACAGCTTGTTCGAACTGTTCAAGAGGCAAATAGGCATGGAAAGTGATGATGTCAGATAGCTCCATCGCTTTAAGGTCTGTTGGGTGTTCATAGAGAGGCAAAGATAGGTCAAGAATACTTGGAGCGTGCCAAGCACCAACCGTCAAAGGTTGTACGGGTTGTTCTTCACGCGCCCACTGGAATGCTTTTTCCATCAATTCATGACTATAACGCTCCATCTCTTCATCGAAAGCAAGCTCACCAGAGGTGGTAAAAATCATTCGGTTAGTTGGCTCGTTATATAAATCCCAAATAACGATGCGTTCATCGGTATTGTAAGTTGAGATAATGTCACGAATATACGCTTCAACCTCTCCCCATTGAGACTTGTCCATAACAACATTACGGCCTGGACTTGCTGCTGCTTGGCTATTGTGAAGCTCTGGTACAGGTAACTTCTGCTCTCCAAGATATGGATGGTCACCAGAGAAACCGCAGTCATCCATTGGAGTCATCATTACTTTGATTTTGTTTCGCTCACAAATATCAAGGAAACGGTCAATCCTTTGATGTAAACCTTCACGATCGACTTGCCACACAATAAACGGCAGATTGGTCCTTAGCGTGTTATACCCCACGCTTGCCGCCCACTCGAGCTCTTGCTCCATGATCTCAGGGTCAAAAGTGTTTGCCTGCCACATTTCCGTCCAGTTCACAGCAGTACGAGGTAAATAATTAAAGCCACGCAACCAACCATGGGTTTCTTGCCATTGCCACGCTTTCTCTTCAGACCATCTTTGCATCTTACTCACCTTGAATTAATAAGATTAATAACTTAACTAATAATATTAGCTAATATATTTATTAATAACTTCAATTAAAGACAAAGGTAATGAATACGTGTTATGCGTCACATCTACTAGAGGATCATTAAATCATTCTGTGATCGTGATCTTTCTAAGATGCATTTAAGTAGGCAATTCGCTAATATATAGCTAATAAAAATATTGGCAGAGACAAGATGACGAAAAGTAAAAAGATCACTATGAGTGACATTGCTGCAGCAGCGGGCGTATCACAACCTACCGTGTCGTTAGTTCTCAATGGCTCTCAAACGGTAAAAATCTCAGAAGCAACGAAGCGCAAAGTTCTCGATACTGCGAAAGAATTGGGCTATCAAAGCAAGAAGGTCGCTCACGCGTTAGGAAGATCGAAGAAAATTGCTATGGTCGTCAATGGGCTAACTAGCTACGATCCTTTCATAGACGCAGTCAATACGGCGAGAGAAGAAGCGTGGAACAACGACTATCTACTAATTACCTTTAGCTACAATCACGATGAAATACTCGCCAATAAAATAGAAACAGAGATCAATAACGGTGATTATGCGGGACTTATTTATGCATCGAGCATGACACGTGAGCTTTCAACGCAAAGAGTACAAACTCACCTACCGACGGTTCTGCTCAATTGCACCATGAGCGTTCAGCAAAACACGCCATCCATCCTACCAGCAGATATGATCGGAGCCTATAAAGCCATCAAGCATCTAACGAATCAAGGCTACAGACGAATTGCTATGTTAGCTGGAGAGAGTTGGATGTATGCATCGACACAACGTATTGATGGCTACAGACAAGCGCTTATTGATGCGGATATTATTCCTAACGAGGATTACGTCTTAGAGGCCAACTGGTCCCTCAAAGAAGCTTACGAGCAAACAAATCGTTTACTGGATTTGGCTATTCCGCCCGAAGCTATATTTTGTAGTAGTGATTATATGGCGATGGGCTGTTACCAAGCGATTGCTGAACGTCAATTAAAAATCCCTAAAGACATTGCAGTTGTTGGTTATGACAACCAACAAATTGCCTCAGAGAGCTTCCCAGCACTTTCTTCTATTGAACTGCCTTACGCTGACATGGGTAGGCTGGCTGTAGATAATATCCTTGCACAAATCCAAGAACAGCCGTTGCTGTCGCAAATCCGAAAAGTTGAAGGCGAACTGATTGTTCGTGCCTCTTCTACTAAGGCATAAAAAAAGTGAGCAGCTGCTCACTTTTTACCAGACGAGTTACTTCACCAATATACTAAAACTTGAAACGGTAAGTGGTTTGATGTTGGTAGTTCTCTCCCGCTTCAAGTACACCATTACTGCTCCCCCATTCCGGGCGATTTGGCCCATCAGGGAAGAACTGGGTCTCAAGAGCTAAACCATCAAGCTTATCGTAAGTACGGCTTAAGCCAGGTGTGCCATCAAGGAAATTACCCGAATAGAATTGTACTGCTGGCTTGGTAGTCTGGACTTCCATCAAGACATCTTGCTCAGGGGATTCCAATGTCGCCACCACAGCACAGCCATCAGTGAGCTTGGCGTCAAACACAAACGCATGATCGTAACCACCTGCTGTGATTTGGTCCTGCTCCGACAAAAAATCTCGACCCACTTGCTTCAGCACTGTGAAGTCAAAGCTGGTTCCCTCTACCGGTTTTAGCTCACCAAGAGGGATCAAATCCTCTCTAGTAGGTAGATAAGCATCAGCACACATTTGCAGTTTATGATCCGTGCTCTTCGCCGTGCTAGATTCGCCAGCTAGGTTGAAATACGCATGATTGGTCAAGTTCATCGGCGTTGTCTTATCACAAGACGCCTGATAAGTAATCATCAACGCATTATTGTCAGTTAGCTGGTATTCAACTTGAACCTTAGCCGTACCAGGGAAACCTTGATCACCATCTTCCGACTGTAACGACATAACAAGAGTTGATTCAGTGTGCGAGTCGATACTCCAACGACGCTTATCAAAACCCTCTACACCCCCATGCAAAGCGTTTTCGCCATTATTACAAGTGACTTGATACGACGTGCCACCTATCTCGAATTGCCCTTTATCAATTCGATTGGCGTATCTCCCCACCACTGAACCAAAATAAGCCCCTTGCCTCATGTGCTCAGCCATATTTGGCGAACGTAACAACACTTCACGTTGTTCCCCTGGCAAGGGGAGCGAGCAACTCAGCCACGTTGCTCCGATATCCATAAAAGAAGCCGTCATACCAGATGCATTTTTAAGGTGGATCACCTTTGCAGGCAGTCCATCAAATGACGCTGATTGGGTCATAGCGTCTTCAATCGTACTAAAATGCTCGCTTGTGGTGATCATTGTGAGACAACTCCTGCGCCATCTTTTGCTTGGCAGACATAAATCGACTCTTTCAAACCTGTAGCCGCTTCATATTGCTCTGCAATAGCCGTCGTAACTGCTTCTACAAGCGTTGGTGGGATAAGAGAAACCACACAACCACCAAAACCACCGCCAGTCATACGCACACCACCTTGGTCGCCGATTACCGCTTTAACGATATCAACAATGGTGTCTATCTCTTTCACTGTGATTTCAAAATCATCGCGCATCGATGCATGAGACTGTGCCATTAGCTCACCCATACGCTTCATATCACCAGTACTTAGTGCTTTTGCCGCCTCAACCGTACGATCGTTTTCAGTAATAACGTGACGAGCACGTTTAGCGACCATCTCATCCAACTCAGAGACACGATCATTAAATTGCTCAATAGTGACATCACGCAACGCTTTCACACCAAAAATGCGAGCTGCTTCTTCACATTGCTCACGACGAGTGTTGTATTCACTGTCTACTAAGCCACGCTTTTTGTTGGAGTTAATAATCACAACCGCCATATCTTCTGGCATTGAGACTGCTTGAGTCTCTAAGCTACGACAGTCAATCAACAATGCGTGATTTTCTTTGCCTTCAGCAGAAATAAGTTGATCCATGATGCCGCAATTGCAGCCCACAAATTCATTCTCTGCTTGCTGGCCGTTAAGTGCGACTTCAGCTTGCGTGATCTCTAAGTTATAAAGCGTTTTAAATGTTTGACCGATAACCACTTCTAGTGCCGCAGAAGAGCTCAGACCTGCGCCTTGCGGTACATTGCCAGACACAGAAATGTCCGCGCCACCAATTTGATAACCGCGAGCCATTAAGAACTTAACCACACCGCGAATGTAGTTCGCCCACATCTTGTCTTGTTGGAAAGTAATCTCTTTAGTGATATCAAATTCGTCAGTAGCATCCTGGTAATCCACAGACACAACACGGACGAGATTATCGTCACGCTTAGCGGCCGCAACTACCGTTTGATAGTTAATGGCACACGGTAGGACAAAACCGTCATTATAGTCGGTATGCTCACCAATCAGATTTACACGACCAGGAGCTTGGATAACGTGTGTCGGCTTGTAGCCCAGTACGTTTTCAAAAGAGTTCGCTACGTTTTGGATTAGGTCTTTCATGTTTTCGTCTCTCAATACCTGATGTTGGTTTGCGTACCAACTAATGCGTTCGGTACGCAGCAACATCAAATTCTTAAATTATTGTTGTTTGTAATGAACGTCGCTCAATGCTCTTAGACGCTCTGCTGCTTGCTCAGCGGTTAAATCACGTTGTGATTCGGCCAGCATTTCATAGCCCACCATAAACTTACGAATGGTTGCAGAGCGCAATAATGGTGGATAGAAAATAGCATGCAGCTGCCAATGCTCTGTGCTCTCACCTTCATCAAAGAATGGCGCGTAGTGCCAACCCATGGAATAAGGGAATGAACACTCAAATAAGTTGTCGTAACGAGACGTCAGCTTCTTAATTGCTACCGTTAAATCGTCTTTTTGTTCTTCACTAAGTTCACTCATGCGACGAATGTGTGTCTTAGGGAGCAACATCGTTTCGAATGGCCACGCCGCCCAGTATGGGACCACGGCAAGCCAGTGCTCTGTTTCTACTACCGTACGGGAACCGTCTTGCATCTCTGCAGTGACATAGTCCACCAGCAGGTTTGAGCCTTGTTGCTGATAGTATTCGCGCATTAAGCGATCTTTTCGTTCAATTTCATTAGGAAGAAAACTGTTCGCCCAAATTTGGCCATGAGGGTGCGGCTGTGAGCAGCCCATTGCTTCACCCTTGTTTTCAAATGCTTGAACCCAAAGGTATTCTTTGCCCAATTCTTCAATTTGCTCATTCCAAGTATCAACGACACAACGAAGCTCTTGGGGGCTAAGCTCAGGAAGCGTTTTACTGTGGTCTGGCGAGAAGCAGATAACGCGACTTAAACCGCGTACCCCTTGGGTTTTAAACAACGGATTGTCTGATTCAGGAGCATCCGGAGAATCTGGCATCAAAGCCGCAAAGTCGTTACCGAACACGTAAGTGCCTTTGTAATCTGGGTTTACATCACCAGAAATGCGCTCGTTGGTCGGACACAAAAAGCATTTCTCATCGTAAGTTGGTAATTGAACGTGAGAGACCTCTTCATTCTGACCACTCCAAGGGCGCTTAGCACGGTGTGGCGATACTAGGATCCATTGGCCTGTGAGAGGGTTATAACGGCGATGTGGGTGATCTACTGGGTTAAATTCAATGCTCGACATAATGCTTACTCAATAGTTAAATTCTAAAAATCAATTGGGATAACAAGGCGGTCTATTCGCTGTCATAACCATTAGGATTGTTTGACTGCCAATGCCATGAATCAGCGGTCATGTCTTGCAATGTACGTGTTGCTTTCCAGTTTAAATCGGCTTCTGCCTTGGCCGTACTTGCCCAGCACTCTGCGATATCACCAGGACGGCGCGGCTGCAAATCATAAGGAATAGGCTTACCACAGGCTTTCGCAAAAGCATCCACCATCTCTAGTACACTGCTGCCTTTGCCGGTACCAAGGTTATAGATATGCAATCCAGACTTAAGGCCAACGGCTTTCAACGCCGCGATGTGACCATCCGCTAAATCCATGACATGAATATAATCGCGAACGCCAGTACCGTCTGGTGTTGGGTAATCATTACCAAACACCGCTAACTTTTCACGGCGACCAACAGCTACTTGAGCAATAAATGGCATTAGGTTGTTCGGAATACCTTTTGGATCCTCGCCCATAGTGCCCGAGGGATGTGCGCCAACTGGATTGAAGTAGCGTAGTAAGGTGATGCTCCACTCTTCGTCCGATGTGAATACATCGCTTAGGCAGCGCTCGACCATAAACTTGCTGGTGCCATACGGATTAGTCGTATTGCCAACAGGAGACGTTTCGGTGATAGGTACTACTTCTGGATCACCATAGACTGTGGCAGAAGAGCTGAAGATAATACTCTTCACGCCTGCTTTTCTCATTGAACGTGCAAGTACTAATGTGCCATTCACATTGTTGTCATAGTACTCGATAGGTTTGGCAACAGACTCACCCACAGCCTTGAGACCAGCAAAATGGATCACCGACTGAATTTCATTTTCCTCAAAAATACGGTCAAGCAGTGCTTCGTCGCGAATATCACCCTGATAAAATGTCGGTACTTGACCCGTTAATGCTTCAATGCGTGATAGCACGGCTTGATTCGCATTACACAAGTTATCGATGATGATAGGTTCGATACCACTTTCCAGCATTTGAACGCAGGTATGACTGCCGATATAGCCCATTCCACCCGTCACTAGTACTTTCACATTACACTCCTACGTTAAACTCTGATTATTGAGCGAGTTGTTACGCGAATACGCTCGTTATTCTCAAACTGAGGAAATTGTAGCAATAGCCAGCAAGATCGATCTGTGATCAAGCGCAAAAAGTGTAAACGTTTACACTAATTTCAATAAAAAACAGCTACCGATAGCGTAAAAGTGGATATGAACACCTTTAGTTAAGGACCCTAAACCCAAAAACCAAAGTTAAACGATTACACAAATTTAACCAATAGCTGTGAAAAGGAAACAAAAAGGCGCCCGAAATGGACGCCTATTGGAAGTTACTTCTTGTTCGCGTACTTCATTGAGTCAAGTGCGACCGCGAAGATAATGATGGAACCTTTGATGATGTACTGCCAGTACGGACTCACACCAATATAAGTCATACCATAGTTGATAACGGTGAAGATAAGAACACCGGTAACGACCCCGGCGATACTACCGACACCACCTGCAAAGGACACACCACCCACCACACAGGCCGCAATGGCATCAAGCTCGTAGAGGAAACCTAAGTTGTTGGTGGCACTACCGATACGGCCTGCTTCTAACATACCGCCGAAAGCGTAGAATACACCAGACAACGCGTACACTTTTAACAGCGTCATTGGTACGTTAACGCCCGACACTTTCGCAGCTTCCGGGTTACCACCCACTGCAAAGATGTTTTTACCAAAGACCGTCTTGTTCCATAGAATCCACATAAAGATGATGGCGATAATGGCGTAGAAGGTTATGTAGGAGAACCTAAAATCTCCCATCCGTATAAAACCTTGCGTGAACACAGAAAAGCGCTCATCGAAACCTGCAATCGGTGATGCACCTACAGAGTCGTAGTAAAGAGAGTTAATACCATAAACGATGATCATCGTACCTAGAGTAGCGATGAACGGTGTTACTTTGAGGTAAGCAACGATGATACCGTTCACTAAACCGATGATTGCACCGATAGCACAAACAACAAGGATAACCGCAACAATTGGCACTTCACCAATGCTTGGGAAAACCTTGTTTACGTTATCAACGGATTGCAGTAACGTCGCGGAGACCACCGCTGCTAAGCCAACCTGACGGCCTGCAGAAAGGTCAGTACCCTGAGTCACAATCAAGCCAGCCACACCCAGAGCGATAATGACACGCACCGAGGACTGAGTCAGGATGTTACTGAAGTTACGTAAACTTAAGAAAGACGGCTCTTGAATCACGATTACCGCTAACAAGATAAAAAGAACCGCATAAATAGCCCCTTCTTTGAGGTGCTTTAGTGCAAATGTTTTTACTGAGTCCATAATATTTTTCCTAGAGGTAACGAGAGGCCAGCTCTAAAATTTCATTCTGAGTAGTATTCTTCGTCTCGACGACACCAGCAGCACGACCATTACTCATCACAAGAATTCGGTCGGTGATACCCAATAGTTCCGGCATTTCTGAAGAGATAATGATGATGCCTTTGTTCTTCTTCGCTAACTCTAAAATAAGTTGATAGATTTCGAACTTCGCACCAACGTCGATACCACGAGTTGGTTCATCAAGCATGAGAATTTCAGGTTGCGTTAACAACCAGCGACCAATGATGACCTTTTGTTGGTTACCACCAGACAGTGATCCAATCGCCGTTTCATGACCCGGCGTCTTCACGCTCATTGAATCAATCACCCATTGAGTGTCACTTTTCATTTTCTTATTGCTTAGCAAACCAGACTTGGTTTTGTATTCCTCAACGTTCGCCACTAAGGAGTTAAAGGTAATATCAAGATTGCCGTAGATACCGGTCGAGCGACGCTCTTCGGTAACCAAAGCAAAACCATTGTTGATCGCCTCATGCGCATCTCGATTTCGCATCTCTTTGCCGTTAAGCAAAATGGTGCCTTCGCTGCGCTCTCGAACACCAAAAATGGTTTCTACGATGTCAGTTCGTTTTGAACCCACCAAACCTGCAACCCCTAGGATTTCGCCGGCTTTAAGTTCAAATGAAACATCTTGAATAGAAGGTTGGTTAAGTGCGGTGAGATTTTTGACCTCAAGAATCGTTTCTTTAGGTACATTACTTTTTTCTGGGAAACGCTGCGTCAGTTCACGACCTACCATCATGGCGATAATAGAGTCCATAGTGAGACCTTCAAGAGGGCGCGTATCGACCCATTGACCATCACGGAGAATGGTGATGTCATCACAAATGGCAAAGATCTCTTCCATTTTGTGTGAGATATAAACAACGCCGCACCCTTTATCTTTCAATTTCTTGATGATAGTAAACAGGTGGTTTACCTCTTTCTCAGTCAGAGAGGAGGTTGGCTCGTCCATGATCACGATTTTTGCATCGTAAGAGAACGCTTTAGCGATTTCCAACATCTGCATTTGTGATACCGATAAGGTATTCACTTTCACTTTAGGATCGATATTGATGTCGAGTTCTTTAAAGATCTCTTTGGTATCATGGTACATTTTGTCGTGATCGACAAAGAGGCCTTTCTTTGGATAGCGGCCAAGCCAAATATTATCCATAACGGTACATTGAAGTACCTGGTTCAATTCTTGGTGAACCATTGAAACCCCAGATTCCAATGCTTCTTTTGATGATTGAAAATCGACATGCTTTCCTAGGAAAACAATATCGCCTTCATCTTTTTCGTATATTCCGAATAGGCATTTTAGTAACGTCGACTTACCCGCCCCATTCTCACCCATTAACGCATGAATAGAGTGTGGTCGAACTTTAAGATTTACCTTGTCTAATGCCTTAACCCCTGGGAAAGACTTACTCACCCCTGTCATTTCTAACAGAAATTCATGCTGTTGATTTTCCATGGCATCACTTATTAATTATCTGGTATTAGGTAGAAATCAGACAAAACAATCCCATACCAATAATTTTAATGATTGGTATCGATATGCTTGGTAGGGATTAAGGGAGAAGTTATCACTTCTCCCTTATTTGCGAGATTATTCTAGAGTTGACTTATCAACGCCAACATAAGGAACACGTACAACTTTGTTGTTCAGTTCCCACTGAGTGCCTTCAGTTGCCGCTTTGCCATTTGCTAGGTTACGAGCCAATTCAAATGTTGCTTTTGCTTGAGAGTCTGCATCGTTAAGCACAGTACCCGCCATTTCACCAGACTTGATAAGCGCTAGTGCTTCCGCTAGAGCATCAACACCGAACACAGGGATATCAGCACCCGCACCTTTCAGAGCTTCTACTGCGCCCATTGCCATACCGTCGTTGTTAGCAATAACCACTTCAATCTTGTTACCGTTAGGGCCAGACAACCATGCGTCCATCTTATCTTTCGCCATCGCTGTATCCCACATGCCTGTATCCATGTGTAGCTCTTCAGTCTTGATGCCGTTGTCATTGATAGTTTTTACAGAGTACGTAGTACGTGCTTCTGCATCTGGGTGACCTGGTTCGCCTTTAAGAAGAACATAAGATAGAACGCCGTCGCCGTTCTTATCCCAAGATGGATTCGCTTTCCATTGCTGAGCAATTAAGTCACCTTGGATGATGCCTGACTCTTTAGAGTCAGTACCTACATAGTAAGCCTTATCATAGCTTGCTAGTGCTTTAGCACTTGGTTCTTTGTTATAGAAAACAATTGGCACGTCATCCATTTTCGCTTTCTGGATGATGGTTGGTGCCGCTGCAGGGTCGACTAGGTTGATAGCAAGCGCTTGAACGCCACGAGCAAGCATTACATCAACTTGGTCATTTTGCATAGACTGGCTGTTCTGAGAATCGTTCATCAGGATGCGAGTATCGCTGTCTTGGCCTGCTTCTTTCTCGATAGCTTGGCGAACTACAGACATGAAGTTATCGTCGTACTTGTAGATAGTAAAACCTACTGTTGTGCTTGCAACTGCTTGAGTTCCGAAGCCCATACCAGCACATAGCGCAGCTAGAAGAGTTAACTTTTTCATTGAACAAGTCCTATTTGTTAATTTTATAGTGTTTGTGTAGGGGATAAAAACGTTATTGTTTGACTAAATTGCATTCAAAGTGAAAACGTTTAACCCAGAGTATAGTGATAAAATGAACAATTAATGTGAGGAAGTTAAAAAAATTTACAAACGTAACAACATCTGTAACGAGTTGTTTAATTTGTTTGAAATGGTTAACACATCATGTAAAAACAAGCTCTCTGAACGTTTCATAGTGTAACATCGAGATCTTGGTCTCCTTTTTTACCGAATTTTGCTGCTGTAATTCTTACGCATTCTCGATCTTCTATGAGAACGTTTACAATAGTTCGAAATATGTCAAACTATCCCCTACCTTTACTAGTGGTATTGCGTTTACTCTATTTGGGAGTACACTTGCCGCCCCTTTAATCAGCTCCTCTATTTAATTAGGCGTAATCGAATGTCTGAAAATGCTTCAGCGCTCAGCAAACGAATGAATATCGTAGCGTTGACTTGGCCAATCTTTATTGAAGTTTTGCTAAGAACCGCACTTAATACCACGGATGTGTTTATGCTCAGTGGGTACTCCGACTTAGCGGTATCCGCTGTTGGTGTTATTACCCAAATTACTTTCTTCTTGATTGTTGTTTCCATGATGGTAAGCAGTGGTACAGGAATACTTATCGCTCAATACAACGGCGCATCCAAATTCAGCGAGTCTGCACAAACTGGTGTTGCTAGTATCTTGTTAGCGGTAGTGGTCGGTGGCGTTCTCAGTCTGTCACTGTTTTTAGGGGCGGAACATTTTATCGCGCTATTTGGTCTTGAAGATCAAGTAGCAGCCTTTGGTTACGAATACCTGATCATCAGCGGCTCCATGACGTTCAATGTCACCATAGGCATAGTACTGACTACAATATTGCGTAGTCATGGTTACTCACGATCCCCTATGGTTATCAACCTCATCGCTGGGGTGATTAATATCGCCGGTAACTATGTAGCGCTGTACCAACCATTTGGGTTGCCAGTCTTTGGCGTTAGTGGCGTTGCGACTGCGACAGTAGTCAGCCAAGTGATCGGTACCTTGTTGATGATCTGGGTCGTTCGTAAAAAACGCATTGAGCTGCCATTTAACCAATGGCGCGAGATCCCTAAAGCACTGTACAAAAAGATTATGAAGATCGGTGCCATGAACGCCGGAGAAATTCTCTCTTACAACATGGCGCAAATGACCATCGTATATTTTGTGGTGCAGATGGGAACCTCTTCCCTTGCCGCTTACACTTACGCACAGAACATCACTCGCGTGTCGTTTGCTTTTGCATTAGCTCTTGGGCAAGCCGGACAAATTCAGGCCAGCTACTTTATCGGTAAAGGCTGGATCGATGACATCTTAGGCCGAGTTCAAAAATACTATTTAGTGGGCCTAATCGCATCGACTGGTATTGTTGTACTGCTATTTCTGTTCCGTTATCCATTGATTGATCTGTTCACACAAGACAGCGAAATTGTTGTTTTAGTGGCACTGCTTATTGGCGGATCAATATTTGTCGAGTCTGGACGCGTATCCAACTTAATATTCATCGCCGCACTCAAAGGTGCTGGCGATATCAAGTTCCCTGTAAAAATGGGGATCTTGAGCATGTGGGGTATTGCGGTTCTGTTTGCCTATCTGCTTGGCATTCATTGGGGCTATGGCGTAATAGGCGCTTGGATTGCTATTGGTATGGATGAGTGGGTTCGCGGTATCGTAATGATTCGACGCTGGCGCTCTAAAGTATGGACACGCTTCGCCTTGACGTAGCGGATAAAAAGTAGCGGATAGAAAAATGGGCTAGCGATTGCTAGCCCATTTTAGTTAGATGTTCGAAATACAAAGTGAATCTAAGAAGATATGGCAATCTTCTACATTGAAACTCAGATCCAACTCATCACCACGAACAACTTCAAAGTCACCTGAAACGTGCACTCGATAGTTATCAAAGCCCGCTACCATACCAAACAGGTATGTGCTGTTCCCCAAGCGCTCTACTGCTTGTGTTGAGAAATGAAGCTTCTGCTCACCAGAGTTATCCAAAGCAATATGCTCAGGACGCAGACCAAAGCTCACCTTATCGCCTTCTTTTACTTTAGACGTATCCACCTTGACCTTAATAGACTGCTCATCTGGTAATGAAATGGTAATGCTATCATCACCAACACTGGTAACGTGTGCAGGTAGCATGTTCATCTTTGGCGAACCGATAAAACCAGCTACAAACTCGTTAGCTGGACTGTTGTAGAGCTCAAGCGGAGAACCCACTTGCTCTACTTGACCATCACGTAATACGACAATCTTATCAGCTAGGGTCATCGCCTCTACCTGATCGTGGGTAACGTAGATCATCGTGGTATCAAGCTCGCGGTGCAAACTGGCAATTTGCAAGCGCATGTCTACACGCAGTTCGGCATCAAGGTTTGATAGAGGCTCGTCAAACAAGAATACTTTTGGATCACGAACAATCGCACGCCCAATCGCCACACGCTGACGCTGACCACCTGACATATCTTTAGGTTTGCGATCCATTAGATGATCAAGTTGTAGGGCTTTTGCTGCGCGGTCTACTCGCGTTTTGATTTCGTCTTTAGGGAAGCCATTCATCTTCATCCCAAAGCCCATGTTCTCCTCAACCGTTAAATGCGGATATAGCGCGTACGATTGGAATACCATCGCAATTCCACGCTCAGCCGGGTCAACATGGTTCACCACTTTGTTATCAATTTCTAAAACACCATCGGTGATCTCTTCTAGACCAGCAATTAGACGTAGTAGCGTTGATTTACCACAGCCCGATGGACCGACAAAAACAACGAATTCGCCTTTTTTGATATCAAGATCCACACCGTGAATAACGGTTGCATCACCATAGCGCTTCACTACATTGGAAAGTTTAATATCTGCCATGTTCTATCCTTTATTCTTTTTGTTCGCTTGCTAAGCGTCTACTTAGCAAGCGAAGTTCAATCTCTATGAATGATGAAACGCTATGCGTGCGCTGACATACGCAGCGTCAACTGATAGCGATATTGTTCAGCAAGCAACTTGAATTCTTCATGAACGCTTGGTGTCCATGAGTCATCACCGCCCACGCCCATATGGAAGCCATCGACGCGCACAAACAGTTTTCCGCTGTCCACCAATTCATTGGTATGTTTCGCTGCTTTCATCACTTCAGTGCTATAGCGACTGACGGAGAGGTGGTGCTCACCAGTAATCGATAACGCGCCAATTTGGCTCTGTTTAACATCACTGCGTAGGCCACAATCAGTTGGGAATATATAGGGCGTATGCATCTCTTCAATAGACGCTTGATAACGTCCCATATGCGCCGCCAGTTTTCTATCGCTGTAGTTTTCAAAAGGACCACGTCCATACCAGCTAACTGAATCGATTGTGTTAGCAAGTGCTAACTCCATACCGACTCGAGGCAGTGATGGCAGACCTTTAGCCGCGTTGACCGTTACATCTACGTTGACTTCACCATCATTGAAGACTTGATAAGTCCATAGTGTTTCAAACACTAACTGCCCTTCAAACGTATGAGCGTAGCGAGATTCTACTTGGTGGTATTTGCCACGAGCAAAGTGGTCAAAGCCAATACACTCGGCCGTCAACGATGGCAGACCTGCCGCATCCCAACGAGCTAGCCATGTTGTTGGATCCACTCGGTCAGCTTCACTGGTGCCGATGTCATTATCCAATGGCGCACGGTAGAAGTTATCTTTTGGAGCTTGCAGTAACGACTCTTGTCCTGCCACTAACCAAGACGTTAGATACCCTGTTGCGCTATCAAACGTAATAGATTGCTCACCCGCGGTCAGCGTCAAAGTATCACCTTTCACTACAGCATCAGGCAAACCAGAATCGTTACTTAGTCGCGGTGCTAGACCAAACTTCGCAGGTAGGGTTATTTGCTCAGCTGACACAAGATGACCAGCTTCAGACCATGTGGTTGCTGAGGTTTTTACAATCTCAACATTAAGATGGTAATCACTACCTAACTTAGTTTCTGGTAATGCTTCAGCTAACTGAATATCAAGATGACCTTCTGGAGAGATAATTAACTCCGTAGAGCCTTGAGCAATGGCAAAACCATCTTCTGTAATAGTCCAGTTTAATACCTCATCGCTTGGCGATGTAAATAGGTACTCACTTTGTACTCGAATCACTACAGGCTCAGTAGAGCGAAGAGTAACTTGATGGAATTGCTGCGCCTTTTTCGCTTCAAACAAAGTAGGATGCACGGTGCGGTCAGGGAAAATGAGACCATTGATACAGAACTGTCGGTCATTGATGTCATCACCAAAATCACCGCCATATGCCCAGTACTGAGTACCGTTTTCGTCGGTCTTAGTCAAACCTTGGTCTACCCAGTCCCAAACAAAGCCGCCTTGTAAGCGTGGGTACTCACGGAACACATCCCAGTATTTGTCGAAGCTACCTAAACTGTTCCCCATCGCATGTGCGTATTCGCAAAGGATAAGCGGGCGCTCTTCACCCGGCATTCCAAGCCACTTTTTGATGGCAAGTTTTGGAGTGACCGTTGGGTCGATATGATGACGCTGATCGCTGTCCACACGAGCATACATCGGCACGATAATATCGGTTGCTGCCGTATCGGAACCGCCACCTTCATATTGTACCGGACGTGATGGATCGCGAAGTTTAGTCCATTGGTACATTGCATGATGGTTGTTACCAATACCTGACTCATTGCCTAAAGACCAAATGATAATGGATGGGTGGTTTTTATCGCGCTCAACCAAACGAGTCATTCTACGCATATACGCGTTCATCCATGTGACATCATCTGACAGACGACACATTGGGAACTGACCGTGCGTTTCGATGTTGGCCTCATCAACTAGGTATAAGCCGTATTCGTCACATAACTCATACCAAAGTGGATCATTTGGATAGTGTGCGGTTCGCACTGCATTGAAGTTGTATTGTTTCAGCAGTTTGATGTCTTCAATCATGCCTTCACGAGTCATAGTGTGACCCATTTCTGGATGATGTTCGTGACGGTTAACCCCGCGCACCAACAGTGCCTTACCATTCACCTTCAATTGACCGTCAGTGATCTCAACGCTGCGGAAGCCAACGTTGTATGCTTCACAATCCACCAACTGACCATCTTCGTCATTAAGAGAAACCACTAGACGGTAAAGATTCGGCTCTTCAGCACTCCATTTTTTCGGGTTTTCAATAGCAACCTGATGCTCAGCGACTTCTTGCCACGGACCTTTCTCATCGATGATGCGCTGACCACATAGTGCAGACTTGCGCCCAAAGATGCTATTGCCCAATTCATCAAACAGCTCAATATTGACGCTAAATGGTGAGGCTTTCTCAGTAAGCTTAGTGGTGACGTTTAGCACTGCATCGCGGTAGCACGCATCAAGCTCAGTGTTAACCTGTACATCAGCAATGGCTGTTTTTGGCTTAGTGCGCAGAGTAACGTTACGGAAAATTCCACTCAGCCACCACATATCTTGATCTTCGAGATACGAACCGTCAGACCAACGAAGAACCATCACTGATAATTGGTTTTCACCTTCAACGACAAAGTCAGTCAGGTCGAACTCAGCCGCTAGACGACTGTCTTGAGAATAACCAACCCATACTCCATTACACCAGATATGAAATGCCGAGTTCACACCATCGAAAGTCACGGTTTGGCGCTCATCAGCTTTGATGCTGTCGAGTGTGAATGACACACGATACAACCCTGTTGGGTTATCCTGCGGCACGATTGGTGGGGTATCAGCAAACGGATACTTAACATTGGTATAGATAGGTTTATCAAACCCCTGCAGTTGCCAGTTACTTGGCACTTGAATCGCGTCCCATTGACTGTCGTCAAACTCAGTTTCAACACACGATGCTTCAACCTGCTCCGGTTGAGAGAACAACTTAAATTTCCATTCACCGTTTAGCGAGCGCATATTCTCAGACGGTTGGTTCTCTTTTGCAGCAACTTCACTGTGAAACGCATTAAGCGGCGCATGTGCGTCCAGAACGTTATGATGCGTTACATGCTGGTTTTCCCACTCTCTAGCGGAAATTACTTGATCGAAAGTTCTCATTCTAAACATCTCACTATTTCACAGAGCCAGTCATACCGGCCACAAATTGCTTCTGCATCAAAAAGAATACGGCTAGGGTTGGAATGGTTGCCACCACAGTCCCCACCATAATGATGCCAAAATCAGGGAAGTAGGCTGACGACAAAGAGGACAGCACTAAGTTAATTGTTTTTAGTTCGGCAGATTGCAATACAATCAACGGCCATAAAAAGGCATTCCACGACGTCATAAAGACGATAATAAAGGCAGCCGCGTACGTGGTTTTCATCACGGGCATATAAACAAACAGGTAGATTTTCCAATCTTTCACACCATCAACTCGCGCCGCATCAATAAGTTCTGATGGGAACGCTTTAGTACATTGGCGGAAATAAAACACAATGAATACTGAAGCAATGGTCGGTAGCATCACTGCAAGGTGAGTATCCAACAGACCTGCCTTCGCCATTAGTGTGAACAGTGGAATCATCAGCGCGGCAAATGGAATCATCATTGTCAGCAGCATGGCACTGTAAACACGGTCACGAACCTTGCTCTTATACACTTCAAAACCATAACCAGCCATGGATGAGATTAGCAGCGTAAACAGCGTACTAATAATGGCAATCTTCGAGGTATTGTAGAAAATTAGCCAAAGGTCAATTTGCTCATTCAATTTAGCTAAGTTAATCAGTAATTGGTCACCAAAAGTGAATTTACCCGTATTAACCTGAGTCGTTGTGTTAGTACTGGACACAATCATCCAATAAAACGGAAATAATGAGACTAACGAGAATATTGATAGAAATGCGTACATTAAACCACGCATCGCTTTGTTTTTATTGTTCATTATTTATCCCTCGCAATTCTAAATTGAAGCATTGCTAGAATAGCGGCAAAGAATACGATGACGTACGATACCGTTGCTGCATAACCGAAGTTTGGAACAAACTTAAATGACAGGTCATAGATATACATAGATAACGTTAGAGTTTCATTCGCAGGACCACCAGCGGTAATATTCACCACCTCATCAAATAACTGCAATGTACCAATGGTCGACATAACCGTAGTAAATAGGATTACTGGCTTAAGCAAGGGAACCGTAATAAAGAAGAACTGTTTAATAGGACTCACACCTTCAATACGCGCAGCTTCATAAATTGACTTATCTATGTTCTGCATTGCAGACAAGAAGAAGATCATGTTATAGCCAGTCCAGCGCCACGTAATCGCAATAATAATGGTTACTTTGGCCCAAAATGGGTCAGCCATCCATGGAATTGGGTCGCTTACAATGCCTGTCCACATAAGGAATGAGTTCACAATACCTTCATACGCAAACATACTCTTAAATAGAATCGAGTAAGCTACCAAGGAAGTAACACATGGTAGGAAAATCGCTAAGCGGAATAAGCTTCTGAATTTAAGATTTGGTGAGTTTAAACAAGACGATAATGCTAACGAAAGCAAGATCATAATAGGCACTTGAATAATCAAGAAAATAAACGTATTCGAGAGTGCTTTTAAAAATACAGGATCGTTAAATAAACGAGTTACGTTGCCAAAACCAACGAACTCCATAATAACACCACGTCCAGAGTGCATGGCCATCCAAAGTGAATTCACTATTGGGTAGATCATAAATAAGGACACTAATATGACGGCAGGTAAAACGAAACCCCAGCCATTAATATCATAAAAACGCTGAAAGCTATTTTTATTGTTTTTGGAGTTAGACTTAATCGTCTTGACTAATTCACTCATAATGACACCAACAAAGAGAAGAAAAGGCCCCCACCCTGACTCGCAGCAGAGATGGGGGCAAAGGAAAAACGATTATTGAATTTGATATTTCAGTTGTTGCTCAACACTTTCTAAGACTTTGTCGATTGGTGCACCTTGCATGATTGAAGGCATCTGCGCTGCAATCGCAGCATCGACTTCATAGGTGTACATACCATAGTTAACCGCTGGAATTTCAGCAGCCCACTTGTTGAAGTCTGCGTAAATCTTTTGGTTATTGAAGTAGCTATCTTCATATTGGTAGGCTTGTGTGTTACCAGCTGGTAAGTAAGAACCTACTGCACCTTGCTTCTTAAGAATTTCGTTGTAGAACTCTTTGTCTGAACCAAAAGTTTGATTTAAGAAGTCGATGGCTGTATCTGCTTCTTTCGATGCACTCAATACATACCAGCTTGAACCACCAAGGTTAGAGCTGTTCACTGCTCCTTCTACATTCAAGCGTGGTGTTGGTGCGACCGCCCATTTACCTTCTTGACCTTCACCAGCTTTCACTGATGCTGTAATCCAAACACCAGTCGTAATAGAAGCAACGGCGCCGCTATTTACCGAACCAACCCACTCAGACCAACCAATGGTAGGACGCGCGATTTCTGTCGTATGAAGATCACGGAAAATCTTAATGCCTTCTTCAAGCGCTTTGTTGTTAGCAATGTTTAGGCTACCGTCTTGGTTGAAGTACCAACTGCCTGCACCTTGAATCATGACGCGCAGCAAACCAAGGTCAGATGGATTATTACCTAGCATGGAAACACCAGTTTTCTCTTTCACTTGTTTGCCAATTTCAATGAAACGGTCCCAAGTAATATTTTCCATGTCCTTAGCGCTGAAGCCTGCTTTTTCAAGAATATCAGTACGGTAGTAAAGGCCTGATACCCCAGTATCAAATGGTAGGCCATATACTTCGTCGCCGACGGTCATTACATTCACTTTGTACGGAGCAAACTTAGTGTAATCAACGACATTTGTCATAGGAGCAAATGAGCCAGGATATGACTGTAAGTATTTCTGAGCATTGTAATCTTCAATCAATACCACATCAGGCAATGCCGACGTGATTCCAGACGCTAGCATAGTATGCAGCTTCTGTTCGATATCCGCTTTCGCAAAATCAACGACTTTAATGTTTACATCTTCATGCTTCGCTTCGTATTTCTCGGCAGCTTCTTGCATGATGGCCACATTAAAGTTTGGATCCCATGCCCACACCGTGATGTCTTTCGCGAATGCTGTTTGACTGAAACAAGCTAAACCTACTGCAGAGGCCACTAATCCTTTAACCATTTGCTTCTTCATAACTGTTATTCTCATTTTTTGTAGGGGTTTTTGCTTCCATTTGGAAACGTTTACACAGAGAAATTAGCATTTATTTTTTAGAATTAAAGGGGGAGAGATGGGATTTTTGATCTATTGTCGCTAGAAATTGCTTAGGTTGTGGGTCTGATCACTTTCTTAACAGAATTGTTAGCAGTTAGCCTCCATATGCAACTAACTGCTAAATTTGGATACGTTAACAATTGTTACAGCGCAAACTTGTGTAATCCTTACCACTAAAGTGTGGTTTCATGCAGCGACGATAAAATGGCTTCATATATGGTGTCTTTTAGCCAATGAATTTTATCGCTCATGTGCGACTGCTTCTTCCAAATCATAGAGATATCAAAATCAGCCACGGGCACTGGTGGTGGAGCGGATGTAAGGTTAGTTTGAATCAGGTTAATCTTGGCCATTTTTTCGGGCACTATCGCAAACATCTCACGACCAGTAACTAAACGCCCTATCGTCAGAAAGTTTCGCGAGACGGCAGTGACTTCACGGGATAATCCAATTGACTCTAGCTGCTTATCGACGTTACTCGTGAAGTTACCCTCCGGACTGACTAAGCAATGCGGCAGAGAGGCGAAGGTCTCGATATCCAATTCGCCAACCTTCACCAAACTACTGTCATAGATACAGACGTGTTTTTCAGTGTAGAGCTTTTGCGCACTAAACTGCTGCTCTAAATCGGGAATACTACCGATGATGATGTCTAAGTTTTCCTGCTCACTGACTGAACGATAATTGTGTCGATTAACATTGATGAAACTGACTTTCGCGCCAGGGGCTTGTGACACTATGGCGTCATAAATAGTTGGAGCAAAGATAAACTCCGCGTAATCAGTTAATCCTATTTTGCAGATTCCGCGATAATTCTTTGCCAAGAATTGTTCTGTGGGTAACACGTTAAATTGCACCAGATTTAATATCTGTTCTACCGTTGGATACAGCTCTGCAGCTCGCTCTGTCGGTACCATTTGATGACCTTTGCGTTCAAAAAGTCGGTCCCCACACAAAGTTCGTAACTTAGATAAACTGTGACTCATTGCTGACTGACTGACAAAGCTCTTCTCAGCCGCTACAGACACACTGCGTGTTTGGTAAAGGTGAAAGAATACGATCAACAAATTTAAATCAATGCGTTTCCAATCAATCTTCTCTCGTCCAGTTTCACTCATAGTATCTATCAAATCTATTAATTTGAATCATTATAGATGAGTCAGTAGCATCGGCGCTAATCGAAATTGTTATTTTCATAAGATAGGTGCGCAGGTGTCTACGTTAAGCAAAGAAACCACAAACAACCACTCAAACAGCAATGAGTCATTGTTTGCTATATTTAAGATCTTTTTCGCTCTAGGATGGGTCAGCTTTGGTGGTCCCGCAGCTCATATAGGTTATTTCCGCAATACCTTTGTTGAGAAACTCAATTGGCTAAGCGATGAAGAGTACGCTCAAATTGTTGCTTTAAGCCAATTTCTACCGGGCCCAGGTTCAAGCCAAGTCGGTTTTGCTGTCGGTTATCAACGCGCAGGCATTGGCGGTGGTATCATGGCATTTCTTGGCTTCACACTGCCATCAGTAATCCTCATGCTTGCCCTTGCAGTCTTGAGCAGTCAGCTCACTGAATCCAGTTACTTTCAGAATGTGGTGCACGGCCTGAAACTTCTCGCCGTGTTAGTAGTCGCTGACGCCACGTGGGGTATGTATAAGAATTTCTGCAAGTCTAAACTCACTGTTTCTATTTGTATCGCTACTGCCATTACACTGCTTTTGTTCCAAAGTATTGCTGCGCAAATTCTGGTTTTAGTTGTAGCTGCTCTTTTAGGCGTCCGATATCTCCCAAATACAGAAATCGTAAATACCTCCAGTAAACTGTCTTTCTCTGTATTGCCACTAGTCAGCTTCGTCGTACTTCTTATCGCCCTACCATTTATAGGTCAATGGTCGTCATCGATAGCACTTTTCTCCGATTTCTACCAAGCGGGTAGTTTGGTATTTGGTGGCGGTCACGTGGTTCTTCCTCTGCTACAAAATATTGTGGGTGATCAATTAACGCAAGACGCGTTCTTAACAGGTTATGCCGCAGCACAGGCAGTGCCAGGACCAATGTTCACTTTTGCTACTTACATCGGTTATGAGCTAATGCCTTCGGCACCAGTATGGGGGGCGATTGTTGCAACACTTGGTGTATTTGTTCCTGGCTTTTTGCTCCTTGTCGGCGTGTTAAAAAACTGGCAGCAGCTCGCTAAAATACCGGCGATTTCTGGTGCATTGGTGGGCGTAAACGCCGCCGTAGTTGGTTTGTTATTGTCTGCCCTCTACCAGCCTGTCTTTGTTAGCGCTGTTTTTGGTGCAATGGATCTTGCTTGGGTGCTTTTAGGTGCACTCCTTATGAAGCAGTTTAAACTGCCTATCGTTTGGATGGTGGTGTTCTTTGCTTTTGCAGGGTTACTATCACCAGCCGTGGTAAGTTTAATCTAAATCAATTATCACTCTGATTTTAGGTAATATTTCTCGTCACAGTTTCAGCTTAGTCATACACTAATTAATGAGGGGAGCTCCCCTCATTGCAGTTTCAATTCAATAAAAGGGTTTTATATCGACAAGCAGTGATTAGGTGCTAAAACACCTACACAAACAGGGGGTGAGTTATGAAAAAGGACTGCTCTATTGGGAGCCATCATCGGAGTTCGAGCCGAGGCTCTATTAATGATGAATTAAAACATGCCCATCATGCCATTAGCCTTCATGCTCCCGAAATCGTTAGAATCTCTGTCGCGCTCTTCGATGCCCAGCATGCTAGGTTGAGCACATTTGCGCATAGTACGTTACTAGGAGAGCCCCTGCTTCGATACAGTGCTCCTATTAGCGCTAACTCCGCGCTTGGGCAACTGGCCTGCAAGCATAAACATCGCGTCATTAACGACCTTTCATCAACCATTACCAACTCCTCGCAACACTCGCGTTGGTTGTTACAACAGCCTTATGCGGCCTCATTAACCTTACCCGTCCTCAACGATGGTCACTTTACTGGGTTACTATTTTTAGATGCAAATCAACCTCAGTTTTTCGACAATACTACGGTTGAACAATTAACCTCTTGTACCAATGAGCTCGCTAAAGCGGTCAACGAACAGCGCAGCTACGTCAATGCCATGGCTGATATGGGCTATACCGTTCGTAGTACCAATTTCGAACATCTAGATGAGAGCCTCGATCATGCTTACCGAGTCGGTCAGTACGCAAGGCTCATTGCGCTGCAAGTGGCTGAACTGTATCAACTCGATGATGAAACCATCGACTATATCGTGCACTTTGCAGAGTTACACGACATAGGTAAGTACTCTTCATTGAGTTCGAAACAGAGCTCTCCGTGGCAAGAAATGTGGCATAGCAATGTCGCAATGCAAGGACAAATTCAACAAGGGCTGAAATTAGTCAACCAGCTCGCAAAACAGATCCACGATCGGAAGCCAACCAGCATGACACTGTTAACAGATATCATCCAATATCATCATGAATATTTAGATGGTTCAGGTGCGCCAAACGGACTAAGTCATGCCGAAATTCCGATTGCTGCTCGTATTGTTACCGTTGCTAACATTTTTGATGCCCTAACCAGTCAACGTCATTACAGTGAATCTTGGTCCTTGATCCATGCATTATTGGAACTAGAAAAGATGGTCGCACTCGGCAAGATTGATAGCAATTGTGTGCACGCATTACGCTGCCAGCAAGACGCAATCAAGCTTGTTATGTATTCCACACATATTCCTTGGCATTAAAATCTTATTGGACAGTCTAAATCCTTATATTCCACTTAACTCACATTATTGGAGCTTTTGCTCCAATAATGTGCTTGAGCCCACAATAATCCGTCATTAGCATCTTGCGGTACTTACCCATTGTGACTAGTATTGTAATGTTAACAACAAATTAACATTACAATAACTATAAATTATCGTTCTACACGAAAACGGAGTTCAGGAATGATACTGCCTAATGAAAGCACTCTCTCAAGTTGTACCCTACCGCCGCCCAACGAGATGATCCTAAAGTGGGCGCAAGAAAGACCGAATGAAGTTTACTTAAAACAAATTATCAATCGTGAGTTCGTCGAATTCACTTATGCTGACGTAGCAGATAAAGCATTACGTCTTGTTTCTGCTCTTCGTGGTCTTGGCATACAGCCAGGCGAAAAGGTCGCGCTCATTTCCAAAAACTGCGCAGAGTGGTTTATTTGCGACTTAGCGATGATGCTTGGCGACTACATCAGTGTACCAATTTTCCCAACCGCTGGTGCCGATACCATTGAATACTGTCTAACACACAGTGAAAGTAAGGTGTTGATTGCAGGTAAACTTGATGATGCTAAAGCCACCACCTCTGTCATTGAGTCTCTTGGTGATCTAATCACGATTTCCCTGCCTTACGATACCGCGCCAGATTGCCAGCACACATTTAATCAATTGATCGCTGATAGCAAGCCAAGTGAAGAGCGCCCTGTTCACTATGACGACAAGCTAATGTCATTGGTTTATACCTCAGGTACCTCGGGGCTACCAAAGGGTGCCATGTTGACCTATGGCGCATTTAGCTGGTCGGTACAAAGACTTATCGACCATATTGGCATTGAACCCAACGATCGTCTGTTCTCTTATTTACCGCTAGCTCATATTACTGAGCGAGTGTACATCTTTGGTTCATCAGTAGTAGGAGGCGTGCAGACTGCATTCCCAGAGTCACTAGACACCTTTATCGAAGATGTGAAGATGCAGCGTCCAACACTGTTTATTTCAGTGCCGCGACTATGGACTCTGTTCCAGCAGCGTATTCAAGATAAGCTGCCACAGAAGAAACTCAACATTCTACTTAAGATACCGTTTGTCAATTCATTGATTAAGAAGAAGTTGGCAGACGGCTTAGGACTTGACCAAGCACGAGTACTTGGTTGTGGTTCCGCTCCAGTGCCTCCAGCTCTATTAGATTGGTATCACAGCGTCGGGCTGAATATTACTGAAGCCTGGGGCATGACCGAATCTTTCGCTTACAGTACCATTAACTACCCATTTAGGGCCGACAAAATAGGTACTGTTGGTAACGCAGGCCCAGGTATTGAGCTTAAGATTGCTGAGGATGATGAAATCATGGTTCGAGGACAAGGTCTCTTCTCGGGCTACTACAAAAATGACATTGCGACTCAAGAAGCATTTGATAGCGAAGGATGGTTACATACTGGCGATATCGGCGCTATTGATGGCGAAGGTTATCTAACCATTCAGGGTCGTAAGAAAGACACCTTCAAAACGGCTAAAGGTAAGTTTGTCGCACCTGTACCTATTGAGAAAAAGCTGGCGGAATACAGCCGTGTCGAAATGATGTGTTTAATCGGTTTAGGCTTACCAGCTCCAATCTTACTCGTTGTGCCTCACGACTTCCCTAACTTTGACAAAGCACGCTACGCACGTACTGCTGAGCGTGTCGTTAAGCGCATGAATCAAGAACTTGAGTCTCATGAGCAAATCAAAGGTGTATTAATGGTTAAGGAACCATGGAGTATTGAGAACGGGTTACTGACACCAACACTGAAAATAAAACGCCATTTGCTTGAACAGAAGTATCATGAAGTCGGCCATAGCTGGCCTAAAGATAAGCTGGTCGTTTGGGAAGAGTAACACCCATGCATACTAGATAA
The DNA here is from genome assembly GCF_027586995.1 of Vibrio sp. La 4.2.2. Classification (NCBI taxonomy): domain Bacteria; kingdom Pseudomonadati; phylum Pseudomonadota; class Gammaproteobacteria; order Vibrionales; family Vibrionaceae; genus Vibrio; species Vibrio sp. La 4.2.2. Next base: position 178,052 of record NZ_JAPPTJ010000006.1, read on the forward strand.
AGGCGACGTTAGTCGCCTTTTTTATTTGTATTGCCAAAATGGTCTTCGACTTTCTCGATTGGCCTGTTCTCTAGTCACTCCAATGTCTTCTAACAAATGATCTGGCATTTCCGATAACACTTTTCTAGTACGTTGATTCTGACGCCATTGCCTGACGTAAGTTAAGATTAACTTAGTCAACGAACCTTTCACCGCTCTATCTTGTACATATTGATCGGAGTTGATTGTTTTATCCATTGCCTATCCTCCTCTGTTTTGTATAATTTTTATGCAAAACATCAATATGTGACAAACGATCTATTTTGACTTTGAGTTAAGGAAAACTTAAGTGAAAGAAAAACTGCCTCCCCTTCAAGGACTTTACTATTTCTATAAAGCGGCTGAACTAGGCAGCTTTAAGGTGGCCGCCAATCGCCTGTTTGTTTCAGCGGCTGCAGTAAGTCAACAAATTCGACAGTTGGAAGAGAGCCTAGGTTGTCATTTGTTTTATCGGCAGCACAGGAAAGTGTTATTAACGCCAGAGGGCCAACAACTATATAGAGAACTTGCCAAGGGCTTTGAACATATATTCACCGGAGTTCAGAGTGTCAACCAAGATCCTAACCCCAATCGTTTGTCCATCTCGACATTGCCATCATTTGCTCAACACTGGTTGGTGCCGAGAATACAAAGCTTTCGTCAGCAAAACCCTGATATTGCGCTTTTGATCGAGCCTAATAACCAATTGGTCTCTTTTCAGGATCAATCCGTTGATATTTGTCTACGTTATGGTGAAGGTATCTATGAGGGCGTGCAAAGCCACTTACTCATGGAAGATATTATCTACCCTGTGTGCCACCCGCTGTATCAACAGCAACACCAGATTTATGATGTTCAAGATTTGCATCGAGCCGACCTGATTGAAGATACTTGGCCGGATATGGATTGGAACTTGTGGCTACAACATGTCGGTGCGCCTGTAGGCAATCGAACGCTACAATATAACGGCTCGCACTTCGTTGTCGAAGGCGCACTGTCTGTTCAAGGCGTTGGGCTTATCAAACACAGCCTAGCCTATCGCTATATCAAAGAAGGAACCCTAGTGCGAATCGGCAATTACGCACTCAAGCCTAAATTTGCCTATTACCTGTGTGCTCCAGAGCATTACTTCAATCGACCTAAACTCAAAATCTTTATTCAATGGCTACAGCAAGAAGTCGCTGACTTTAAGCAGTGCGATATGTCTCATTTAGATATTATCGACACCGACTACGTACTCAGGCCGTTATAAAGGCAATAAAAAACCCGCCATAAGGCGGGTTTTATCAGTCAAAGGAAAAGACGAATTACTTCTTCTCTTCTTTTGCTTTAGCAATAACTTCTTCAGCAACGTTTGCTGGACAAGCGCTGTAGTGTGAGAACTCCATAGAGAACTGACCACGACCAGAAGTGATTGTACGTAGGTGACCGATGTAGCCGAACATCTCAGATAGAGGAACGTCAGCTTTAATACGAACACCAGTAGCACCAGCTTGTTGGTCTTTGATCATACCACGACGACGGTTAAGGTCACCGATTACATCACCAACGTTGTCTTCTGGAGAGAACACGTCAACGTGCATGATTGGCTCTAGAAGTTGAGCACCAGCTTTTGGCATAGATTGACGGAATGCACCTTTCGCTGCGATTTCGAATGCGATTGCAGACGAGTCAACTGCGTGGAAACCACCGTCGTATAGTTCAACTTCAACGTCTAGCGTTGGGAAGCCAGCTAGAACACCAGTTTCCATCATAGATGCGAAACCTTTCTCAACTGCAGGCCAGAATTCTTTAGGTACGTTACCACCAACAACTGTTGAAGAGAACGTGAAGCCAGAGTTTGGCTCACCTGGTTTGATACGGTAGTCAATCTTACCGAACTGACCAGAACCACCAGACTGTTTCTTGTGCGTGTAGCTATCTTCAACTGCTTGAGTGATAGTTTCACGGTAAGCAACCTGTGGTTGACCTACTTCAAGCTCAACGCCGTAAGTACGCTTCAGGATGTCTACTTTGATGTCTAGGTGAAGTTCACCCATACCTTTCAGGATAGTTTCACCTGAATCTTCGTCAGTCTCAACCTGGAATGATGGATCTTCTGCAACCATCTTACCGATCGCGATACCCATTTTCTCTGTAGAACCTTTGTCCTTAGGAGAAACAGCAATAGAGATTACTGGTTCAGGGAAGATCATTGGCTCAAGAGTACACTCGTGCTTAGGATCACATAGAGTGTGACCAGTTTGAACGTTCTTCATACCAACAACAGCGATGATGTCACCAGCTTGTGCAGTAGTTAGTTCGTTACGCTCATCTGCTTGCATCTCAACCATACGGCCGATACGCTCAGTTTTACCAGTTGCAGAGTTAAGGATTGTGTCACCCTTGTTCATTACACCTGAGTAGATACGGATAAACGTTAGAGCACCGAAACGGTCGTCCATGATCTTAAATGCTAGAGCACGTAGTGGCTCATCAGCAGATACAGTTGCAACTTCGCCAGTTGGTTCACCAGTTTCTGGATCAGTTAGAGGCTGAGGATCTACTTCAGTTGGAGCTGGTAGATAGTCAACAACTGCGTCAAGAACTAGCTGAACACCCTTGTTCTTAAATGCAGAACCACAGAATGTTGGGAAGAATGCTAGGTCACGAGTACCTTTACGGATACAACGCTTGATGTCTTCGATTGAAGGCTCTTCACCTTCCATGTACGCTTCCATTAGGTCATCGTCTTGCTCAACAGCAGTTTCGATAAGCTCTTCACGGTAAGCTTCAACGTCGTCAACCATGTCAGCTGGAACGTCTTTAACTTCGTAGTTTTCTGGAAGACCAGAGTCATCCCATACGTATGCTTTACGGCTTAGTAGGTCTACAACACCAACGAAGTCGTCTTCACGACCGATTGGAAGAACCATTACTAGTGGGTTTGCAGCAAGAACGTTCTTAACTTGATCAACTACGTTGAAGAAGTCTGCACCCATACGGTCAAGTTTGTTAACGAAGATGATACGAGATACTTCTGATTCGTTCGCATAGCGCCAGTTAGTTTCTGACTGAGGCTCAACACCACCAGAACCACAGAATACACCGATACCACCATCTAGTACTTTCAGAGAACGATATACTTCAACTGTAAAGTCAACGTGTCCAGGAGTATCGATAACGTTTAGACGGTGATCGTTCCAGAAACAGCTAACTGCCGCTGATTGGATAGTAATACCACGCTCAGCTTCCTGCTCCATGAAGTCAGTAGTTGATTCACCATCATGAACTTCACCAGTCTTATGGATTTGGCCAGTCAGTTTTAGGATACGCTCAGTTGTTGTGGTTTTACCCGCATCAACGTGCGCGAAAATACCAATATTTCTGTATTTTGATAAATCAGTCATCGTTTTACTCTGTTAATAGGATATAAAATGCGCGCAGAGTATATCACAATCTGTCAAGACGGATAGCTTTGCGTGCATTCGTATTAAAAAAAAGTTATGCCTTCGCGGCGTATTAAGGTGCCAAATAGAGCAAAACTGCCTCTAAACGCTTGTTACACCTAGCTTCATCCGTGTTGGCTACTGTTGTTAGTTCGCAGTTAATTTTAGCTGCTCTTCGTGATTTTTCGATGTCATTTCGTAAAATCATACATTTTGTTGGCGACATTCTACCTAATTTTTCACAAAAACCATCATTAAAGTTCATCGAAAGCAGAAATCGCTTCAGATAGCTTCTTAACTCCGTGGATTTGCATACCTTCAATACCGCCTTTTGGCATATTTGCCGCTGGTACAATGGCTTTTTTGAAACCGTGCTTAAACGCTTCCATTAATCGCTCTTGACCACTTGGAACCGGACGAATTTCACCCGCCAGCCCAACTTCACCAAACACGACGACATCTTTAGGTAGTGGACGGTCTCTAAAGCTTGAAAGCAAGGCCATCACCAAGGCAAGGTCAGCACTGGTTTCGGTCACTTTGACACCACCAACCACATTCACAAATACATCTTGATCAGCCATTTGCAGACCGCCATGTTTATGCAAAACAGCAAGCAATAAAGACAAGCGATTTTGCTCTAAGCCAACTGCAACTCGGCGTGGGTTTGCTAGCTGGCTATAATCTACCAGTGCTTGAATCTCAACCAATAGTGGACGCGTACCTTCCCACACCACCATAACCGAGCTGCCTGACGTTTCTTCTTCACCACGAGAGAGGAAAATCGCCGAAGGGTTACTCACTTCCTTCAAACCTTGTCCCGTCATGGCGAATACGCCTAGCTCATTGACCGCACCAAAACGGTTTTTGTGGCTACGTAACGTTCTAAATCGGCTGTCCGTTCCACCGTCGAGCAACACCGAACAGTCAATAATATGTTCAAGAACCTTAGGACCTGCCAACGTTCCATCTTTAGTCACGTGACCAACAATGAAGATAGCAACGTTATTCTGTTTAGCATATCGAGTTAATGCGGTTGCCGACTCTCTTACCTGAGCCACACTGCCTGGCGACGATTGAACATCAGCCACATGCATAACTTGGATGGAGTCAATAACCATCAGCTTCGGTTGTTCCTTCTCTGCTACTTGGCAAATACGATCAACGTTGGTTTCAGACAGCATTTTTAGGTGCTCTTTTGGCAAGCCTAAACGAGACGCTCGCATGGCAACCTGCTGCAAGGATTCTTCACCCGTTACGTAAAGGGTTGGCATTTGCGACGATAACCAGCACATTGCTTGTAAAAGCAGTGTCGATTTACCTGCCCCTGGGTTACCACCAATGAGGATAGCTGCCCCAGGGACAACACCACCACCAAGTACACGATCAAGTTCTTTAAAACCACTGGTAAATCGAGGGACCTCTTGCAAGTCAATCTCAGATAAGGTTTGGACGCTAGATTCCGTGGAACTGCCTGCGTAACCGGTCAAGCGTTCATTACGAGCGACTTGAGGTGATGCCGCTAAACGAACCTCACTGATGGTGTTCCAACTACCACATGCATTACATTGCCCCTGCCAACGAGGGAAGTCAGCCCCACAGTCATTACATACATAAGCTCTTTTCGCTTTTGCCATTTTTAACTCAACCCGTCACGATAATTACTCAAACAAATGCAATCCATTGCACCTTTTATTGAGAAATGTATTAATTTTCGAAAATGTTCGGCGATAAAATTTGTCAAGAATCGACAAGAATCTAAAAATAGATCCGATAATTACCTTATATTTATCAGTAGATAACATTAAGGTTTTCGGCATGGTAGCCGATATAATAGCTTCACGCTGTGCTATTTCTTGATGACACTCATCATCTCAAAGGGACACTTTAACAAAACTCATGCAGCAACCTGAAATACTTTCCATCGCAGAACGCTTGATTTCGGCGTATCACGCTGATGACTTTGATTATGTACTTAGTCAAGTGACCGAGGGTGAGTCTCCCTCGACAAAACTCCTGGTTAAAATGGAACTTAATCGCCTTATGGCCCCTTGCCATAAGCGTATTGACCTTCGTGGTCGAGTCACCAGCAATTGCCACGAGTATCAACTTAATGGGCTAGCTCACTGGCTTGATGACCGTGCATTTGATAGTTACCACAAACTGACCAAGAAATTTGGCGGCTACACCGAAGGCGTATGGGAATCGTTAGTTAATAAGAAAACCTTGAGCAATCTTGGTGATGAGCAACGCGCCGCACATGAGGGCGAGTTGACCGATCCACAAAGTCCTTATCTGGCGGACGCCATTAACTTAGGTTACGACCTGAAGCGTAAAGAGAATCGCCTTAAACTCGAATCTCAAGTATCTATTCAATTGGAAAATGGAGACGTAGTCACTGGGCTTAGTGTCGATCTCTCCAGTTCAGGTGCCAAATTCAAAGTGCCAGGTACCTTTGATTACGACTTAGGCCAAGTGATTAGTGTTAGCTTTGACGAACTCGCCCAAACCAGTCAAGTTAAGGAAATCACCAAACCGATCGAATACCGTGTACTCGGTGTCGATGGTCTACACGGTGTCTCCCCGGTTAAGTATCTAAGAACACTAAGATTGTCGCGCACTAATGCGGTCGAAATGGTGGTTGAAAAGCTACTGAATACTGAATCAAAAAAAATCCGCCACGATAACCAAGATAGGATTACCCGAGCTCGTACTCGAGGTTTTGAACACAGTTATCTTAAACACGCCTGTAACTTACCGCTGTTTTTTAGCGGTAATGAACTGAAGGTGGCACTGCTAACAGAAAATAACCAAGACATTTGGCACTACTGGCATGATGAGCGTAATCAACAATCGCTGGGGGCTTTGTTTTCTCGAGAGAGAATGGATTTACTGGTCAAAGCAGGCATCAAAGGCTGTAGCAACGTACTTTATACCTTTACCCACGAACATCAGGGGATGAAACTGTTTTATTCCATGATGATGCCAGAGGCAGATCGTCAAGAACGTCAATTGTTCTGGCATATTGGCGGACGTCGAGATAGTTGGAAAGCGTTTCGTCTCTCCGTATTCGAGCTGTCCGAAGAAGACGTCACCACGATTTCGCACAACTACAGCGATCTCGTGAATGGTAATGAAAAATTGACTCACTTCGGTATTCTGCAGGAGATCAGTGATGCTAATTCAGCCGCTGACTACCTATTTACAGAAAAACCTCGTCTTCCGGCTAACAGTCTAAATCGCTTTAGACACCCAAGAAAAGTAGAAAGCCAGCCAAGAGGGTTGTATTTCGATGCGCAATCCAGACGAAAAGAACCGCGATATCAATTCAGCACGCCGCTGTTTGTTCAATGTGATGAAAACACTGTTATTCGTGGAAAAACGCTCGACTTGTCTAAACGTGGTGCAAGCATAGAGCTATTGGAACCGTTGCCTGTCAAAACAGGGGCATTAATCTCGATAGATTACTTGGAGCTGAAACGTTATAACGACAGATTGCCATTGAACCGAGTCCCCTATGAGGTGGTTCGGTTATCCCAGGATCGCAAAACCGTACATTTATCGATTGTCGAATCCGGCAAAACCATCAAGACCATCGCCTTTTTCAATGGCATGATTGATAACAACCAAGATAAGCTGATCGCTAAACAAGAGCTGCTTCCAAGTCCCGCTTTACTGGAATCATTGCATAACGTCTTATTGGCTAAAATGGTCTCAACACCTATCTATATCGATAAACGAGGGACCTCAATAAAGAGTCGCACTGTTGGCGTCAATTTCCCTCTGCCAGGCTATATGCAGTTCTTGGAGCGAATTGGCCACAATCAAAAATTTGCCTTAGAACCTATTTTTAAAGGACGCAGCAATACGTTAATTGCAGAACCAATGAAGAAGAAGCCCGGAGCAAAGCCGGTCTATCACGAACTGTATATTGGAGTATTGAAACTAGGGCAACGTATTCAGTCGATTCATACCAAATTACGTGAAGACTTTGAGTCCACCCAAAGCCGGATTAAGTTCATTAAAGATGCGCTAAGTATGGGCGAACTCTACGTGTTAAGAATTTCCTCTGGTCCGGTGTATGATGCTTTGACAACCTTGATGAAGAAAGACATCAATGAACTGCTTTCGTTGAGTTTGAGCCACGCTCGCAACTTAGAAAATGAGATGACATCAATTTGCGGCTATTGCGAGCTTATCGACATTACAGAAGAAGTATTAATTCGCTTAGAGCTAAATCATTAAGCTTCATCCATAAAACAAAGGGCGCTCAATGCGCCCTTTGTTATCTTTCACTTACCAGTTGATTCGTTTTTGTCTTGCGAGCAACCCTGACAGCACACACACAACCCCACCTAAACCTGCATGGTTAATGGCTACCTGTGCCTGAGCTTCAACTTTAGGTTTTGCGTGATACGCAATACCTAAACCAGCCGCCGCCATCATCACCAAGTCATTGGCACCATCACCCACGGCAATGGTGTTATGCGGCTCAACATCATACTCTTCCGCTAACTCTAGCAAGATGTCTGCTTTAGTTTGTGCTGAGACGACATCCCCAAGCACCTCGCCAGTCAGTTTGCCATTTTCAATCGCCAACGTATTTGATTGAGCAAAATCCAAATTCAATTTCTGCTTTAAGAAATCAGAAAAATAGGTAAATCCACCAGACGCAATCGCCGTTTTCCAGCCATAAGACTGAAGAGTTTTTAGCATTTCTTCTAACTCTGGCATTAATGGCAACTGTGAACGAACGCTCTCAAGAATCGCTTCATCTGCACCTTTTAATGTTGCAACACGTTGGCGCAAACTCGCCTCAAAATCCAACTCTCCTTGCATAGCTCGCTCTGTTACTTCTGCAACCTGCTCACCTACTCCAGCAAGTTTGGCGATTTCGTCAATACACTCAATCTGAATGGCGGTCGAGTCCATATCCAAGACAATCACACCCGGCTTATTGAGGTCGGGAACATCATACAATGCTGCGCAATCCACTTTGAGCTCATTCAGAATCACTTTATGGTCGGCGGTTAACTGGCCATCCATCAGTGCCACTTCATATTGCCCAACCTGCCAAATGTCGAGAATTCGGCTGGTTTCACCGATATAGAAATCCATATCATTGAAAATATCAGGAGACAAATAATGAGAATACATAATCCAACTGGCTTTATTTTTCTCCAGTTGATGAGACGTGAGTGTCTCAGGAAAACGTTCCTTCAATGGAATACGTTTGGTAATCGCTAACGGCTTTACAGCGTCCATGGCTAATCCTTCCTTTAAAAAGCTCCTAAAACGTTAACCTATTGCAATTTGGTTGTGCAAGCATCAATATGAACCAATCAGTAATTTCATAGTACTTTTAAACTTATATGGACGGTTCGCTGTTTTCGTTTCGCAACTTTTTGAGGTTAGTAGCGCTTTGCTTAATCGCTGCTATGGTGTTCTTCATCACAACAAATAGCTTTGTTATCAGTAAAGGTAACGAGCGCATTCAAGCGAATCAGTTAGAAGTGCTTTCTAAAGTTCTGATTTCTCAGGCCTCACTCTCTGCTAGACAGATGCTGATTGATCAAGACCAAGAGCGTTTAGGTGCTCTGACCAACCAGTTAGCACAAGAACGTCTGGTGTTAGATGCGACCGTTTATGATTCTGAAGGGGTCAAAATTGCCGCCAGTACAGACGCCAAAACGGCGCGCGAAGTCCTAGGGCTCGATACTCCACTCTCAACTGCCAGCATTGGCCGCCAACAACTAGTCGAGCCGATCATCAACGATCATACCATCATAGGTTTTGTTCGAATCACCTTTGAAACTGGTAAGGTAACCGCAATATCCGATCATCACTACCGCAAGAGTGATCGCTTTATGTATATGATGATCTTGATGAGTTTTATCTCTGGTGTGCTACTGATGGTCATCGTTAGAAAACAACCGAAAACCAAAGGCGAGAATTTACTGCTCAAGCAATAGAATGCTCGTGTACCTTTTGAAAACATAAGCCATTCCCAGATACAAAAAAGCCTCGCACAAGCGAGGCTTTTTTACATACGTTATTAGCGTCTTGCTTATTCTGCGTCACCTAGCAAAACAGAATCTAGAGCAATCTCCATCATTTCATTAAATGTGGTTGCACGCTCATCAGAGGTCGTTTGCTCACCAGTCTTGATATGGTCAGATACGGTGCAGATAGCCAGTGCTTTTGCTCCGTATTCTGCTGCAACACCGTAGATACCTGCCGCTTCCATCTCAACACCAACAATGCCATATTTGTCCATTACATCGAACATTTCAGGATCAGGAGTGTAGAACAGCTCAGCAGAGAATAGGTTACCCACTTTTACGTTGATACCGCGAGCTTTTGCCGCTTCTTCAGCGTTCTTCACCATGTTGTAGTCAGCAATCGCCGCAAAGTCATGGTTCTTAAAGCGAATACGGTTCACTTTAGAATCAGTACATGCGCCCATACCAATAACAACGTCGCGCACTTTGATGTCTTCGTTAACCGCACCGCAACTACCTACACGGATAATCTTCTTAACACCAAAATCTTTGATCAGTTCAGTAACGTAAATAGAGCATGATGGAATACCCATACCGTGACCCATTACAGAGATACGACGACCTTTGTAAGTGCCTGTGTAGCCATACATATTACGTACATCACACACTTGTACCGCATCATCCAAAAACGTATCAGCAATGTATTTTGCGCGAAGTGGATCGCCCGGCATCAATACTACGTCTGCAAAATCACCCATTTCCGCATTAATGTGAGGAGTAGCCATGACTGTTTCCCTTTATTCTCAGTGCTTGTTCCTAGGACTTAGTGCCTAGAGATATGTTAAATGTACAACGCTCAAGTGAGACTTGAGCGTTGTTCGTTAATGATTATAGGAAGTTCTTTCCGTAATCCATTGAGGATGTACCAAAGTAGCTTGCAAGGCTTTGACCAATATCAGCAAAGCTATCACGAAGACCTAAAGAACCTGCTGGAACCTTGTGACCATAAACGATAACAGGAATGTGTTCACGTGTATGGTCAGTACCTGGCCAAGTTGGGTCACAACCATGGTCAGCCGTCAGAATAAGAACATCGTCTTCTTCCATCAGTTCAATTACTTCGTGAATACGAGAATCGAAGTACTCAAGCGCAGCTGCATAACCCGCCACATCACGACGGTGACCATACGCTGAATCAAAATCAACAAAGTTAGTGAAAACGATCGTGTTGTCGCCCGCTTCTTTGATTTGCTCTTTGGTTGCTTCAAATAGCGCTGGAATGCCTGTGGCTTTCACTTTCTTAGTGATACCGCAGTTCGCGTAAATATCAGCAATCTTACCGATAGATACCACTTGTCCCTGCTTCTCTTCAACAAGCTTCGACAACACGGTTGGCGCTGGCGGTTCAACAGAAAGGTCACGACGGTTACCCGTGCGCTCAAATTGCCCTTTACCTGGACCAATAAATGGACGCGCGATAACACGACCAATATTGTAATCCTCAAGCTCTTCACGAGCGATTTGGCAAAGCTCAAGCAGACGATCTAAACCATAAGTTTCTTCATGACATGCAATCTGGAAAACTGAATCCGCTGACGTATAGAAGATAGGTTTGCCCGTCTTCATATGCTCTTCACCCAGGTCATCAAGTACTTGAGTCCCTGATGCGTGACAGTTACCTAAAAAGCCATCTAAACCTGCACGTTCTAGAATGCGGTCGGTCAGCTCTTTCGGGAAACTATTTTGCTTATCCGTGAAGTAGCCCCAATCAAACAAAACAGGAACACCAGCAATTTCCCAGTGACCAGACGGAGTATCTTTACCTGACGATAACTCTGCTGCGTGACCATAAGCACCGACAATTTCGACGTCATCACGAAGGCCCTGTGCCAAAGCACCTGTAGACTCTTTATGCGCCATGGCTAGGCCGAGCTTGCTCAAATTCGGTAGCTTTAGCTCACCGCTGCGCTGATCGTTATCAGCCAAACCTTTTGCACACTGCTCTGCAATATGACCCAGTGTATCTGAGCCTACATCACCAAATTGCTCAGCATCGGCTGCTGCGCCAATACCAAATGAATCTAATACTAAAATAAATGCGCGTTTCATAATTTCTCCTCACGCTTATGCGAGATCTTCCGCTCGAATTTGGCGGTACACACAAGGCGTTTCTACGTAAGCTTGCTCACCGATTGTCATTGCGGCTTTCAATGCATTTGCTGCTTCTTGCCATTGCGCTTCATTACGCGCATGGATAACAGCTAGTGGCTTGTCTGCACTTGCCGTCTCGCCTAATCGAATAAATTGATCAAAGCCTACCGCGTAGTCGATGGTATCTGTTGCCACGCGGCGACCACCGCCCATGCCAACTACAGCCATACCAATCGCTCGAGTATCCATCGCTGAAACAATACCTTCATTGTCAGCGTATACTGGCTTGATAATTTCTGCTTTCTCTAAATAATTATCGTAGTTTTCAACGAAGTCTGCAGGGCCGCCTAAACCTTTGACCATTTTACCAAAGCACTCAGCAGCCTTACCGTTATCAAGTACTTCATTCAGCTTAGCTTCTGCTTGCTCAGTGTCTTCAGCTAACTTCGCTAACACCAACATTTCGCTACAAAGTGCCATCGTCACTTCATACAAACGTGGATTGCGGTATTCACCCGTCAAGAATTGTACAGCCTCACGAACCTCAACTGCATTACCTGCAGAAGAAGCAAGCACTTGATTCATATCGGTAAGGATAGCCGTAGTCTTAGTGCCAGCACCGTTAGCTACGGCAACGATAGAGTTGGCTAACTCTTCTGATGCTTCATAAGTTGGCATGAAAGCACCAGAACCGACTTTTACATCCATCACTAGTGATTCAAGACCTGCCGCCAGTTTCTTCGATAAGATAGACGCAGTAATCAGAGAGATATTGTCAACCGTTGCAGTGATATCACGAGTCGCATAAACACGCTTATCAGCCGGCGCAAGATCGCCAGTTTGACCGATAATCGCTACACCAGCGTCTTTAGTCACTTCACCAAACACGTCATTGGTTGGCGTAATGTCATAGCCAGGAATAGATTCTAGTTTGTCCAGCGTGCCACCTGTATGACCCAGACCGCGGCCAGAAATCATCGGTACAAAGCCACCACATGCAGCAATCATAGGACCAAGCATCAGTGATGTTACATCACCAACACCACCTGTTGAGTGTTTATCAACAATCGGGCCACCAAAGTTCATGTGGCCCCAATCGATAACCATGCCAGAATCACGCATTGCGCACGTGAGAGCAATACGCTCTGGCATAGTCATTTCATTAAAAAAGATGGTCATTGCAAAGGCAGCAATCTGGCCTTCAGATACGGTGTCCTTGGCAACACCTTGGATAAAGAAGTTAATTTCTTCAGCAGTTAGCTCTTGGCCATCACGTTTTTTACGAATAATTTCTTGTGGTAAATACATTAGTACCTCCCCAGTCTAAGCTTGGGTTGTAGGGATAGAGGGAATAGTGGTGGCTGGAAATCAGCCACCAACAAAAAGATTCAGATTAATATGCAGATGGATCTGCAGTTTCGTCTGTTACTTCTAATGTATTCAGGAGATTAGTTAGAAGGCTAGAGGCACCAAAGCGGTAGTGCATGTTGTCTGCCCAATCTGCACCTAGAATGTCATCAGCCATTGCTAGATAAGCAGCAGCATCTTCCGCTGTACGAACGCCACCTGCTGGCTTGAAGCCAACTTTCTCTGCAACGCCCATATCGCGAATCACTTCTAACATCATGCGCGCGTACTCAGGAGTAGCGTTAACTGGCACTTTACCTGTTGATGTTTTGATAAAATCCGCGCCTGCTTTGATACAGATTTCTGAAGCTTTCTTGATAAGCGCTTCTTCTTTAAGCTCACCAGTTTCGATGATCACTTTTAGAAGGATATCACCACACGCTTCTTTACATTGCTTAACAAGTTCGAAGCCTACTTCTTCGTTGCCTGCCATCAGTGCGCGGTATGGGAATACAACGTCCACTTCGTCTGCACCGTATGCAACAGCTGCTTTAGTCTCAGCTACCGCAATTTCAATGTCATCGTTACCGTGAGGGAAGTTAGTCACAGTTGCGATACGTACTTCTGGTGTACCTTGTTCGCGTAGCGTTTTCTTTGCAATAGGAATAAAGCGAGGATAAATACAGATCGCCGCCGTGTTACCCACTGGCGATTTTGCGTCATGACATAGTGCGATCACTTTTTCATTAGTGTCGTCATCATTTAGCGTGGTTAGATCCATAAGTTTTAGTGCACGTAGAGCTGCTGCTTTTAAATCGCTCATTTCTATCTCCGGTCAATATATTCAATTAATTACCTGACAAACTCGTCAGCAATAAATGAACGGACTTGGTTCCTTGAAGACTCGGTTCAGCTATTAGGTTAAAGCTGAATACCAATTGCTATCCTTGTCACCGCACAGTACCTGCTCGTTAAAATCACCTGATTCCTATCTTGGTGAGAACTGGCTCTGGCTACATAAAGCTTCGCGAAAACACGAAAGAATTACTTAGTAGCCTATACAGTATAGGACTCTCGTTCAAAACGGTAGAGCTGATTAAAACGCAAACGGTTTGCTTCTCAAAAAACTTCCATTCAGTTGTTGAATCGCTTGTCCAGTAACGATTCATTAGGAATTATCTGGCTCCTAAAACCAAAAAAGCCCCGCAGCAATTTCTTGCTACGGGGCGATTTAATACGGCGTCTATATACTAATAACCTTTACGCGAGCAATTACATGCCAGCTAGGCTTAGACAGAAACCAGCAATCGTTGCTGCCATCAAGTTAGATAGCGTACCTGCGATTACTGCTTTCACACCCATGCGTGCGATATCACCACGACGCTTAGGCGCAAGGCTACCCAGACCACCTAGAAGGATTGCGATAGAAGAAAGGTTCGCAAAACCACATAGAGCGAATGAGATGATTGCCTTAGTTTTCTCAGAAAGAACAACTGGTGCTGCGTCACCTAGGTATGGTGCGAAGTTCGCGTATGCTACGAATTCGTTCGCAACAGTCTTCATACCGATGAACTCACCAGCGATTGTCGCTTCAGACCATGGCACACCTAGTAGGAATGCTAGTGGTGAGAAGATCCAACCTAGAATCATTTCTAGACGTAGTTCTGGCATACCGATCCAGCCACCGATGCCGCCAAGCATACCGTTAACTAGGGCGATAAGGCCGATGAATGCGATTAGCATTGCACCTACGTTAAGAGCTAGTTGAAGACCTGCTGATGCACCGCCCGCTGCTGCGTCGATAACGTTAGCTGGCTTATCTTCACCTTCAGCTTGCATGCTGTGAAGCTGCTCAACAGGCTCATCAGTTTCAGGCTTGATGATCTTAGCAAACAGAAGACCACCTGGAGCTGCCATGAATGATGCCGCTACTAGGTATTCAATTGGCACGCCCATTGATGCGTAGCCCGCTAGTACACCACCAGCGATAGAAGCTAGACCACCACACATTACGGCGAATAGCTCAGATTGAGTCATCTTAGGCACGAAAGGACGTACAACAAGTGGAGCCTCAGTTTGACCTACGAAGATGTTTGCCGCAGCAGACATAGATTCCGCACGAGATGTACCTAGTGCTTTTTGCAGGCCGCCACCAAGAATCTTGATAACCCACTGCATTACACCTAGGTAGTAAAGTACCGAGATAAGCGCAGAGAAGAAGATCAGTGTCGGTAGTACACGGAATGCGAAGATGAAACCGCCGCCGCCGAATACTTCGAACATCTTGTCAGAAACAAGACCACCGAATAGGAATGACGTACCATCGTTACCGTAGTTAATCACGCTAGATACAGCGTCAGAGAAGCTACGTAGGATCTCTTGACCCCAAGGTACATAAAGAACAAACGCACCAAGTGCAAATTGGATAGCAAAAGCGCCAGCCACAGTTCTGATATTAATAGCTTTGCGGTTATCCGATAGAAGTACTGCGATAAGAATCAGTACAACCATACCAACCAGGCTCATAAACAGGCTCATAGTTTATGACTTCCTTATATTTAATAATTTGGCGTGTAACAAAATTTGAAGCTCAAAAGCGGGGGCGATTATACAAACCCACAGAAAAGAAAGTAGTACCCCCCTCACACTTTCGTCTTGAACACATAAAAGATACACGTCATTTTGCGATCATGATCACAATTCATCTCTGCAAACGTTTTCGAATTCACAATTAACAGCACATTTAGTCACAAAAATTAAACGTCAATTTGCTATTTTTTAGTAGCTGTGACGTAACCGTTTGCTCATTTTCACTTCTCAGCATGTTTAACGATGATAGAACCATGTTTACCATTTTGGGCTCATTAGGCTGACCTTGATATCCATAAAGAGGCATATCAGGCGCATCCGTCTCTAGTAACAAACTTTCTAGTGGAAGATTAATGATAGTTGAGCGTGTTTTTTGCGCTCTTTCGTAGGTAATGACACCACCGACACCTATTTTTAAACCGAGATTGACGTAATCCATCGCTTGTTGGTAGCTGCCACTGAATCCATGAATAACGCCACTATATAGAGGAGGGTTCTGTTTCAATAAGGCAATAAGATCTTGGTGTGCTTTCCTGCAATGAAGAATAATGGGTAGTTGGTACTGGTTGGCAATACGAATTTGCTCACTAAGAAGTGATTTTTGTAGAAGCTCGTTTTCTCTACCTTGATAGAAGTCGAGACCACACTCTCCTAATGCGACAAACTTTTGGTTGTTTTTCAACTCAGCAACACGTTGCTCTAGGCGAGCAATAGAGCCATCATCCACTTCCTCAAGAAACAAAGGATGAAACCCTAAAGCGAAATACACCATTGCATGCTCACTGGCTAACTTATTTATGGCCAGCCAATTTTGCTCATTAATACCAGGTACAACGATAGCGGCAACTTGAGCCTTTGCTGCCTCTAATAGTACTTGGTTTATGTCTTTTTTCTTTGCCAATAGATCGAGGTGGCAATGGCTATCAATCACCATCTTTTGGCTCTTTTCGGTAAGGCACGCAACTACGTTTATTCTCTGGTGTGAGTCCTAATGAGGCACACCAATCATCGTATTTTTTAAGCCACTTTTTGAGCAATTCAACCATGGTAAATTTACCTAAATAAATGTAATCGATTGCAATCGATATTATCTCAAATCCTTATGTTACAAAGGATAGCGCAATAGTTAGAGTTTTATCACTAAGTTGTGACTTACCCCTCAATGCTGTGATAGAAGCGGTTTTTTTTCATATACGCAAACGATAAAATGCTGCCTATTGTTTGTAAACCACACAAATTGTCTCTATCGTCATTTCTGTGTCGTTTACATGCGACCATTTTCTAGGCACCTAAAAACTGGAATGAGCCTAGCCTATCGAATCGTCAATGATGCTCTATCATTCGACACTACAAGGGAATTGATCGTGAAAAAAACTATTCTAAAAATGTCTGCGCTCGCAGTAGCAGTAGCTTCATTTGGTGCATTCGCAGCGAAACCAGCAGTGGTATACGATACAGCCGGTAAATTTGACAAATCATTCAACGAAGCTGTTTTCCAGAACGGTGTAAAAGTATTTAATGCAGACAAAGGCATTAAAGTTCGTGAATTTGAACCTCAAAACGAAGCGCAACGTGAACAAGGCCTTCGTCGCCTTGCAAGCCGTGGCTTCACTCCTATTGTTGCTGTTGGCTTCAACATGGCATCAGCCGTAGAAAAAGTTGCCACTGAATTCCCTGATATTCAATTCACCATCATCGATATGGTCGTTGATAAGCCAAACGTTCAATCTATCGTCTTTAAAGAACACGAAGGTTCTTTCCTTGTAGGTGCGTTGGCAGCAAAAGCTTCTAAAACTGGCAAAGTAGGCTTTGTTGGTGGCATGGATATCCCATTGATTCGTAAGTTCGAATGTGGCTACCGTCAAGGTGCACAATACGCGAACCCAGAAATCGAAACATTCCAAAACATGACAGGTTCTACTCCTGCAGCCTTCGCTGACCCTGCGAAAGGTTCAGAGCTTGCTAAATCTCAATTCTCTAAAGGCGTTGACGTTATCTACGCAGCAGCTGGCGGTACTGGCATGGGTGTATACCAAGCAGCTAAAGATGCTGGTAAGTACGCAATCGGTGTTGACTCAAACCAAAACCACCTTCAACCAGGCACTATGCTGACGTCTATGGTTAAGAAAGTCGGTGTTGCTGCATACAACACTTGGGACGACGCTGAAAACGGTACTTGGGAAGCTGGCATCAAAGTACTTGGCCTAAAAGAAGGCGCTGTTGAGTGGGCTTACGACGAGTACAACAAAGACCTAATCACACCTGAAATGAAGTCATACCTAGATACGCTTCAAGCGGACATCATCGCTGGCAAGATCGAAGTTCACGACTACATGTCTGACAACACGTGTAACTTCTAAGCGTCCTAGCTCAGAATGAAAGACTCAGCTTATTTTAGTTTATTATCAATAAGCTGAGTAAACATAACAACGCCGCTGCCTAAAAACAGCGGCGTATAATTATAAGGCAGTATCTAGTGACAAACGGACAATCTATTGCCATTGAACTTAAGCAGATAGATAAACGCTTTGGAGCCGTTCACGCTAACCGAGCTATCGATCTTAGAGTTCCTCAGGGCACGATTCACGGCATCATTGGTGAAAATGGTGCTGGCAAGTCCACTCTTATGAGTATTATTTACGGATTTTATCATGCTGATGCTGGTGAAATGACAGTGAACGGCGCTCCTTACAAGCCCGCTAACTCTCAGGAAGCAATCAAAGCAGGAATTGGCATGGTCCACCAACACTTTATGTTAGTGGAAACATTTACCGTATTAGAGAACATTGTTCTCGGTGCTGAAGATGGATGGCAGCTAAATGAAAGTTTAGGTAAAGCGCGCAAAAAGCTGAAAGCGCTAGCTCAGGATTACGGGCTCGAAGTTCCCCTTGATGCCGTTGTTGGCGAGCTACCTGTTGGTCTTCAGCAACGTGTCGAAATCTTAAAAGCGCTGTATCGTGGCGCAAAAATCCTGATTCTTGATGAGCCAACCGGTGTGCTCACTCCACAAGAAGCCGATCACCTTTTCCGCATTTTAGATAAACTTCGCGCTCAAGGTACTACTATCATGATCATCACGCATAAGCTGCGTGAAGTCCTAGCGATTACCGACAATATTTCGGTAATGCGCCAAGGCACAATGGTCGAGCACGTGGTGACGGCGAAAACGAACAAAGAGCAACTGGCAGAACTAATGGTGGGACGCAAGGTTCGCCTAAAAGTGGATAAATCTGAAGCGAATCCGAAGAAAGAGCTTATCAAAGTTGATCAGTTACAGTTTTTTGATGACGCAGGTGTTGAGCGTGTCAAAAGTATCAGCTTTGGTGTCAGACAGGGTGAAGTCGTTGGTATTGCTGGTGTTTCTGGTAATGGTCAATCAGAAATACTTGGTCTGCTATCTGGGATTATTAAGCCTTATTCCGGCAGCATTGACATTAACGGTAGCCATATCGACAAACATCACCCTCTCGATCCTCAACAGGTACGTGCCATTGGTGTAGGGCATATTCCTGAAGACCGTCATAAGCAGGGTCTTATCAACAAATTTGAAGCTCAAGAAGCATATATCCTGGGCTACCACCACTTACCACAATACAACAAAGGCTTACTGCAAGATAAGCAAGCCATTAAAGAGTGTTGTCAGAAGAGCATGGATAAGTGGGATGTTCGTCCTAACGACACCACATTAAAAACCGCAAACTTTTCCGGTGGTAACCAACAGAAGCTAGTCATCGCGCGCGAAATGGAACAGAACCCAGATGTGCTTTTGGTCGGCCAACCAACTCGTGGGGTAGATATCGGTGCTATCGAATACATCCACCAGCAAATCATTGCTGCACGTGATGAAGACAAAGCTGTCTTGCTGGTTTCGGTTGAGCTAGATGAAATCCTAAGCCTATCTGATCGCATTTTAGTGGTCTTTGATGGCTCTATCGTGGGTGAAGTATCCATTGAAGATGCCGATGAGAAAACGCTGGGATTAATGATGGCCAATATCATGCCTGAGCATCTTAAAGCACCCAAGGAACACGCAGAGCCACAAGGAGAAAGCGCATGAGCCAAGCAAAAGTACCCGCTTGGGTAACCGTGGCACTGCTGCCAGCCATCAACGTATTAGTTGCGTTTTTGGTGTCGGCTCTGCTGTTTATTTATATCGATATTAACCCAATTGACGCGGCAAAAGTCATGTGGACAGGAGCCTTTGGCTACGCAGAAGGCTTTGGGTACACCATGTACTACGCGACAGGCTTTATCTTTACCGGTCTTGCTGTGGCCGTCGCCTTCCATGCTGGCTTATTCAATATTGGGGGTGAAGGGCAAGCGTATATCGGTGGTTTGGGCGTTGGCTTGGTCTGTTTGACTCTAGGTGAATACGCACCGTGGTATATCGTCTTCCCAGTTGCCATCATTGCTGGCGGTTTATTTGGTGCTGCGTGGGCGTTTATTCCAGCTTACCTTCAAGCAAAACGCGGTTCCCATATCGTAATCACGACTATCATGTTCAACTTCATCGCCTCTTCGTTAATGGCGTATCTACTAGTTGATATCTTGAAGCCTGAAAACACGATGGCAACAGAAAGCCGTGTGTTCGCAGTCTCAAGCTGGTTACCAAAGATGCATGAAATGCTCGCTGTGGTCGGTATTGAAATGGCACCAAGCCCAATGAACTTGAGCTTCATTTTTGCGCTCTTGTGTTGTGTGTTTGTCTGGCTATTTATGTGGCACTCACGTTGGGGTTACGAAATCCGCTCTGTCGGCTCAAATCCATCAGCTGCAAGCTATGCAGGTATTAAATATGTAAAAATCATTGTCCTTACCATGCTTATCTCAGGCATGTTAGCGGGCTTCTTTGGTTTGAATGTATTACAAGGCGAACTGCATCAAATCAAACTCAACTTCGTTGAAGGTTTTGGCTTTACTGGTATTGCGGTTGCTTTAATGGGGCGTAACCACCCTATCGGTGTTCTATTAGCAAGTTTGTTGTTCGGCTTCCTGTATCAAGGTGGTGCTGAGCTAAGTTTTGAGTACGGCGTTGACCGAAATATCGTTGTGGTATTGCAAGGTCTGGTGATTCTATTCTCAGGAGCACTAGAGCACATGTTCCGTCCTTCACTAGAACGTACTTACCTCAAACTTTTTGGCAGCAAAAACAATGAGCAACAAGCAGAGAAAGGAGTCGCTTGATTATGTTTGAAACGATTATTCTCATGCTTGATGCCACCTTACGTGTGGCAACCCCACTGATTCTTGCCTCTTTAGCCGGTATGTTCTGTGAACGTTCAGGGATAGTGAACATTGCACTAGAAGGTAAACTATTGGCCGCTGCATTTGCCGGTGCTGCTACAGCCCATGTCACCGGTTCAGCGTGGCTAGGTTTGTTTGCTGGTATAGGTATCTCGGTGCTTCTCGCCTTGCTTCACGGCTTCGCTTGTATCACCCACAAAGGTGACCAAGTCGTCAGTGGTATGGCAATCAATATTCTTGCCGCAGGCTTAACCATTACGTTAGGTCGCCACTGGTTCCAACAAGGTGGTCAAACTCCAGCCCTATCTGGTGATGCTCGTTTCGCACCGATTACCTTCCCTGGTGCTGATGCCGTTGCGGACGTACCTATTTTGGGCGATATCTACTCAGAGCTGATTAGTGGACACTCCATTTTGGTATACCTTGTGGTGTTTATCGTTCCTGCTTGTTGGTACCTACTGTTCCGAACTCGTTTTGGCTTGCGCTTACGTGCTGTAGGTGAGTCACCATCAGCAGTGGATACTGCAGGTATCTCTGTAGTGCGTATGCGTTACGCTGCCGTTGCAATCTGCGGGGTATTAGTGGGTATTGGTGGCGTCTACTTATCGGTAGCGCAAACGGCTCAGTTCATTCCAAACATGAGTGCAGGTAAAGGTTATATGGCGTTGGCTGCGCTTATTTTTGGTAAGTGGCGTCCGTTTACCGCAATGGGTGCATGTTTGCTCTTTGGTTTCTTGGATGCACTAGCTATTCGTATGCAAGGCGTGACCATTGGTGACTTCCCTATTCCGGTACAAGCGATTGAAGCCGTACCTTACGTGTTAACCGTATTCCTACTCGCAGGCTTTATTGGTAAGGCGGTAGCACCAAAAGCTATCGGCGTGCCTTACACTAAAGAACGCGAATAACCGGATGCGATATGCAGACCGAAAAAAACCGCTCAAATGAGCGGTTTTTTATTGCCTAGTATTAGCAACTATAGATTAGTGCTCACGTGTTGCGCGGAATTTAATATCCGGGAAACGCTCTTGCGCTAGGTTCAAGTTAACCATAGTTGGTGCTACGTAGCTCAAGTTGTCACCACCATCAAGCGCAAGGTTTTGCTGGTTCTTACGTTTGAAGTCTTCAAGCTTCTTGTCATCATCACACTCAACCCAACGAGCTGTAGCAACGTTAACACTTTCATAAATCGCTTCAACGTTGTACTCAGATTTTAGACGAGCAACAACCACGTCAAACTGAAGCACACCAACCGCACCAACAATAAGGTCGTTGTTTTGTAGCGGACGGAATACCTGAACAGCACCCTCTTCAGAAAGCTGAACCAAACCTTTTAGTAGCTGCTTCTGCTTCAATGGATCTTTTAGACGAATGCGACGGAATAGCTCCGGTGCAAAGTTTGGAATGCCAGAGAACTTGAGCGCTTCACCTTGAGTAAAGGTGTCACCAATTTGAATAGTACCGTGGTTATGAAGACCAATGATATCACCAGCATACGCTTTTTCGGCGCGAGAACGGTCACCCGCCATAAACGTAACCGCATCAGAAATGCTGACTGTTTTGCCGGTGCGAACGTGGTTCATCTTCATACCTTGAGAATAGGTACCAGATACAATACGCATAAAGGCGATACGGTCGCGGTGCTTTGGATCCATGTTTGCCTGAATCTTAAAGACAAAGCCAGAAAACTTCTCTTCCGTTGCTTCAACATCACGCTCATTCGCTTGACGCGTTTGCGGTGCTGGTGCCCACTTAGTTAGGCCGTCTAGCATATGGTCAACACCAAAGTTACCAAGTGCAGTACCAAAGTATACTGGAGTTAGCTCACCTTTAAGGAAAGAATCAAGATCAAACTCAGGACATGCGCCCATTACTAGCTCTAGCTCTTCACGAACGCTTTCTGCTAGATCAGCACCTACCGCGTCATCAAGGTCTGGGTTATCTAACCCTTTGATGATACGAACTTCTTGGATTTCATGACCATGGCCAGATTCGTACAGAATCGTTTCGTCACGGTGAATGTGATAAACACCCTTAAACTCTTTACCACAACCAATTGGCCAAGAGATAGGGGCACACATCATACCCAGTTCACTTTCTACTTCGTCTAGCACTTCCATTGGGTCGCGTACATCACGGTCCAATTTGTTCATGAAGGTCACGATAGGCGTGTCACGAAGACGAGTTACTTCCATCAATT
This sequence comes from Vibrio sp. La 4.2.2, assembly GCF_027586995.1. Lineage (NCBI taxonomy): Bacteria > Pseudomonadati > Pseudomonadota > Gammaproteobacteria > Vibrionales > Vibrionaceae > Vibrio > Vibrio sp. La 4.2.2. Next base: position 201,028 of record NZ_JAPPTJ010000006.1, read on the forward strand.
TACGGGTACGGTCTTCGACACCTTTTGCCGCATCAATCACCATCAAACATGAGTCAACAGCGGTAAGCGTACGATAAGTATCTTCCGAGAAGTCTTCGTGTCCAGGAGTATCAAGTAGGTTAACCAAACAGTCGTTATAAGGAAACTGCATCACGGACGTTGTTACCGAGATACCACGCTCTTTTTCCATTTCCATCCAGTCTGACTTGGCGTGCTGCGCACTGCCACGGCCTTTTACTGTGCCTGCTTTCTGAATCGCGTTTCCGAATAACAGTACTTTTTCAGTAATGGTGGTTTTACCCGCATCCGGGTGAGAGATGATCGCAAAAGTTCTGCGCTTAGAAACTTGTTGCTGAAATTGAGGATTTGACATGAATCTCGATCTTCTTGGTTTGTAGAATAGCGTTTGAGAGTATTGGCTCAACTACTACTCGAAGGCGTCGAAAAAATAATGGGCGCTATTTTCACCGATCTGGCTTCGATTCTCAATCACTAGTTTCTTCAAGCTACTGACTAACCACTCAGTGACTCAGTAACTTACTTGCTCCCCTTAAGTAACAACGGGTTACACACTGCTCATCGTAAATCGCCTCCCATATACTTTTTACCTTAAACAGAGTTTCGATAAATAAGAGCATTTCCCTGTGGTTTTACCTATCGCAATTTCATTTCTTTTGACCTTAAGGTCTTTAATTTGGGGAACACTCCATGAAAACTCTTAAACCTTGGTACATCGCACAGATGTCAAACGGCGTGGTTCAGTGGGCGGGCATTGCCCTGATGCTGACACCGCTTATTATCGAACGCACAGGCAGCGGCTCTCTTATGGGCAGCGTAATGTCTCTGATTGGCCTATTTGGCATCAGCGCACCGCTCATTGGTTGGCTTGCAGATAAATATGGTATCCACCGTCAAATGCAAAAAGTGGCGTTGCTCTCTCACTTACTTTCGCTGGTGCTACTCTATTTTGCGCAAACTGAAACCTACACCTACTTGTTAGTCGGACTTACCATCGGTATTGGTACTGTCTCTCAATTGGTACTGAACCCAACATTTGTCCTAAACTCTCTACCAGAAAATGAGCAAGCGCGTGGACTAAGTCGTCTATTTCAGTTCCAGTTTTTGGGTGTGGTGATTGCGGGCTCGCTCCTCGGAGTGGTAAGTCTATTGGGTTGGACAAGTGAACAAAAGCTACTGATGCTTATGACTCTGGTCTGCGTTTCTATTGTTACTGTATTTATTGCACCGCCACCGAAAGTCAAAGTGCCTGAGGTTGAACAGCAAAGCGACGATGAATCACTAACTGAGAAGAGCAACAAACGCACCTCCATTGCATTCGTGATGTTCTTGGCAACAGTGTTCATTTCCATGTTTACCGCCAGTAACTTGATGGAAACTGGACCAATCATCATCAAAGAGGTGTTTAACGTCGACCTTGGACATTCTGCGTTTGGTCTCGCAGGCTCCGCGGTATTAACCATGATACTCCTTGAGCCAGCTGGTCGCCTGGCAGAAAAAAGCAGCCCTTATCTCATCTGGATGGCGTCACTGGCTTGCTATGCAGTAACCTCAATTGGTCTATGGCTGGCGATAGGAACGAACATTCCAAGCCTTGTCCCTATTCTATTGATAGTACTACTGATGCAAGCAATATCTTGGTTCGATATGGTAATACCAGCGATTGCAGAAGAGCTCAGCCCAAGCACACCTGCACTCACACAAGGCATTCTGATGTTTGCAATGGCAATAGGGTTTGGAGTGGGTACTTACATTGCAGGTCAGCTCATCGACGTTGAAGGTTTTGTGTCAGTCGTGGATTATTGCGCGGCAAGTATCGTTGTGACCTTAGTGCTAGCATTCGCTACTTTGTTGTTTAAACGTAAGTAAATATCCACATTAACGAAGAAAGGCTGGATGAATCCAGCCTTTCTCTTGTTCATTACAACTGCCAAGCATGACCAACGGTAATATAATACGCCCACTCTTCAGGACCTTTTGCAACATCGACACCAGCTCGCATATTTAACTGTCTCGCCACCAAATAGCGAAAACCTCCGCCGACAACATTTTGATATTTGGCATCTGAAAAACTATCACCTTCATCAAACGCTTTGCCAGTGCCAGTAAAACCAATTAGTGACCAACGAGGGGTAAGATCATAGCGAGCCTCCACTTCAACCAAAGCCATATCATCACCTTGATAGCGCATTGCTGGAATACCACGCATGCTAATAAATGGACGAGCATAGTATGGTGCATCATTGGAAACGGTTTGATAATCGCCACGTAGCCCCAGAACAAAATCATTGGCTAACGGTGCAAAATAGTTGGTTTGAAAGCGTCCTTTTTGGTAGTCCACATCGCCACCAAAAGCCGAATTATGAAAATCGACGCTCAACTTGGCTTTCAGGCCGTCATTCGGTGTGAAAATAGTATCTCTGCTGTCATAAGTGACTTTCAATTCAACCCCCGCATCGTTCATGTCGTAATCGATAGGCGGTATACCTGGAATAATATTGCCAATATCAAAAGTACTTTGAGAAGAGAGGATGGAATATTTGGCACCGACAAACCAATCGCTACCAGCAATGCGATAATCAATATCCTGCATGAAGTACAAGCCATCGATATTGAAATCGAAAGGAATATCACCTTCGTAATATTTTAGGTTGAATGAGCCATAGAACAGACCACCTTGATAACGCCACGTATCTTCCTGCCATGAGCCAAAGTGAAACGCCCCAGTTAACCACGAGCCATTTTCTGTCGCAGCAGCGGCAACCGCCGTCACACTCGGCGGCAATCCCACGACTTCATCGGGATTCTCCTCACGTAGTTGCTTACGTTTTTCTGATTCGTGGAAAAACAGCAACGCTGCACCACCACCCGCTCCAACAGCGGGATCGGTGATAATTATGGGTACAGGCATAAAGCCAACCGCATTATCAAGTACCCATTGACTGGCATCGAACATGCCATCTTTAGGATCGAGGAACTGTTCCATCGCAGAGACAGAAGACGCCGCTGCCATACCACCTAACAACCATACTGGTAGCTTCTTCATACTTCTTCCTTGAACGCTATGTAAACCGATCCATCAAAACAATGAAAGGCTCACTAGTTATATGTTTTAACAATTATCCAACTAAATATACATCATTTCAAAAACTTGCTACTACACAAAGGCAATTTGACAAGATCTATCAACAAACCTCGGACTTACCCTACACTTCAACGCTTTCTAGCTAAGGTCTCAGTCATTTGATGCTAACCTTAAATAACACAGGTGAGCAGTCGCAAATAGTGAACTCATTACTATTTTTAGCTGTCTTAAAATGGCAAAATACCCAGATCCTACGATAAGAGAGTTAACTACGGTGTCAGAACAAGCTCCATTAGATATTCGAATAGAAGAGAACCAAACCCGAGTCAAAGATCAGCTTAACCGCATTCTTTCGAGTAAAGCATTTGATCAAAGCCCGAAGATGAAAGAGTTACTATCTTTTGTTGTCGAGCAGACTCTCGTTGGTAAAGGTGATCGTCTAAAACAGTTTACGATCGCAACTGAAGTGTTTGATCGTGATGCCGACTTTGACCACCAAGCTGATCCTATCGTTCGAATTCAAGCAGGGCGAGTACGCCGAACTCTAGAAACCTACTACCTTACTGAAGGCGTCAATGACCCCATTGTTCTGTCAATTCCAAAAGGGCGTTATAGTCCATTGTTTACGCCGCAAGCACCTCAAGCTGCAAGACAAACAGCATCCTTGGCTCAGTTTGCACGTGAAACTCAGAAATCCTTAAGCCCTACTTTGACGGTATTACCGTTTCTTTCACTGTCAGATGATCCTGAGAAACGCTTTTTTGCTGAAGGTTTCGGCGAAGAATTAGCCACTGAGCTTGCGCGCTTTGATATGCTCAAAGTCGTCTCAATGCATGCTCTCGGTGAAACGAGCATTGATCCTCGTACCTCCGCCGATGTCAAAGGTTTAGGTGAAAAGCTAGGTGTGTCGTTTATTACCTCTGGCACCATGCAGGCACTAGGTAATAAGGTGAGAATCTATGCCAAACTGTATCGCACTGACTCCGGTGAGCAAGTTTGGGCTGAGAAGTACACCTGTGATTTAGCAACCGACGATCTATTTTCTGTTCAAGATGACATCATTGCGGAAGTCGTCGCTGAGCTGGCTTCCAGCTTTGGCATTATTCACAGAGAAATCTATCAAAGCTGTAACCAGAAAAAGATTGAGCATCTCTCTACCTATGAGGCGACACTGCGTTATCGTCACTACCTAATGACGCTCTCGGAAGATACCCACCAGCAGGCCACTCAAGCCTTGTTGAGCGCTGTACAAAATGAACCTGATGTTGCGTTGCTGCATGCTATGTTAGCTGTGCTTTACTTTGATGCTGACATGTTAGGAATGAATAAGGTCGACAGTGCTGTCGAAACAGCTCTTAACTATGCCAAACGAGCGGTTGAGCTAGAGCCGACTAACCAAGAATCTCAAATAGCGATGTTAATGGCGCACCAAGTTGCTGGAGACGTCAATAGCGTCATCGAGACCGTCGACAAAGTGATTGCGATTAACCCCAATGCCGCCTATCAGATTGGCTTATCCGGTTGGGCATTATGCATGGCAGGGGAATTTGACCGAGGATTGCAACTTATCCAAGACTCAAAAGCTCTGAACCCATTTAGACCGCCATGGTTCTCTGTGGCCTCTATTATTCACAAGATCATGCTTGATGATTTTGAGGGTGCCGATAAAGCCATTAGCAAGCTGTCTTTACGCCGTGTATTTTGGATTCCGATGCTAAAAGCGATCATTCAAGTATACAAAGGTGAGTTCAAACAGGCTCAAGCCAGCTATAAAGAAATGCTGCAAATGCAGCCAGATTTTGAGAATAATGAAGAGCACTATCTCAGCGCTTATATTGCGAGTCCAGAGATAAAATCAAAGCTGCTCGACGCTTTAGGCAGGCTTTAACCTCATTGATACTAATAAAAAAGAGAGCAGTTTGCTCTCTTTTTTATTTAGATTCTAATCGTAATAATCATCATACATTTCCTCTTCGATAATCTCTTCTTCCACGATTTCTTCGGCAATGTATTCTTCTTCGATATATTCCTCAGCAATATACTCTTCAGCGATGATCTCATCTTCAACAATAGCGTCAGTTGCCATCTCACAGGCGCCCTCATAATAAGCGCCATCGATAGCCCCACCGACTGCCCCAGCGCCACCACCAATAACTGCACCAGTTTTCGCGCCTTCGCCACCATCAACAATACCACCAACGATGGCACCGGTTATTGCCCCATCCACGGCACCTACTATGGTACCTTCCGCGGTTTGGTCACAGTAGTAAGCGTAGCTGTTAAAGCTGGCTGATAATAGTAATGCTAAAGTGATTTGAATGTGTTTTTTCATTATTTGCTCTCAATTACTGCGCAAGTTGGTTGTAGGCTTCAATACTCATACCTGCGCTAAAGCCACCGTCCACCCCGATAGATTGACCATTAACAAAGCTGCTGTCTTCAGAGGCCAAGAAGTGGACAACGGCCGCCACTTCTTCAGGCTGAGCAATTCTTCCCATCGGGATCGAACGTCTCTCCATTCTCAGTTGAGGTTCGCCTCCTTTGGCATAAGCACGAGGGGTATCGACAGAGGTGGGACAAACGGCATTGACACGAATCTGTTTACTACCAAGCTCCAAAGCTGCCGTTTGAGTAATGCCAAGCACTGCCCACTTTGAACTAGCTAACGCGCCAAGATAAGGCACACCCTGAGTTCCTGACACCGAAGCAATATTGATGATACTGCTGCCTTTGGGCATATAGGGCACCGCATGCTTCATCGACAATGCTGTCCCTAGTGCGTTGACGGAAAAATTGGCTTCATACTCATCTTTTTTCGATTCCACTATGGTGCTGTAACCATTAGTCGAACCCGCGCAATTCACTAACACGTCGATTTTGCCAAACTTCTCGAAGGTAATAGCCATCAGTTCACTCAGTGACAGCTCATCCGTCACGTCCGCATGAATATAAAGGGCTTCTAGTAACTGCAATTCTTTGTCTGATGCATTAACTCCAGCGATGACCAGCTTTGCACCCGCAGAGCTAAAACGATGAGCAATCGCCTCTCCGATACCAGAGGTGCCGCCAATAATGACAACAACTCTATCTGTTAGCTGAAATGGCACTTTCATTATTAGCCTCTCTTCTATTTTTCACACTGAGATTAAACGAGCTGAGTAACGTGGGTATAAAGTCAAAATGCACTCTATCTCGACCGATAACAGCTGTTGAGTTATTAACTGGAATCGATCCAGTAACACGGAGAAAAAAGTAAGAAACAATTAGAGAGGATGAATAAAGGCTTCCGTGCCTTAAACTGAGTAAAGCGATGAGATTAGAAGAACCAAGTCGCACCAATGCGAACTTCTCGGTTACCGTCTAAGTGTTTCATACGCGATTCACCTGCCGCTTTAAAGAAGTGTTCAGAATAGGTCACGTTACCCCAGATGCTGCCGTCATTGGTAAGTGGAATACCACCTTCAAAGTTCAATTCAAGAGATTGTTCGTTCTTACCGATAGCATTGTTATAGTTAGCGTACTGTGGGTTTACTGTGATGTAAGACCCTTTTTCAGTTAGATAGAAAGAGTTAAACCAATTCGCTTGCCAGCCATTTTCTGAGCGACCATTGTCGTACTCATTCTTCATTACAGCCAAATTTGGATAAGAGACCCAATTTTCAAATGGCGTAATCACTTTAGCCACAGCACCAATAGCAGCAGTTTGCTCTGTGCCTGAGTTCTTAGCTACCCAGTTAGAGCCATAGCTGATGTAGTCCAATGAGAAACCTATTTCTGGGAGTACCTCTAAGCCCGTTGCGTGCACTTGAAAGTAACGAGCTCGAATACGCGACAAACCAAAGTCTTTAGATTTGCCTTGCTGCGCATCCAGATTAGTTTGAAAGTCTGTTTCGAACTGGCCTAAATAGCCAATATCTTCGCTGTATGAACCCGCCATGTTTAACTGTAGGCGAGTCATACCATCTTTACCTTTGGCGCCAGAATCAACTTTAAGATAGGTTTGGGGACGGGTTACATCGGCAGGATCATTCACTTGTGCCTCATCTGCCATTACTTGAGCGCTAGTAACACTCAGTAAGGCAGCAGAAACTATAGAGAAGTGTTTCATTTTCTATTCCTATTGTTATCAATAACTAATAGGAAGTATGAGGAAATCGATTTTTTATCGAAGTAACTACGGGTAATGTAACCTATTTACAGAACGACTAGATTACCTTGCTTTATAGAGGGCCATGCGGATAGGTCCCTACCCTCGTGATTTAGAAATAGACAGCAGAATTAACTTGAGAATAAAAAATAATAACTCATGATAACAGCGTCTTCTCGACCTTGGTCTGATGGGTAATAATCACGACGTCTGTCAACTTCATTAAACCCTTCATCAAGATACAAAGAAACTGCGGCTTGGTTACTTTCTCGAACCTCTAGCCAAGCACTTTCTGCTTCACGAGATTCACACTGTTCTAAAAAGTGATTCAGCAATGCCCTACCGTAACCTTTGCCTTGCTCGCTCGGTGAGACCGCAATATTAAGCAACGAAACTTCACCTACAATGTTCTGTGCATAAAAGTAGCCAACAACGCGTTCGTCGGCCAATAGCACATAATTGAAAGCTCCGCGCCCATTCAATTCGGTAATCATGGAGGCTTTCCAAGGATGGGAGTGTGCCATATTTTCTATGGATAAGATGGCATCTAAGTGCTCAGTATCCATGATTGCAAAGGTAAGATTAGCCATAGCTGCGGATTTGATTCCAAAGTGCACGTCTTTCCATATCATTACCATCAATGTTAGACAGTTGCGGAGAAACGAGTTTTTTCGGGGACGAGGTGAATTGATACTGTTGCGTTAATTGAGCAAAGCGCTCATTTGCCTGTTCTTCTCCAGCAAACCATATCCATTCTGGTATATGTTGACCATCAAGACTAAGTAATTGTTCTGGAACAATATGTAGCGTCTCACTAAGATCCAACTTCATCGCTTTAAGGATCTTCTGATAGAACAGCACATTATCGCCTTGCGGCTTTACTGATGACACAAACAAGAGTCGACAGTCAGGCCGAAGTGACAACGAAGGGCTACTACGCACAGGAATACGCTCAGGGTGAGTTAGTTCCCATGTTTGAACGCCCATTAACTGTAGTTTTATGCTGTCTTGCATGATTGATTTGCGCCAAGTAATTCGCCGTCATAATGACGCGCAGTTTAGCAGAGCTCTATTTGATTACCAAGATATCAACGTGTGGATAAAGCAAAGTGCGGATAAAACAAAGCCTAGCGGTGATGACACAGCGCTAGGCTTGATATTTCACTTTGAACGCTATTACAGACCGTTAAACTCAGGGCAGTAATCCACCAACCCTTTACGGCCCGCAAGCTGTTCGGCCACCGAATCTTCCGTCAATGAACGAACTTGGAATGCACCTTCTGGTACTTCCCACTGACAATGAAGATCATAGTCAGCTGCAGCAGAAAACTGGAATCGTCCGTAATAGCTTGGGTCTCCAAGCACCACACAAGCGGGATAACCGAACTCAGGTAAAGTGGTGAATGCCTCTTCAACGAGTGCAGATGCTACTCCTTGACCCTGGTGTTCCTTGGCAACCGCTAAAGGTGCTAAACCTTGCCATGATAAGTCGTCGCCATCGATAGTGACAGGTGTAAACAACAGATGCCCAATGACTTCACCTTCATCAGAGCACGCTACCAAAGATAACGTTAGACGACCATTTTCTCTCAGTGCCATTACTAAATTGGCTTCTGCATCCGTATCAAATACCGATTTGAGTAATCGGTCAATGGCAAGTATATCGGCCGGCGCTTCAGTTCGAATAAGCATTCGCTACCTCGTTAGGATTTGTTGCAGGCTGCATGCCTTTCTGAACAAAATCCGCTAAATGAGTCAATGCTGAAAGCATTGGTTTCGGTAATGCGTCAAGATCAACGCTATCCATCAAGTTCTTCACTTCTAGGCCTAACTCGGTATCACCTTCAATACTCAAGCGGCGTTGGAAGAATAAAGTATCTGGGTCTTCTTTACGACCCGCAATCAACACTAAGTCATTTAAATTACCGCTAAAACTGACATCTTCCTGCTCGACAGTTTCAGAAACCACCAGCTGTTCATCGCTGTAAGAAATATACCAACTGAGGTTTAGATCACGAATATGAACTTTTAACCATTTTTCTTCGAGAAATTCAAAGTCACCGTCCTCAAGTGCTTCTTTAAAAACGGTTTTTAGTCCTTCAAGCAAAGCTCTATTCTGGATTTTAGTTGGCAGAAAGTGGACTGGAGATCGCAAAATTTGTGCTGCGTTTTTAACTAGTTGACTTCGAATCTTGTCTAACACGCGGTTTTTCCGTTAATTTGTAGTTCAGAAGGCTAATAATACGGCATTAGTACAAAAAAAATCCTGTTGTGCATCAAAAATTTTTTGCTTTCGCCTTTGCCCTTTTCTAACTGATAAATCACAGTTATAGTGTTGGGGTTACTGATATATAAGCTCTCCGGAGAACTGGTAGTACATTGATGTCATCCAAAATGTTAAAGGAATACTTTGCTAAGTTAACATCCAATAGCCCCTTCTTTTTTGCTATTTTGGATGACGAACATCATTACTGTATGGTCAACGACCGTTATTGTGATGTGGCAGGGTTAACACACAGCGACTTAGTTGGCATGAATGACTTGCAAATACTAGGTGAGCGTTTTTATAACCAGTTAAAACCCTATTACGATCGAGCGCTACAAGGCGAGTCGATTGAGGCGGAAGTGACACTCGATGAGTCAGATGTCGAATCCAGCCTGCATTTCAGTGTGTCGCCAATTCTCAATGACGGCGTCATCGAATACATCGTATTCCATGCCATCGACACATCCGAAAAACAGATCCTAACCCGCTCTCTCGAAGAATCAGAAAGCAAATTCCTCAAACTTTCTCAGCTTATCCCAGATGGATTAATTCTGGTTGAAGACGATTGTATTTTATCGGCCAACCCTGCGTCTGCACGTCTATTTGGTTACGCAAAAAGTACCGATTTACTAGGTGAGTCGTTAAATCGCTTACTAAGTAACGAGAAAAATAACAATCGTGTGCAACTCGATTTAGCCAATATCGTTAACGGCACACCACTGCACTTTTTGACCAGTGAGTACTGCGGAACGCAGCGCCGACTGTCACTGCATGTCGATGACGCCAATCTGTTTGGCAATAGCGCTCACTTAGTCCTAATTCAAGATATGGACGAAAAGCCAAACCCAGTGGCTCAAAACAGCAATGAAGACGTCAACATTGATACTCTGACGAAGCTGTACAACCGACTAGGTTTCACCCGTTGCTTGGATCATTTTATTCAAGATAAAACTCCGCTCGTCATGCTGTACCTCGACATTGATAACTTTAAGAACATCAATGACTCTTTAGGGCACCACATTGGCGACCGAGTGATTCAGGAGGTATCTTCTAGACTGAAGCGTCATCTTCCTCAACAATCGGTCCTGGCCCATTTAGGCGGTGATGAGTTTGGGATTATTCTCCCAGAGCCAGAAAGCAACAGCACGGTAGAAATGTTGGCTGAGAAAATCATTGGTCTCATCAACCAACCTTTCGATTTACACCACTTCAGCAAACGCCTTGCTTGCTCCATTGGCAGTGTTCATTACCCAAACGATGGAAATGATGCGCGTATCCTGCTGCAAAATGCCGATACGGCCATGTATGAAGCCAAAGCCAGAGGTAGGAACCGTCTCGTTAAGTTCAATGACCAAATGAACAAAGAAGCGCGGATGCGCCTTTGGTTGGAAATAGAACTGCAAAAAGCGCTACAGCAAAATGGCTTGGAAGTATGGTATCAACCCAAGGTCAATGCCCGTGACTTTAGTATCAACGGTGCAGAAGCGCTAGTTCGATGGAAGCACCCCGTCGAAGGGTATATAAGCCCGGCTTCGTTCATCCCAGTGGCAGAACAAGCAGGACTGATCGAAAGCCTTGGCCGCGTGGTCATGCGTGATGTGTTCAATACCGTCAAACGCTGGAAACTACAAGGTATCTTACCAGGTCGCGTGGCGATCAACTTGTCTCCAGAACAATTTGGCAACCCTAAGCTTATCGATTATATGGAGCGCTTATTACGCAGCACAGGACTGGATCCGAGCTGTATCACGTTCGAGCTCACTGAAAGTGCGGTAATGAGCAACAGTGAACACACATTGCAAATGCTCGATGCCATTAAGAAACTCGGCTTTGCGTTGTCTATTGACGACTTCGGTACAGGATACTCTTCGCTATCCTACTTAGCGCACTTTCCAATAGATGAACTAAAAATCGACCGTGCCTTTATCATGGATATCGATACACTACCAAAACAGCTCACAGTTATCGAAAACATCATCAACCTCGGTAAATCACTCAATCTCTCTGTGGTCGCCGAAGGTGTGGAGACACGCCACCAAGCAACACTACTCTCCAATCTTAACTGTAACTCCATTCAAGGCTTCCACTTCCACCGACCACAGCCTAAGCACGAAGTCGAAGCACTATTTGCGCAAAACCGTCGTCATCGAAATTGACCATATTAACGTTACCTCTTTGGTGTTAATTACGTGTTTATTAAGGTAAACCTGCCTTACATCAAATTCGCTGTTCATAATTGTTCATAAAATGCGGGCTACTGTCAGAAATATGGTAATGAGCATATGGAACTCTTATGCCCAGCAGGGAATTTACCTGCTCTTAAAACTGCAATTGATTGCGGTGCAGATGCGGTTTACATCGGTTTCAAAGATGATACCAACGCGCGTCATTTCGCTGGTCTGAACTTTACGGGAAAGAAACTGGAGCGTGCGGCTCAATATGTTCACGATCGCAATAAAAAGCTACATATCGCGTTGAATACCTTCGCACACCCTAATGGCTTTGAGCGCTGGACTAATGCAGTCGACCAAGCTGCCGATCTTGGTGTCGATGCATTGATTGTCGCCGATATTGCTGTATTGGATTACGCTGCCAATAAGTATCCAGAGTTAGAGTTACACCTCTCAGTACAAGCCTCAGCAACCAATGTGGCTGCTGTAGACTTCTACCATAAAAACTTTAATGTAAAGCGCGTTGTATTACCTCGAGTGCTGTCTATTCATCAGGTAAAACAACTGTCTAGAAACATTACCTCTGATGTCGAGCTTGAAGTATTCGCGTTCGGCAGTCTTTGTATTATGTCTGAAGGGCGCTGCTATTTGTCGTCCTATTTGACCGGTGAATCACCTAATACGGTTGGTGCGTGTTCTCCAGCGAAATACGTGCGCTGGCAAGAAACTGAGCAAGGGTTAGAGTCTCGTCTAAATGACATTCTTATTGACCGCTACGCTCAGGGCGAAAATGCAGGCTATCCGACACTCTGTAAAGGCCGCTTTGAAGCCGAAATAGAAGGAGAGCGTAAGCGCTACCATGCACTTGAAGAGCCAACCAGTTTGAACACTTTGTCTATGCTTCCTGAACTGTTCGCCGCTAATGTCGCGTCGGTGAAAATTGAAGGACGTCAGCGCAGTCCCGCTTACGTTGAACAAGTCACTCGAACTTGGCGCGAAGCCATCGATGCGTATCAACGTAACCCTGAGAACTATCAAGTGAAACCAACCTGGGATCAAGCCTTGGCAAATGTCTCTGAAGGAACCCAAACCACATTGGGTGCCTACCATAGAAAATGGCAGTAAGGAGCAACTTATGAAATACGCATTAGGCCCATTACTGTACTTTTGGCCAAAACAAGACGTTGAAAGTTTCTATGAGCAAGCTAAATCGAGCTCCGCAGATATCGTGTATCTTGGAGAAACCGTGTGCTCAAAACGCAGAGAGATGAAACCAGCACACTGGTTAGATATCGCTAAGGAGCTAAATCTAGCAGGCAAGCAGGTAGTTCTGTCAACAATGGCACTGCTAGAAGCACCAAGCGAAGTTAACATCATGAAAAAGTATATCGATAATGGTGACTTTGCGATCGAAGCCAATGATGTCTCAGCGATTCAACTAGCAAGTGAACACAAAGTTCCATTTGTTGTTGGTCCTGCCGTTAATACCTACAATGCCCACACACTGAAGCTATTTGCCAAACAAGGCATGATTCGCTGGTGTATGCCTGTTGAGTTATCGCGTGAGTGGTTAAGCAACGCTCTAGAGCAAGCCGACAATATTGGTATCCGCGATCAATTTGAGGTAGAGGTCTTTAGTCACGGTTATCTACCGCTAGCTTATTCCGCACGCTGCTTTACTGCTCGTGCAGAGAACCGAGCAAAAGACGATTGCGAAACTTGCTGTATTAAGTATCCAACGGGTCTTCAAGTGGAGAGCCAAGAAGGTCAGTCAGTTTTTAATCTCAATGGTATTCAGACTCAATCTGGTTACCAATACAACCTGATCAATGACCTGAAATCTATGCAAGGTTTGGTAGATGTGGTCAGGCTTAGCCCGCTAGGGTTGGATACCTTCGCTGAAGTTGATCGCTTTAAAGCGAACGAAGATGGCACACAACCGGCCAAAATATTGGATAGGCAATGTAACGGCTACTGGCATCAAATCGCTGGGCTCGATATCAAGCAGATTTAGTCCCCGACTTTAAATAAAAAGACCTCGCTAATACGCGAGGTCTTTTTTATTATGCCGTGACCGGCTTTAAAGCCGTTCTATCAAGCTTACTAATGTCACGCCATATCATCACACCGACTACCAAGCTGATCGCGATGTTAGAAAGTGGGTACGCAACCCAAATACCATCCACTCCCCATAGCTTGGGCATAATGTACAAGAATGGCAACTGAACCAACATATTACCCAGCGTCACGAACAACGCTTTGCGACTATGACTGATCGCTTGATAGTACGCAGCAGCCACCACGATAAAGCCATCTAAGAACATTGAGAATAAGTGGAGGCGAATCCCATTTACGGTGTGCTCAATCAACAGCGGCTCACTCGAGTTAAAGATTGATACCGTTTGATATGGGAACAGGTTTAACACAGTGACAAAAATGGCACCACCTAATACCGCACTCAAAGTCGCAATGTTAAATAGCTTGCGCATATTATCTTGTCTTCTCGCACCATAGTTATAGCTCAGTAATGGCTGCATAGCATTCGCCAGTCCCTCAGCCACAAGATAGTAAAACGCGACGATATAACCCAATATTGCATAGGCTCCCACTAAGGTTACCGAACCATAATCAGCAAACAATCCATTGTGTAGCGCGACCATAAACGAGCCATAGGCATACATAAAGAAACTCGCCAAACCAATAGATATGATTGATGGCAGCATACTAAATTGGAACTTAAGATCGGCTAACGATAAGCGCATCTTAGCTCGACCTGAGAAGAAGTAGGCAAAACCTAGCAGTGTCACTACCGCTTGAGCAATCGCTGTCGCTAACGCGGCACCACGCAACTCCCAATCAAGAACCGCGATAAACCAATAGTCTAAGGCAATATTAATAATGGCCCCCAGCACCATCAACATAGTAGCGGTGTTAGGACTATCATCATTACGTAGCAAAAATGGCACTGCTATCGAGCCCAGCGTAAACACACCACCAATAATCAAGATGTCCAAGTACTGCATAGCCAAGTCATGTACTCGCCCTTTAGCACCTTGAATGCTTAGAAATACATCTGAGTATTGCCATAAAATCACAGCGATAACAGGGCTTAAGGCCACAAGCGCAATTAATCCAGTAGCCAGAGCATTCTTAGCATCTGTAAGCTTACCTTCGCCTTGTTTAATCGAGGCCAGTGCACCAGTGCCCACGCCGACCATCATACCTAGACCAAGAATCGTACCGATAATTGGCCACGCGAGGTTAATGCCGGCTAGGCCATCCCCTCCCATATATTGTCCAATAAAGATGCCATCGACCACTTGGTAAAGACCATTAACCAACATAGCCGCAACGGTCGGAATGGCATAACGCCAGAATTGTTTATAGATTGATTTCTCAGTCATATCATCCAAATAGTTAGTTATCTTAGCTAACTAAATCCTTAAATTTTTATCTCAGTGCTTTGGTCAATAACGTGTCAAGCAAGGCGAACTCCTGCTCGTCTAAATGTGCCCGCAGTTTTTCCGCTACCACACTGTATATCTCAGCTTCCGACATTAGCGGTAATCGTGATTTCTCCGTCAAGGTCACTCGCTTTGAACGCGCGTCTTCGGTACACGATAATCGCTTCACCAAACCTTTACGCTCAAGTCTTTTTACCATATTGGTTGCTGAGGGTTTGGACACCTCTAGTTCTTTTGCCAGATCGGTTAATCGAATCGGCTCTGCTGAAGATTGTATTGCTTTTAAATAATCGTATTCATTGAAGCTCAGGTGCCCTAGTGGGTCTTCTTTGCTGTAGCTACGCCATACTTTCGACGTCAGCCGCTCCATCTTCTCTAAATTAGTTTCTATAGTCATTCATATTAACTATTAATTAGCATAGCTAACTAGTTTAGCTAAATTAGAACTAGAGTCAACGGATAAAAAAACACCAGCGCTAGGCTGGTGTTTTTTTAGCGATGATTGTGAAACGTTCACACTACTGTGAGTCGGTGGTGCTCTCTGCTGCTTGCTTAGCTTCTTGCTTAGCCTGCTCTGCTTGTTGTGCTCTCACAATTTCAAAGATTTTAGTTAACTCAAGAAATGCGTACTTATGCTCGGCATAATCGTAGACATTCTGGGCGATGGCCAGTTTATATAGAGAGACAGCTGCTGGATAATTGCCATCGATTTGATGACGTTTTGCCAAGTAGAAGTAGACTTCAGTGAGTCTTTCCGCTAACACGTTATTGTCTCGGCTGCTAGCGAGAATCGCTTTAAATGCCTGTTCTTCAGAGACTTTATCTAACATCAACGCAACCAGGATCCAGCCCCAATCATTATTACGCGCTTGGTAGCGCTTCTCTAGTGCAATAGCGGCATCTAGTGGACCTGCCTCACGAGAAATGATGTAGAGCCAAAGTGCACGATACGGATCGGCAGGGTTCTCTTGGTAATAACGCGTCATGCCCTCAATCGCTAATGGGATACGATCACCATAGTAAAGCGCAATAGAGCGGTTTCTTAATGCATAAGAGTTTGAAGGGTCAAGCTCTAAACTCGAATCGAAGGCTTCATACGCAGAGTCAAAATCGCCAATTTGGGTAAAGTACTGTCCGACTTGGTTAAAAACGACAGGTTGCGCAGGGTTAAGTTGTAATGACTGATTGAAGTCTAACTGAGCCAAGTCACGTAATCCGAGGCTGTTGTAATAAGAGCCTCGCTCGAAGTGCATTTTTGCTCTGACGTCATTCTCAAGGTCACTGCGCTGCAGAAGCTGTGTCAATCGGGCGACTTGAACTTCGTATTGAACATTTGCCTGTAATGGCACAGCCATTGGTGGGTTCAACCATTGTTCATCTTGTGTTGACGAGTTGGTAGCACAACCAGTCACTGCCACCACTAAGCTTAATCCTAAGATTCGAAACAACTTCACTATATCATTCTCCTTGTACCCACTATGGCGTCGCTATTATTGGCAACATTTAAAGTATCGTTATAGTTGCACAGCGTAATGCGTAGTAGCGGGAATTATCCTTCGCGCATTAAAAAAGGGGGCTATTGCCCCCTCTTTATAGCACGCTTTTTAACGTAATGGTCTAGAAAAGCGAATTATTCTGCGTCAGACGCTGAATTTTCATCCGCTGCTGGAGCTTTCGCTTCAGGTTTTTCCATTGCTTCTTTCATGCTTAGGCGTACACGACCTTGGCGGTCAATTTCAAGTACTTTAACTTGAACTTCTTGACCTTCTTTTAGGTAGTCAGTCACTTTCTCAACACGCTCATGAGCGATTTGAGAGATGTGTACTAGACCATCTTTGCCAGGAAGAACCGTTACGAATGCACCGAAGTCTGCTAGACGAGCAACTTTACCCGTGTAGATCTTACCCACTTCAACTTCTGCAGTGATAGCTTCGATACGAGCGATCGCATCTTTCGCTTGGTCACCGTCAGTTGCAGCGATCTTGATAGTACCATCATCTTCGATCTCGATAGTCGTACCAGTTTCTTCAGTTAGCTGACGGATAACCGCGCCACCTTTACCGATAACGTCTTTGATCTTGTCTGCGCTGATCTTCATTGTGTGGATACGTGGAGCGAATTCAGAGATCTCTTCACGAGCACCAGAGATAGCTTCATCCATTACAGAAAGGATGTGCTTACGTGCACCTTGCGCTTGGTTAAGAGCAATTTGCATGATCTCTTTAGTGATACCTTCGATCTTGATGTCCATCTGAAGTGCAGTGATACCAGTGTTAGTACCTGCTACTTTAAAGTCCATGTCACCTAGGTGGTCTTCGTCACCAAGGATGTCAGAAAGAACAACGAAATCGTCGCCTTCTTTAACAAGACCCATTGCGATACCCGCAACAGAAGACTTGATTGGAACACCAGCATCCATAAGCGCTAGAGACGTACCACATACAGATGCCATTGAAGATGAACCGTTAGATTCAGTGATTTCCGATACAACACGTACTGTGTATGGGAATTCTTCAACAGAAGGCATTACTGCTGCGATACCGCGCTTAGCCAATTTACCGTGACCGATTTCACGACGCTTTGGAGAACCTACAAAACCAGTTTCGCCAACACAGTATGGAGGGAAGTTGTAGTGTAGTAGGAAGTGATCTTTACGCTCACCTGTTAGCTCATCGATGATTTGAGCATCACGCTGCGTACCAAGAGTCGCAGTTACGATTGCCTGCGTTTCACCACGAGTGAACAGTGAAGAACCATGAGTACGTGGAAGAACGCCAGTGCGTACATCTAGTGCACGAACCATGTCTTTTTCACGGCCATCAATACGTGGGTTACCCGCGATGATGCTGCGACGTACCACTGTCTTCTCTAGATCGTGGAAGATAGTGTGGATTTCTTTAGTGTTCGCTTCTGGATCTTCAGCAAGAAGAACCTCGTTAACTTCTGCTGCAATCGCGTGAATGCGATCGTAACGAGCCATCTTCTCAGTGATTTGGTACGCTTCAACAAGCTTAGCTTCTGCTAGCTCAGCGATGCGGTTGTTAAGAGCCGTGTTCTCTTCTGGAGCAACCCAATCCCAAGCTGGAGTAGCAACTTCAGCTGCAAATTCGTTGATTGCTTTGATAACAACTTGCTGTTGGTCGTGGCCGTAAACCACTGCTGATAGCATCTCTTCTTCTGTTAGGTTGTCTGCTTCAGACTCAACCATAAGAACAGCGCCTTCAGTACCAGCAACTACTAGGTCTAGTTTAGAGTTTTCTAGCTCAGTGTTGCTTGGGTTCAGTACAAGTTGACCATCAATATGACCAACACGTGCTGCACCGATAGGACCGTTGAACGGGATACCAGAGATAGCAAGAGCAGCTGAAGTACCGATCATTGTTACCATGTCTGGTTGAACGTTCGGGTTTACAGACATTACTGTCGCGATAACCTGAACTTCGTTTTTGAATGCGTCTGGGAATAGTGGACGAATTGGACGGTCGATTAGACGTGCAGTCAGTGTTTCGCCTTCAGAAGGACGACCTTCACGCTTGAAGAAACCACCAGGGATTTTACCTGCAGCGTAAGTACGCTCTTGGTAGTTTACTGTTAGTGGGAAGAAGTCTTGACCTTCTACTGCTTCTTTCTTACCAACAACAGAAACGAATACTGACGTATCGTCCATTGTTACCATTACAGCTGCAGTAGCTTGACGTGCAATAACGCCAGTTTCTAGCGTCACAGTGTGGTTGCCGTATTGGAACGACTTAACAACTGGTTTTTCGAACATTGTATTTCCTTTTTTCTGGAATCATTCCAGATAATTGATTGTGCGCTCAATGCATTACAAATCGCGACTAGTTCAAACAAACTTCACTTGAAAAAAGTAAGTGTGCTTGGAATAGTCGCGACCCTGCGGTCGACTAAATGGACTGTAATGTACTGAACAGATTGTGACTAAACGAATGCACTTTAGACAACTCTGTTTAGACGGGACGTAGTATAAACTACTTAGTGGAAGTTTTGCCATTAACTAAAGAATTTAGCTAACAAAAAAGGGGCATATAGCCCCTT
This sequence comes from Vibrio sp. La 4.2.2, assembly GCF_027586995.1. Classification (NCBI taxonomy): domain Bacteria; kingdom Pseudomonadati; phylum Pseudomonadota; class Gammaproteobacteria; order Vibrionales; family Vibrionaceae; genus Vibrio; species Vibrio sp. La 4.2.2. Next base: position 220,235 of record NZ_JAPPTJ010000006.1, read on the forward strand.
TTAACAAACTTTCTATGCAGACGCTGATTAGCGACGTAGGCCTAGACGTTTGATTAGGTCTTGGTAGCGAGCTAGGTTTTTACCTTTTAGGTAATCTAGAAGCTTACGACGACGAGAAACCATACGTAGAAGACCACGACGGCTGTGGTGATCGCCTTTGTGTGCTTTGAAGTGACCTTGTAGGTGGTTGATAGAAGCTGTAAGTAGAGCTACTTGAACTTCTGGTGAACCAGTGTCGCCTTCGCCTTGTGCGTATTCTGCAACGATTGCTGCTTTAGTTTCTGCATTCAGAGACATAATTCTCTCCTAATAAGAGTAAGTTTAAAAGTTGTAGCAGCCAATCTCTGATTCAGCCGCTACGCGAAGCGCGAATTATAGGGAATAATTCTAGCTAGAGCAAGGAGTATTCATGGCTCTATTGAGCACTTTCTTCCTCACGGAAAACAACGAGTCGCTTGGGTGCAAGCTTAGCATCGTCATTCATAGCGCCAACGCCGATGAATAAACGCTCTTCACCCATGGTCATGCGTACTGGTGCATCGACTGGTAAGCCTGAAACCTGCACTGGCTGACCATGCTGAAGCAAGTCACCAAGCTCAGGTGATACATTCACTTCTTGAAGATCTTGTACTGCGCTGTCCATTGGCATTAGCAGTGGATCAAGCAACTCGCGCGGCTGACGCTCTTCTCGCTTTGCCTGCTCAAATAACTCGTTAAGCTGCTCTAGGGTCACCATGTTCTCATAAGGATACTTAGCAACAGCAGTACGACGTAGCATAGTTACGTGCGCACCACAGCCTAACATTTCACCGAGGTCATCGACGATAGTGCGGATGTAAGTGCCTTTCGAGCAATGTACTTCCATCTCTACTTCATCACCTTCAAAGCGATGTAGGACAATTTCATACACGGTAATTTTGCGCGCTTCACGAGGAACTTCGATACCTTGACGAGCGTATTCATATAGTGGCTTACCTTGGTATTTCAGTGCAGAGAACATTGACGGCACTTGATCAGATTCACCACGGAACTTGTCTATGCACTCATCAAGAAGCTCAGGTGTTACATTGATATCGCGAGTTTCTACCACTTCACCATCAGAGTCAGAGGTATTGGTACGCTCACCAAGTTTAGCGATAACACGGTAGCGCTTGTCTGAATCTAACAAGAATTGAGAAAACTTAGTTGCTTCGCCCAAGCAAATTGGCAACATGCCAGTTGCTAATGGGTCAAGTGCGCCAGTGTGCCCTGCTTTCTCAGCGAAGTAGATGCGCTTTACTTTTTGCAGAGCATCATTCGATGAGATTCCGGTAGGTTTATCTAGAAGGATAACGCCGTTGACTGGACGTCCCTTGCGACGTCTAGCCATTACTGCTCTTCTCCCTCTGCACCGTTTTCTTCGCTGCGACCTGCTTCGTCTTGCTTACGCTTATCTTCGTTAACCACTTCACTCACTAGGTTAGACATACGCATACCTTCGACAAGCGTGTTGTCATAGTGGAAGCGTACTTCCGGTGTTAGGCGTAGGCGAATGCGCTTACCTAGCATCATGCGAATGTGAGCTTCGTGTTCACGAAGGGCTGCTAGGCTCGATTCTGGAGTCTGTTCACCAACACATAGGAAAGTAACGAATACTTTTGCGTATGCGAGGTCACGAGAGACTTCTACGTCTGAAATCGTCACCATACCTAGGCGAGAGTCACGAACTTCGCGTTGAAGAATAAGAGCAAGCTCTTTTTGTAGTTGCTGCGCAACACGTTGTGTGCGGCTAAATTCTTTTGACATTTCTTTTCTCACTATAGAAAGAATGGGGGGATGGTATTAACCAGCCCCCCATGGCGTATTCAACAACCATCAATACTCAAGTTAAAAACTGAGTAACGATTTTGTCAATTAGTCTAGAGTACGTTTGATTTCAACGATTTCGAATACTTCGATTTGGTCGCCAACGCGAACATCGTTGTAGTTCTTAACGCCGATACCACATTCGTAACCGTTCTTAACTTCTTGAACGTCATCTTTGAAACGGCGTAGAGATTCTAGCTCACCTTCGTAGATTACAACGTTATCACGCAGTACGCGGATAGGGTTGTTACGCTTGATAGTACCTTCAGTGACCATACAACCAGCGATTGCGCCAAGTTTTGGAGACTTAAATACGTCACGTACTTCTGCAAGGCCGATGATTTCTTGCTTGAACTCAGGAGCAAGCATACCGCCCATTGCTTGTTTCACTTCATCAATCAATTGGTAAATGATTGAGTAGTAACGAAGGTCTAGGTTTTCTGTTTCAACTGCACGACGAGCAGATGCGTCAGCACGTACGTTGAAGCCTAGGATGATAGCGTTAGATGCTGCTGCAAGTACTGCATCAGTTTCTGTAATACCACCAACACCAGAACCTACGATGTTTACTTTAACTTCGTCAGTAGACAGTTTCAGTAGCGAGTCTGCGATTGCTTCTACAGAACCTTGTACGTCTGCTTTCAGTACTACGTTAAGCTCAGCAACATCACCAGCTGTCATGTTAGAGAACATGTTTTCTAGTTTCGCTTTTTGCTGACGCGCAAGTTTCACGTCACGGAATTTACCTTGACGGTAGTTTGCTACTTCACGAGCTTTACGCTCATCACGTACTACAGTTGCTTCATCACCTGACGATGGCACACCAGACAGACCTAGGATTTCTACAGGAATAGAAGGACCAGCTTCTGTTACCTCTTTGCCTAGTTCATCACGCATTGCACGCACACGGCCGTATTCTTGACCACATAGTACGATGTCGCCTTTACGTAGCGTACCAGATTGAACTAGGACTGTAGCAACTGGACCACGGCCTTTATCTAGGAATGATTCTACAACCACACCAGATGCCATGCCGTCAGCAACCGCTGTTAGCTCAAGTACTTCTGATTGAAGTAGGATAGCTTCTAGAAGACCGTCAATGTTAGTACCTTGTTTCGCAGAGATGTGAACGAACATGTTCTCACCGCCCCACTCTTCAGGAATAACATCGTACTGTGCCAGCTCGTTCTTAACGTTATCTGGGTTCGCGTCTTCTTTATCGATCTTGTTTACAGCAACGATTAGAGGTACACCTGCTGCTTTCGCGTGCTGGATAGCTTCAACCGTTTGTGGCATTACGCCATCGTCCGCAGCAACTACAAGAACAACGATATCTGTCGCTTGAGCACCACGAGCACGCATAGCAGTAAACGCCGCGTGTCCTGGAGTATCAAGGAAGGTGATCATACCGTTTTCAGTTTCAACGTGGTATGCACCGATGTGCTGTGTAATACCACCCGCTTCGCCAGAAGCAACGTGTGTACGACGAATGTAGTCAAGTGTTGAAGTCTTACCGTGGTCAACGTGACCCATGATAGTAACAACTGGCGCACGAGATACGGCTTCAGACGTTGCGTCACGATCAGACAGTACTGCTTCTTCCAGTTCGTTCTCTTTACGAAGAACAACTTTGTGACCCATTTCTTCAGCAACAAGTTGAGCTGTCTCTTGGTCAATCACTTGGTTGATTGTCGCCATTGCACCCATCTTCATCATCACTTTGATGACTTCAGTGCCTTTAACTGACATCTTCTGAGCTAGCTCAGAAACCACGATTGTCTCACCAATTACAACGTCTTGCTTAGCAACGGTTGCTGTCTTATCGAAGCCGTGCTGCATAGAAGTTGGTTTAGCCAACTTACCTTTCTTGCCACGTTGGTTACGACCACCGCGACCACCACGTGAATCATCACGCTCTTGTGCAGATTTCTTCTTACGACGACGAGGTGCTTTCTCTTCGCTGCGGTCTTGAGCGTCTTCCGCTTCACGAGCGTAAGTTGAAGTCGTTGTGTGATAGTCAGCTTTTTCGCTGTCTTTTGACTTCTTCTCTTCCTCAGACCAACGAGCTGCATTTTCTTCAGCTAGTTTACGAGCTTCTTCTGCTAGACGAGCCGCTTCAGCTTCTGCCTTGCGTTGCGCCTCTTCTTCTTGACGGCGCTTCAGCTCGTCCGCTTCTTTCTTCGCTTCAGCATTCTTTGCGTTCATTTGTTTCTTAGCCTTTTCCGCTTCGTCGCGCTTTTCTGCTGTTGATTCTGCATTGCGTTTCTCATCCGCTTCACGTTTTGCTTTTTCCTCAGCTAAACGTTTTTCTTCGGCTTCTCGCTTCGCTTTCTCTTCAGCTTCGCGCTGTGCTTTTTCTGCAGCTTCACGTTTGGCTAGCTCTTCGGCTTCACGTTGTGCACGCTCTTCCGCCTCACGATTTGCTGCTTCCTCAGCTTCACGTTTTGCTTGCTCGTCGATCGCACTGCGTTTTACATAAGTGCGCTTCTTACGCACTTCTACCTGTACATCTTTGCTCTTACCGCCACCTGCAGAAACAGATAACGTGCTACGAGTCTTACGTTGTAGTGTAAGACGTGTAGGCTCAGCATCGCCCGATGTATCACCATGTTCTTTTTTCAGGTGAGTAAGAAGCGTTTGCTTCTCCTCATCATTCACCTGATCGCTCTCTGATTTGTTAAGACCAGCATCAGCAAGTTGTTCAATTAGGCGATCCACTGGCGTACCAATTTCTTCGCTAAGTGCTTTAACCGTAAGTTTTGTCATGCAACTACCTCCTTGCTGATTATTATTCTTCGTCGCCGAACCAACAGATGTTACGTGCAGCCATGATTAGCTCGCCTGCGCGCTCTTCTGTTAGCCCTTCAATACCCTCTAACTCGTCTACACCTTGGTCTGCAAGATCTTCAAGCGTAGCTACACCTTTGGCAGCTAGTTTAAATGCCATTTCACGCTCAAGACCTTCTAGTGCTAGTAGGTCTTCTGCTGGTTCAACACCTTCAAATGACTCTTCTTGAGCAAGCGCAAGTGTAGTTAGGGCATCTTTTGCACGGCTACGAAGTTCTTCTACAAGCTCTTCGTTTAAGCCGTCGATTTCTAGAAGCTCATTCACTGGCACATATGCCACTTCTTCTAGTGTTGAGAAGCCTTCTTCAACCAGCATTTCTGCAAAGTCTTGCTCGATGTCGAGGTGCTTCATAAAGTTGTCGATAGAAGCGATAGCTTCTTCTTGGTGTTTCTTCTGTAGGTCTGCAACCGTCATTACGTTCAGTTCCCAACCCGTTAGTTGAGACGCTAGACGTACGTTTTGACCGCTACGACCGATAGCTTGTGCTAGGTTGTCTGCTTCAACAGCGATATCCATAGAGTGCGCGTCTTCATCAACGATGATAGAAGCAACATCCGCTGGAGCCATTGCATTAATAACAAACTGTGCTGGGTTATCGTCCCAAAGCACGATATCGATACGCTCACCGCCAAGTTCACCAGAAACAGCTTGAACACGCGCACCACGCATACCAACACACGCACCCACAGGGTCAATACGACGGTCGTTAGTTTTCACGGCGATCTTAGCGCGAGAACCAGGATCGCGAGCTGCGCCCTTAAGTTCAATTAGCTCTTCTGCAATTTCCGGCACTTCAACACGGAATAGCTCTGCAAGCATTTCAGGCTTAGAACGAGTAATGAATAGTTGGAAACCGCGAGCTTCTGGTGCAACTTTGTATAGAAGACCACGTACACGGTCCCCCGGACGGAAGTTTTCACGAGGTAATTGATCATCGCGCAAAATAACCGCTTCAGCGTTGTTACCAAGGTCTAGGATAATAGTGTCACGGTTAACTTTCTTAACCACACCAGTCACTAGATCGCCTTCGTTATCAATGAACTGCTCAACGATTTGTGCACGCTCAGCTTCACGTACTTTTTGCACGATAACTTGTTTAGCAGTTTGAGTCGTAATACGGTCAAACGTTACAGAATCGATTTCTTCTTCTACAAAGTCACCAACCTGAATAGATTCATCATCGAATTGAGCTGCTTCAATTGAGATTTCTTTTGTTGGGAACTCAACTTCTTCTACTGCCATCCAACGGCGGAATGTTTCGAATTCGCCCGTTTTACGATCGATAGCTACGCGCACATCAATTTCGATTTCGTGTTTCTTTTTCGTTGATGTTGCTAGCGCAATTTCTAGCGCTTCAAAAATACGCTCACGAGGAACAGCTTTCTCGTTAGAAACTGCTTCTACTACCGCTAAAATTTCTTTACTCATTTATCTAGCCTCTAAGCTTTTATTATTAGGGACCTAAAATTTAGGGATCAGGTTTGCTTTAGAAATGTTACTCAGTGCCATTTCTTCTTCGTTGCCGTCAACAATGATTGTGACAGTCTCGCCTTCAATAGATTGGATTGTACCTTTCCATTTACGACGGTTACCCACAGCCATTTTCAGAACGATGCTGACCTCGTGACCAATAAATTGTTCGTAGTGTGCTGCTTTGAAAAGTGGTCTTTCTAAGCCTGGTGAAGACACCTCTAGGTTATAAGCCACCGTAATTGGGTCTTCAACATCCATTACTGCACTTACTTGATGACTTACTTCTGCGCAAGCATCAACAGTAATACCATCTTCATGGTCGATATAGATACGAAGGGTAGAATGCTCACCAGCACGGATGAACTCTAAACCAACAAGCTCGTAGCCAAGTGCCTCAACAGGCGCTTCGAGCAATTCTGTAAGTTGTCTTTCTAAACCAGTCATTTAACCACTCCAGAAACAAAAAAAGGGCATATAGCCCAATTTAAATTCCAAGCATTTATTCGAGCGTTTCAAAAAGCTCAAATAACAAAAAACCCCGAAAGTCGGGGTTGTTTGTTGCTGGACCCTGATCACTAAGAAAAAGTAACACTCTACACATAGTAGTCAGTGTTTTCTTAGTGTGCAGTGATTTTTTCACACTGCTAAACTTGCAATCCATCAACACTTAGAAAGTATTGGTTGCGGGGGCCGGATTTGAACCGACGACCTTCGGGTTATGAGCCCGACGAGCTACCAAGCTGCTCCACCCCGCGTCCGACTTGCTGAGCATTATACGCTCACCAAACTGTATTACAAGTTTATAAATAATGGTGCCGAGAGAGGGACTCGAACCCTCACACCAAAGGCACTAGCACCTCATGCTAGCGTGTCTACCAATTTCACCATCTCGGCATTTAAGTTAATCGTCTAATAAATAGCAATTAACTTATTGAGGGATTTCATCACTGCTTTTAGCAGGAACATCACTCGCTGCATCAACTTGCTGTTCAACAACTTGACCTTGAGAAGGGTCAACCCATTGAGACTCACCTTTGTGAGTGTACATGTTGCCAAGTACTAAGCTGATAACAAAAAATACGATTGCAAAAATTGCAGTCATTCGGGTTAGGAAATTCCCTGAGCCACTAGCACCAAACACAGTGTTTGACGCGCCAGCACCGAATGAGGCTCCCATATCTGCGCCTTTACCTTGTTGAATTAACACTAGGCCAATAACACCAAGCGCAGCCAACAGGTAAATCACAAGTAGAACTTGAATCATTTGTCCACCTATGTTCCAAATTGTTGAGCCAGCGCCGCTTTCATTGCTACATGCATTAAAAACCTGGCTATGACCTCCTAAGAGAAGGCGGTGGCAATACTAGCGAATGCCGCACTGACTGACAAGAGAAAAATGACAAAAATCTTTCGCCGAGCCGTTAACCGCTCAAAAAAAAGGCGAAAGCTCAATTATCGTAAAGAAGAAGCGGTTAATCATATAGAAAACAAACAAGAACCAAAAGCAATTTTTGGTTCTTGTTAAATACGATAGCCTGCGAAGGTTAGCAGTTTTCTTTTACAATATCGGCAATGTACTGAGCTGAGTCGTTAACCAAAGTTTCGTCCTCACCTTCAACCATAACTCGCAGCAGAGGTTCAGTACCTGATTTACGCAGAAGTACTCGACCTTTATCACCTAGATCTGCTTCTGCTTTCTTCACCGCAGCAATAACAGCATCCGCTTCCAATGGATTTGCATCACCGCTAAAACGAACATTAATCAGTACTTGCGGATAAAGCATCATGCCACTTGCTAGTTCATTGAGTGACATTTTCGCACCAACGATAGAAGCCAGTACTTGCAGTGCCGCAACAATCGCATCACCAGTGGTGACTTTATCAAGTAGAATAACGTGCCCAGAGTTTTCAGCACCAATACGCCAACCTTTCTCTAACAGTTGCTCCATTACATAACGGTCACCAACTGCTGCGCGAACAAAAGGAATTCCTAACTGCTTAAGACCGTTTTCCATCCCTAAGTTGGTCATCAATGTACCAACAACACCGCCTTTAAGTTCACCGCGGCGCAGTGCATCACGAGCAATAATATAAGCGATTTGGTCGCCATCGACTTTATTGCCTAGGTGATCAACCATAATAATACGGTCACCATCACCATCAAACGCTAAGCCAATATCTGCTTTTTCAGCTACCACTCGAGCTTGTAAGGCACGTACATCCGTTGCACCAACTTCATGGTTGATGTTCGTTCCATTTGGCTCAACACCCATCGTAATGATATCAGCACCTAATTCGGCAAACACAGACGGTGCAATTTTGTACGTCGCACCATGAGCACAATCTAGAACGATTTTTAATCCCGCTAGGCTCAGATCATGTGGGAAAGTACTTTTACAAAACTCAATATAACGGCCAGCGGCATCATTTAGACGGCTTGCTTTACCCAACTCAGCAGATTCAACACATTCAATATCTTTGTCGAGCTCTTCTTCAATAGCCAGTTCAATCGCGTCCGGCAATTTCGTGCCTTCCGAAGAGAAGAACTTAATACCGTTGTCGTAATATGGGTTGTGTGACGCTGAAATCACGATACCAGCTTCGGCACGAAACGTCTGAGTAAGGTATGCAACGGCTGGCGTTGGCAATGGGCCTGTGAAAATAGCTTTTAGACCAGCCGCAGAAAGACCAGCTTCCAAGGCAGACTCCAACATGTAGCCAGAGATTCGAGTATCTTTACCGATGATAACCTTTTTAGTGCCTTGTTTCGCAAGTACTCGGCCGGCAGCCCAACCGAGTTTTAGTACAAAGTCTGGAGTGATCGGAAATTGACCGACCTTTCCACGAATACCATCAGTACCAAAATAACGTCGTTGTGACATAGTATTTCCCTAATTTTATTCTTATATATTTGATTGCATCATCTGGACGATTTTCATCGCTTCGATGGTTTCTTCTGCATCGTGCACACGAATAATTTGCGCACCTTTAGCTGCGGCAAGCGTCGCGCAAGCTAAGCTCCCTGCAAGACAGTCTGCTGGTGCTTTATCAAGTAATTTAAAGATCATCGACTTTCTCGACATGCCCGCCAGTATTGGCAGACCAAACTGGTGAAATTTCTCCAGGTGAGCCAGAAGGTGATAATTATGCTCTAGCGTTTTACCAAAACCAAATCCAGGGTCAAGAATCAATTGATCTTTTTTGATTCCCACTTCCTCACAAGCCTTGATGCGCTGTTCTAGAAACTCAGCGACGTCTCCAAGTAAATCGTTATAAGTTGGATTCGTTTGCATTGTCCTAGGCTGACCTTGCATATGCATTAAGCAAATAGGAACGCCAGCATCAGCTGCAACTTGAAGCGCTCCGGGTTCTTGCAGTGCTCGAACGTCATTGATGATATCCGCACCCGCTTCAATTGCCTTTTGCATCACTTCAGCTTTACTGGTATCGATTGAGACCCAGACATCGTAGCGTTCACGAATCGCTTGGATAATCGGAATTACGCGTGATAATTCTTCCTCAAGTGTCACATCTGGCGCACCAGGACGTGTTGACTCGCCACCGATATCAATGATCGATACACCGGCTTGAATCATAGATTCAACCTGAGTCAAAGCTGCATCGATAGAATTGAATTTACCGCCATCAGAAAACGAATCAGGGGTAACATTGACGATACCCATGACATGTGGGCGATCCAAAGGGAGGAATTTATTGTTTGCTTTTAAAATCATAGTTGCCATAAACAAGAAAAGCCCCGAGCAAAACTCGGGGCTTATTTATTACTGCTTATTCTGAATCTTTCTTCGTAGTTTCAGAATCTACTTTTTCAGCCTTAGCATCGGAGTCAACCGCTGGTGCAGACTCTTCTACTTTAGGCTCAGCTTGTTGCGGTTTCGCTTCCGCTTTTGGCTCTGGAGCACTTTCCTGCTGAGATTTAGCTTGGTCACCCCAACCCGCTGGCTCACGAATGTCATCTTTACGTTCCATTAGGTCATCGATTTGACCCGCGTCGATGGTTTCGTACTTAACAAGCGCATCTTTCATCGAGTGCATGATGTCCATGTTCTCTTCAAGAATTCTCTTCGCACGGTCATAGTTGCGGTCTATGATCAAACGAACTTCTTCATCAATCAGTTTCGCTGTTTCACCAGATATATGTTTAGTCTGAGTTACACTGCGACCCAAGAATACTTCGCCTTCATCTTCTGCATACAGAAGAGGCCCAAGTTTCTCAGAGAAACCCCATTGAGTAACCATTTTACGAGCGATATCTGTTGCGCGTTCAATATCGTTTGATGCACCTGTAGATACCTTGTCTTTACCGTAAATAAGCTCTTCAGCAAGACGACCGCCGTATAGGCTTGAGATCATAGACTCTAGGTGTTGGCGAGACATACTCACACGATCTTGCTCTGGCAGATACATAGTCACACCCAGTGCTCGACCACGTGGAATGATGGAAACCTTATACACTGGATCGTGTTCAGGAACCAAACGACCAACGATCGCGTGACCCGCTTCGTGGTATGCCGTCGACTCTTTGGTTTCTTCCGAAAGTACCATAGAGCGGCGCTCTGCACCCATCATGATCTTATCTTTCGCTAATTCGAACTCGACCATAGATACATTGCGCTTGTTACCGCGCGCCGCAAATAGTGCCGCTTCGTTAACTAGGTTTGCAAGGTCTGCACCAGAGAAGCCCGGAGTACCACGTGCAATCAAAGATGGCTCTACGTCTGACGCTAGAGGTACTTTGCGCATATGAACTTTAAGAATCTGCTCACGACCACGTACATCTGGTAGACCAACCACAACTTGACGGTCAAAACGACCAGGGCGAAGTAGTGCTGGGTCAAGTACGTCAGGACGGTTAGTTGCTGCGATAACGATGATACCTTCGTTACCTTCAAAGCCATCCATTTCTACTAGCATTTGGTTCAATGTTTGTTCACGTTCATCGTGACCACCACCAACACCAGCGCCACGCTGACGACCTACCGCATCGATCTCATCGATGAAGATAATACAAGGTGCAGCTTTCTTCGCTTGCTCGAACATGTCACGTACACGAGATGCACCCACACCAACGAACATTTCAACGAAATCTGAACCAGAGATAGTGAAGAACGGTACTTTTGCTTCACCAGCAATAGCTTTAGCAAGCAACGTTTTACCAGTACCTGGAGGACCAACCATTAGAACACCAGTTGGGATCTTACCGCCCAATTTCTGGAATCGGCTTGGATCACGTAGGTAATCTACCAGCTCTTTTACGTCTTCTTTTGCTTCATCACAACCCGCAACATCAGCAAACGTGGTTTTGATCTGCTCTTCACTCATCATACGAGCTTTGCTCTTACCAAACGACATGGCACCTTTACCACCGCCGCCTTGCATTTGACGCATGAAGAAAATCCAAACACCAATAAGAAGAATCATTGGGAACCATGAGATAAAGATAGTGCCCAACAGGCTTTGTTCTTCTGGTGGTGTCCCTGAAACTTTTACGTTTTGGTTAATTAGGTCATCAAGTAGCTTTTGATCATAAACTGGCATGTAAGTCACAAAGCGACTGCCACCGCCACGGCGAGTAAAGGTTATCTCGCTGTCTTTAAATTGAGCTTCTTGAATCTGGCCATTGCCAACTTCCTGTACGAACGTGGTGTAATCTACCGCTCGACCGTTGCTTTCGCCTGGTCCAAAGCTTTGGAATACCGACATCAACACAACGGCGATGACTAACCACAAAATTAAATTCTTTGCCATGTCACTCAAGGTGTCAGCCTCTCGATAACTAATTGTAATTAAAGGTAGGGTACTACAGTTTTTCGGCTGTAGCTACATTGTTAATTTTGTCTTTGTAAACTAATGTTCAGCCTTTGAAACCATTAGCTACAATAAACACCTCACGAGAGCGAGCTCTAGATGAGTCTGGTTTGCGAATCTTCACTACTTTGAAGGCATCGCGCACCTGTTTGACGTACTCATCAAATCCTTCACCTTGGAACACTTTCACTACGAAACTGCCGCCTGGTGCCAAAGTTTGATGACACATATCTAATGCTAGTTCAACAAGATACATTGCTCTAGGCTGATCGACAGATAAGTTTCCTGCCATGTTAGGAGCCATATCAGACATTACTACGTCGACCATATCCGGTTGGATTCTTTCGAGTAGTGCATTTAGAACTGCTTCTTCTCGAAAGTCCCCTTGAAGAAAGCTTACACCTGATATTGGATCCATCGGCAATAAATCACAAGCAATTACCTGCCCTTCATCACCTAAAACCTTTGCGGCGTATTGAGACCAGCCACCGGGAGCAGCGCCTAAGTCAACCACTGTCATCCCAGGTTTCAGTAGCTTATCTTTATTTTGAATCTCTTCAATCTTAAAGATAGCACGAGAGCGGTAACCTTTTCTTCTGGCTTCATTCGCATATTTATCATCAAAATGCTCTTTCAACCAACGACCAGAACTGGCCGAATGTTTTTGCTTACTCATTCAAATTCCAACTCAATAAGGGCACGCCCTCAGAATAAAGTATAGTCTTCGTCATTAGATGGCGTTAAAATACGACTTTTCAACCCTAATAGTAAATAAATTTGGCCGCGTTATGAACCTAAGCACCAAACAAAAGCAGCACCTAAAAGGCCTAGCACACGCACTTAAACCTGTCGTGCTTCTAGGCGCAAATGGACTAACAGAGGCTGTTCTAGCGGAAGTAGAAATCGCTCTTGACCACCACGAACTGATTAAAGTGAAAGTAGCATCAGAAGACCGTGAAACTAAGCTACTGATTATCGACGCTATTGTGCGCGAAACTAAAGCTGAAAAAGTTCAGGTTATCGGTAAGACGCTTGTTCTTTACCGTCAGTCAGAGCAAAAGAAAATCGAACTGCCACGCAAATAATTTGCTCACCGTTTGATTTGATTGAAACATTTTGTTTCAAAGTGGAGAAGGTCGCAACAGCGGCCTTTTCATTTTTCTTACATCCTGAACTCGTATCTCATCTACAAAAAAAGCCGCCCTTGGCGACTTTTTCTCTGCGAAATCAGCTTAAATATAAGCAACTTTATCGATTTCAAAATCTTTTTGACCGCCTGGAGTCACGATAGTCACTTCATCGCCTTCCATTTTGCCAATCAGTCCACGTGCAATTGGGGAACTCACTGAAATACGGCCCGACTTAATATCAGCCTCGTCATCACCAACAATTTGGTAAGTCTGTTCAGCGTCAGTATCGATATCAATCAAAGTCACTGTAGAGCCGAAGATGATCTTGCCGGAGTTATCTAGCTTCGTCACATCAATAACTTGAGCTACAGAGAGTTTATATTCAATATCACGAATTTGAGCTTCACAAATGCCTTGCTCTTCACGCGCAGCATGGTACTCAGCATTTTCTTTTAGGTCACCTAGCTCCCGAGCTTCAGCGATAGCTTCAGAAATTTGTGGGCGAAGCTTAAGTAGACGATCTAAATCTTCACGTAGCTTTTGTTCGCCACGTACAGTCATTGGAACCTTTTCCATTTTAACAACCTCTTTTCCAAAGCAGACTTTGGACAATAAAACCCTACTCAGGCAAGCCTGAGTACAATTTAAAAAAATAACTGGATTAAGCCTAGTGTAATCAAAGTGCGTATACAAATCACTGAAATTCACACATTCGTTCATTGATGCTAGAAACAATCAGTCATCTTAAAATTCACAATTGCGACGACTATCTGTGTGTTTCGAAGTGAACACTGGCTCTATTCTGCCTTAAGTTCGAAAGCTTACTGGTCAGCAAGACAATATAGCTTAGGTCTCTTAGCATACGCAAGGTCAACTCAACTAAGTTGAGACTTATATTGTCAACAAATGCATATCGTATTTCACTGTCTATCTTGAGATAAAAACTTCATAGATTTCTTTGATAATTTATCACTTTATCTCGACTTAATAGGTTGTTAGCCTACATTAAAAATAAGCCCAACTTAACGAACCGACTTATGAAATCCAAATGCTTGCTCACTGCATTAATGATGCTACCTTTTTCTTCTTTCGCTACTGGTGTCGACGCGACTCAGTACTTACCAGATGGTAGCCGCAACGCATTACTTTTGGCGCCATTACATTCACCAACAGAAACGCTCATCTCACTAGATGCCGACCAGTTTTTTCCTCCCGCTAGCACGCTTAAAGTGGTCACTGCGCTCGCAGCAAAGCTGGCGCTACCCGATAATTTTCGTTTTGAAACAGTGTTATCACACTCTAAAAACACCTTAATTATTCGCTATACAGGCGATCCAACTTTTAGTCGCGAAGCACTAAGAACGATGCTAAAAGAAGCTAAATCAAGTGTCGGCAAGAACATCGATACGATATGGCTTGATGATACAGTGTTCAGTGGATACGAAAGAGCTGTAGGGTGGCCATGGGATATTCTTGGTGTCTGTTATAGTGCCCCATCTTCAGCGATCACCTTAGATGGCAACTGTGTCCAAGGTGCACTTTATACCAATAAAGATGGCACTACGCGGGTAAATGTTCCTGCTCATCAGCCTATTACTGTCTCTACTTCTGCCGTTAGTCTTTCTAAACAAGATCAAGAACAAGCTCACTGCGACCTCGAACTTCAATTTGATGGACAAAATCATTACTCAATTGATGGCTGTGTGGTCAATAGGAGCTCGCCCTTACCACTTAAATTTGCTGTCGCCTCACCCGATTTATTTACCTCAGAAGTCATCAAAACAGAGCTCAAGCGTTTAGGAATGAATCTTAAAGGTGAAATAAAGATGGGTAATCCTGAGATAGCGAATGAGCAGCCACTATTTATCCAACGCTCAAAACCTCTTCCTGAGTTATTGGCAGTGATGCTTCAGGACTCCAACAACCTCTATGCCGACAATATCACCAAAACACTCGGCGCTCGCTATTATGGGCAAGCGGGCTCATTTAATAACGGAACAGCGGCAATTAAAGAGATTTTGAAGACTAAAGCAGGTATCGACATTCAATCTGCCGTGCTTGAAGATGGCTCTGGGCTTTCACGCAATAATCGCCTTACTGCCAACCAAATGCAGCAAGTATTGCGCTACATCTATGATAATGACAGCACGTTAAAACTCATCAAGCTTATGCCCGTTTCCGGTAACAATGGTACATTGAAATATCGCTCTAGTATGAGAAAGGCTCCTATCAAAGGCGCGCTTATCGCCAAAAGTGGGTCGTTATTCGGAACTTACAATATGATGGGATATGGCCTTGATGATAAGGGGAAACCAGAGAGTCTATTTGTGCAGTTTGTCACCGACTATCACCCTCAAAAACCAAAAACTAAAACTCCCACTATTTCACCGTTAACGCAGTTTGAGCAGAGCTACTATCGTCAAGTAGTAGACTATAGCTACTCTTTGGGACGTTCAAAAAACAAAGCGCAGCCGTAGCTGCGCTTTACTTAAGTGACTCTTTAGACAGATTTAAGATAAACCTAAGAAGTGATTCACAACAGTGAAGTAAATCCACATCCCTGAAATATCAACAATCGAAGCCAGTACTGGGCTCACCAGTACTGCTGGGTCTAGTTTAAAGACTCGAGCAATAATAGGCAGCACACCACCTAGGGTCGTTGATACCGTTACCTGAATAAACAACGCTACTGCAATGGCCATGGCAATTAAATGAATGTCAAAGCCACCGGCTGAGTTCACATCACCGAAGACGAGAATTCGGCCAACCATAACTAAAGCAACCGCCGCAGCAAGACAGACTGCGACTCGGCTTTCTTTCCAAAGTACCTCTAGCCACTGACGCTTTCTTAGCTCTCCTGTTGCTAGAGCGCGGATCACCAATGTCGCCGCTTGAGTACCAGTGTTACCACCAGCTGCGGCTATTACAGGCATATAGACCGCTAGCAGTACTAGCTGGCTAAGCGTATCTTCGTACTGAGCTATAATAAGACCCGAGACAATCCCTAACAGTGCCAACGTAATGATCCAACCAATGCGTTGCTTTACGTGTTCCATAACACCTGTTGTCAGATAACCACCAGTGGTCTCTGCTTCAGAGTGAATCAGTCCCAGTTGGTGAGCAAAATGCCTGGCTCGTCTATCATGGCCTTGTAAGTCGAGTTGTTCGATTAAATATTGCACCTGCCCTAAAGCACAGTGTTGCAACACGCCAACGGCTTCGTCTATTGGCATCACGGTCAATAGGTTCAATTGCTGTGGTGTGTCGTATTTCAAAAATGCTTGAGTAGCTGCACTAATTTCTTCTTCTGAAAACAGTGGTGCATTCTCAATATAAGTATTGTTCATTACCGTCATGGCGAATCTCCCGATTAGCGTTGGTAACGACCATCAAACGTCAAAATAATAGCCTTACACGCGAATGTGCAGACGTCTTAACGAAATAGCAGAAAGGAGAAAAATAACGATAAGTTATTAAAAGGAAAGGAGCCCTACCTCGAAGGTAGGTACGAAGATCGTAATTACCGACGAGTTGTTACTTTTCTCCCTTGATACTAGGAGGATGGTCGGTATTGTTCATAGTTATCTCCGAAAAAACTATCGATTCGATAGCGGCGCTAGGATATCAAAATTCGTCAATGAGTAAAGGTGATTATCGTAGTTGAAACGATTTTTTACCTTTCGTAATCTTTACGCAATGCTTTAGAAAGCCGCCATGGTAATGTCAATAATTAATAAAAAAACGCCGCATTATGATGCGGCGTTTTTTTATTAATCAACCTGCTTGATTTGCAGCTCTCTAGGGACTTCAAAGAACATGTTTTCTTCTCTGCCTAATACTTCTTCAACATCATCAGCACCCAAGTCTTTAATTTTATCAATGATCTGATTCACGAGCTCTTCAGGAGCTGAAGCGCCCGCCGTTACGCCCACTAACCCCTTACTTTCAAACCAAGACGCCTCAATCAAGTCTGGAGTATCAGTGAGATAAGCCGGAGTCCCTAGCTTTTCCGCAAGTTCTTTAAGACGAGTCGAGTTCGATGAGTTTGTTGAACCAACAACAACCATCACATCCACGGCTTGTGCTAGCTCTCGGACTGCATCTTGACGGTTTTGTGTCGCGTAGCAAATATCATCTTTGCGAGGCCCTTGAATCTCAGGGAACACTTCACGCAACTTTTCAATCACATCGGCCGTTTCATCCACAGATAAGGTCGTTTGGCTTACATAATGAAGGTTGGTTGGATCGTTTACCTTAAGTGTAAGAACATCTTCTGGTCGCTCAACAAGGTACATGCCACCTGTCTCACTAGAGTATTGACCCATTGTGCCTTCCACTTCTGGATGACCAGCATGACCAATAAGAACAACTTCCATACTTTTACGACTGGCGCGCGCTACTTCCATATGAACTTTCGTTACCAGAGGACACGTCGCATCAAACACAGTGAGAGCACGTTGCTTAGCTTCTTTACGAACCGCTTGGGAGACGCCATGAGCAGAAAATATAACAATGTTATCGTCTGGCACTTCGCTGAGCTCTTCCACGAAAATCGCACCACGCTGTTTTAGACCTTCTACCACAAATCGGTTATGAACCACTTCATGACGAACATAAATTGGCGGCTGATACATTTCTAAAGCACGCTCCACAATACTGATTGCTCTGTCTACGCCGGCGCAAAAGCCTCGTGGGTTAGCTAATTTAATTTTCATTTCATTACTCATTGATCAACCGCTTCTACTTACTCTGCTTGCTATTCTACTTCGAGAATTTCCACTTCAAATGTCACGTCTTGTCCGGCCAACGGGTGATTAAAATCAACCGTTACAGAATCACCTGCAATATCGGTAATAATACCTGGAATTTCCATACCATCAGGACCAGAGAAGGCCATTATTGTACCGACTTCCACCTCAGAGTCACCCACAAACTTCGCTCTGTCCATATGATGAATATTGTCTGGATTCGGCATACCAAAAGCGTCTTCTGCTTTCAACTCGATAGCTTTGTTCTCGTTTACTGATAAACCGATCAGGCAACTTTCAAAGTTCTCACTTAAACTTCCATCACCAATAATAAATTTAGCGGGCTTGCCCATATTATGGGTGCTATCTGCGACTGAGCCATCCTTCAATTTAATGGTAAAATGTAGAGTGACCGCACTATCTTGGGAAATTTTACTCACGTTACTGCTTCCTTTGCTCTCAAAGAGTCTTAGTATTGCTCTTTGTTATTTGTCGTTTCGTTATCGCTATTGTTATATAAAAAAGCGCCGTGCATATCAACGCACAGCGCTTAAGGTTATTGGCAATTATTACTTAGCCTCTTTGTTGCGAAAGCTATCGATGATAATCATACCGGCACCGATACAGATAGCCATATCAGCTAAATTGAAAGCTGGCCAATGGTATGTTCCCCAGTAAAAGTCTAGGTAATCAACAACAAAACCATGTACAACACGGTCAAAAACATTACCAACCGCCCCGCCAATGATCATGGCATACGCAATATTGTTCCACTTTTCTTTCGCTGGGAGCTTGCTCATCCAATAGGTTAATAGCCCCGTAACAATAAACGCAATACCAGTGAACAGCCAACGTTGCCATCCCGCTTGTTCGCTTAGAAAGCTAAACGCAGCACCATAGTTGTGAACGTACAGTAAATTGAAAAATGGCAGGATTTCAATGCGATTTGCCCAGCCATATCCCATGTTGTCCATAACAACCAGCTTGATGCTAATGTCGGCAATAAAAATGACAATGGCTAACCAAAGCCAGCGCACACCCGATTGCTTAAAGGTAATTGTTGTTTCGCTCATTCCAATCCTTAAATTGTCATGCTTAAACAAGCATAAGAAAAGTACTAGCTAAAAATAGCCCCAGTAAAAACTGGGGCTGTCATATTAGTTAAAAGTTCCGTTGACTTACTGTCAATTAAGCAAACTTACGAACTTCACCTTCACCTGCGATGTTCGAAACACAGCGACCACAAATCTTCTCGTGACCTTCGATCGTGCCTACATCTGGAGTGTGGTGCCAACAACGGTCACATTTCTCGTTTTCCGTTGCCTTAACTTCAACAAACAGACCTTCAACTTCCGTCTCTTTCGCAGCGTCAGTTTTCTCTGATAGCGGCTTAACTGTTGCTGCTGAAGTAAGAAGCACAAAACGAAGCTCATCTTCAAGCTTGTTGATGGTTGCCGTCAGCGTATCGTCTGCATATAGAGTGACTTCTGCTTGCAGTGCACCACCGATGATCTTTTCTGCACGTGCAGATTCAAGTTGCTTGTTCACCGCGTTACGAACTGACTGGATTTCAGTCCAGAATTCGTTGCTTAGCTCTTCGCCTTCAGCAAGGCCAAATAGGCCATCGAACCACTCACCTGCAAACACAAACTTGTCACGTTGACCCGGCATTTCATTCCAGATTTCGTCTGCTGTGAACGACATGATTGGCGCCATCCAACGAACCAGTGCTTCTACGATGTAGTAAAGAGCAGTTTGACAGCTACGCTGTGCGTGACCACCAAGTTTCGCTGTATATTGACGGTCTTTGATCACATCAAGATAGAAAGAGCCCATTTCGATAGAGCAGAACTGCATTAAACGCTGTGTTACGGCGTGTGTGTTGTACTCACCGTAAGCTTTTACAATCTCTTCTTGTGCAGCTAGCGCACGACCAACCGCCCAACGGTCAAGCGCTACCATTTCATCAGCAGGAACAAGATCCGTTTCTGGGTTGAAGCCATTTAGGTTCGCTAGGAAGAAACGGGCTGTGTTACGAATACGACGATAAGCATCAGCGGAACGCTTAAGGATTTCATCAGAAACCGCCACTTCACCAGTGTAGTCTGTTGAAGCTACCCACAGACGAAGGATATCCGCACCCAGTTTGTTGGTAACATCTTTTGGAGCTACAACGTTGCCGATAGATTTCGACATCTTACGGCCGTGACCATCAACCACAAAGCCATGAGTCAGCACTTGCTTGTATGGTGCTTCGTCTTTCATCGCAATAGACGTAATTAGCGACGATTGGAACCAGCCACGGTGTTGGTCAGAACCTTCTAGATATAGGTCAGCACTATTGCCGTTATATTCTTCACGTGCATCCACAACAGAGTAGTGTGTCACACCTGAGTCGAACCATACGTCTAGGGTATCAAGCACTTTCTCGTAGTTGTCGGCTTCATCACCTAATAGTTCAGCAGGCTCAACATCCCACCAAGCTTGAATGCCTTTTTGTTCAACAAGCTGAGCTACTTTTTCGATAAGCTCTAGCGAATTCGGATGAAGCTCAGCAGTTTCTTTGTGAACAAACAAAGCAATTGGCACACCCCATGTACGCTGACGAGAGATACACCACTCAGGGCGACCTTCAATCATACCTTCGATACGGCTTTGGCCCCACTCAGGCATCCACTCAACACCTTTAATTGACTCTAGTGCTTTAGCACGAAGGCCAGCTTGGTCCATTGATACGAACCATTGTGGTGTTGCTCGGAAGATGATTGGCGTTTTATGACGCCAGCAGTGTGGGTAGCTGTGCTCGTAAGCATGGTGATGCAGTAGCGCACCTTTTTCTTTAAGTACTTTTACCACAGCGTCGTTAGCTTTAAATACATGCTGACCAGCAAATAGCTCAGTGTCAGGTAGATAAACACCGTTAGAACCTACAGGGTTCGCAACTTCTAGACCATATTTTTGGCCTACTGCAAAGTCTTCTTGGCCGTGGCCAGGTGCTGTATGCACCACACCAGTACCAGAATCGGTAGTTACGTGATCACCAAGAATAGCTGGTACTGTAAAGTCATAGAATGGGTGGTTGAACTGAGATAACTCAAGATCTGCACCTTTCGCAAAACCTAGATTATGGAAGTGCTCGATACCAGCACGATCCATCACATCTTTTGCTAACTCAGACGCAACGATAATACGCTCTGGGTTGTCGCCTTCTGTTTGAATCAATACGTACTCTAAGTCATCACGTAGACAGACTGCTCGGTTTGCTGGCAGAGTCCAAGGTGTTGTTGTCCAGATGATGATTGAAATATCACCTTGACCTTCATGACCTTCATTCAATGAGAATTTAGAGATAAGCGCGCTTTCATCAGCCGCTTTAAAACGTACATCAATAGAAGGAGAAACTTTATCTTTATATTCTACTTCTGCTTCTGCTAGTGCGCTGCCACAATCTGTACACCAGTGAACAGGCTTGAAGCCTTTCAATAGGTGACCTTTATCAGCAATTTTGCCAAGCGCACGAATAATGTTCGCTTCAGTATCAAAGTCCATTGTGCGATAAGGCTTATCCCACTCACCAAGAATACCTAGACGTTTGAAGCTCTCTTTTTGACCTTCAACTTGGCCTTCCGCATAAGTGCGACATTTTTCGCGGAATTCAGCAGCCGTTACCTTCTGACCTGGTTTGCCTACTTTCTTTTCTACCATTAATTCAATTGGTAGACCGTGGCAATCCCAACCAGGAATATAAGGGGCGTCAAAACCTGAAAGTGTTTTGGATTTAATAATAATGTCTTTAAGAATCTTATTTAGTGCGTGACCAATGTGAATGTCACCGTTCGCGTATGGAGGTCCATCGTGCAGCACGAAGGATTTTTTGCCTTTCTTAGCTTTACGGATCTCACCGTAAAGATCTTCTTTATACCAACGCTTAAGCATTTCTGGCTCACGATTTGCCAGATTGCCGCGCATAGGAAACCCTGTTTCAGGTAGGTTCAGGGTATCTTTATACTCACTCATCGATTCTTAATTCCGTTGTATTGGGCGAAAGTTAGACATTATGTTAGCGGTGGAATCTTCCGCTAACCCTTAAACTGACGTAGCCACACCCTTGCTACATCAGCATCCAATTCTATTTGCTGCTTAAGCAGCTCAAGTGACTCGAACTTTTTCTCATCACGAATTTTATGCAATAAAGCGACTTCAATTTGCTTGCCATAAAGGTTGCCTTCAAAGTCGAAAATATGCACTTCTAAATCTGGGGTAGTCCCTGCTACGGTTGGCTTTTTACCAACATTAGCAATGCCAGGTAACGGTTGACTATCAACCCCATACACCTGCACAGCGTATACACCACGAACAGGTGACACATAGCGTTTCAAAGAAATGTTAGCAGTTGGAAAACCAAAATCACGCGCCAATTTTTGACCGTGAGCCACTCTCCCAGACAGCGTATAATGACGCCCTAACATTTCTGCACTCTCATCAAGATGATCACTAGCTAGTGCTTGGCGAATCGCCGTACTGCTCACACGTGTGTCTTCTACACAGAAACTAGCGGTATTCACCACCTCAAAGCCGAACTCTTCACCGGCTTTTTTGAGCATATCGAAGTTGCCTTCTCGCCCTTTGCCAAAGCGAAAATCATCACCGATAACAAGGAACTTAACACCCAATTTATTCACCAACAAGTCTTTGATAAAAGACTCCGGTGACATGCTGGCAAAGCGACGGTTAAAGTTAACGCACAACAAACGATCCAAGTGCATTGCTTCAAGCAATTCAAACTTATCACGAAGACGAGTCAGTCTAGCCGGCGCTTTATCCTTAGCAAACAATTCCATCGGTTGCGGTTCAAAAGTCATTACTACAGCAGGCAAACCCAAAAGCAATGCTTTCTTCTTCACCTGATCGAGTACACGTTGGTGCCCCAAATGCACACCATCGAAGTTTCCGATGGTTAACACACAGCCATGGTGCTGATTTTTTAGGTTATGTATGCCTCGAATGAGTTCCATGAAACGACTAAACCACCTGCTTAATGAAATAATACTAGTGTGAAACCGACGGATTATAACCAATCATTGTTAATCTGTCGCTGCTTTTAGATCTCGAGCTCGAACTCCAAGAACAAATAGACTAACTAGATAACTCACAGCACCCATCAAAATCAATCCGATCAAGGTATACACACGCTCTGTTAAGCCCCAAGTCAGCCATTGCTGCATATCTTGTAACTGCCAACGAAGCACTAGCACCATAACCACGGCCGCCACCACTAAACGTGCCACAAAGCCGATAGTCTGACGGCTAATCTGGTAAACACGTTGTAGGTGTAGCCCTCGGTATAACAACGCCATATTGATAAATGCCGACAACGCGGTTGCCATCGCTAGTCCAACATATCCATAGAAGTAAGCAAAAATAGCATTGAAGACCATATTAGACACCATGGCTACAATGCCATACTTCACTGGTGTTTTGGTATCCTGACGCGAGTAGTAACCCGGAGCCAGCACCTTAATCAACATAAAGTTAAGCAGGCCAGATGCGTAAGCTAACAATGACAATGAGGCTTGATGAACGTCGTGAGGAGTAAACTCACCACGCATAAACAGGACCATCAACATCGGCTTGGCTAACACCATCAGTCCTAACATGGCTGGAAGACCTAACAGGATAACCATTCGAACTCCCCAATCCATCGTGCTAGCGAATCCTTCACTATGCGCATCTACATGTTTGCGTGACAGCGCAGGAAGAATAACCGTCGCGATAGCGATTCCAAACAAGCCCAAAGGGAACTCAAGTAGTCTATCGGAATAGTAAAGCCAGCTGATCGACCCCGTGGCAAGAAAACTAGCAATAAAGGTGTCAAAAAGCAGGTTAATCTGGCTAACCGACACACCAAATAATGCTGGAATCATCAAAGTTCTGATTTTCACTACGCCAGGATCGCGCCAGCCCCACTTAGGTTTTACCAATACGCCCTCTTTTATTAAGAAAGGCAATTGAAAGGCAAACTGGACAAAACCACCTAAAAATACGCCAATGGCTAAGCCAATTTCCGGCTGGGCAAGGTTTGGAGAAATAAACCACGCACAGAGGATAATCATGACGTTTAGAAAAACAGGGGTAAAAGAAGAAACAGCAAACTTACCTAAGGTATTGAGAATAGCCCCAGATAACGCCACAAAGGTGATGAACCATAAGTAAGGAAAGGTAATCTTAAGCATCAAACTGGCAAGCTCAAACTTAGGCGCAGCAGGCCCATCATTTAGCCAATCTAAGAACCAACCGAAACCAAATAGTGCCGTGACAACACTTGACCCTATAACACCTAATAGCGTCACTATTGTCACAATGACGCCTAAGGTACCTGACGCTTTCGCTATTAAATCACGAGTTTTATCTTTATCTCCTGATGCGTGATACTCCGTTAACACCGGAACAAATGCTTGGGAAAAAGCCCCCTCAGCAAACAGACGACGTAGAAAATTAGGAATCTTATTAGCAAAGAAGAAAACATCTGCGCTTGCACCTGCCCCCATAAGGTTGGCAACTACAACGTCTCGAACGAGTCCCAATACACGAGACACCAGCGTCATGGCACTAACAATCATGCCTGACTTAAGAAGGCGTTTACTCACAATAACCTCTGAATTACCTAGCCAATGCCTGCTATTTATCGGATTCAATAGCGTTTGTTATTGAAGAGAGGATTAGTATTAGCATTGGTCGAAAAATACTGTTAGAATCCCCGCCATCTTAACCGCGATAGCCCACAGATATCAAAAGTTGTTTTGTATCGTCGGGTTTTTGCACAAATCATTTGACAATTAAGCGCAAATGAGGGATATTCCTCGCCCTTAAATTGTCACCGAACTAAGTTTTTGGGAGTTAGACCCTTGGCAAACAGTAAATCTGCTAAGAAGCGCGCTATCCAAGCTGAGAAACGTCGTCAGCACAACGCTAGCCGTCGCTCTATGATGCGCACTTACATGAAGAAAACAATCGCAGCTATCGCAGCTGGCGATAAAGAAGCAGCAACTTCAGCATTTGCAGAAGTTACTCCAATCCTTGACCGCATGGCGACTAAAGGCCTTATTCATAAGAATAAAGCAGCTCGTCACAAGGCACGCTTCTCTGCTGCAATCAAAGCTCTATAATTTAGACTTTGTATTGTGTTAAAAAAACCGGCTAATGCCGGTTTTTTTGTATCTGTAAATCACACTATTCTGAGCTGCAATAAAGGCCGTGTAATAGTTCAATCAACTGACGAACTTCTTTACTACTTAATGTGTAGTAGACCGTTTGCGCTTCTTTTCTCGTCGACACTAAGCCATCTCGACGCAGCCAGGCCAAATGCTGTGACAATGCTGACTGACTGAGTTCTAATCGAGTACACAATTCCCCTACTGATAACTCTGTATTGTGGAGCATGCACAGAATTTGCAGGCGTCTCTCATTAGCCATCGCCTTAAGGAGAACTACCGCTTGTGATGCGTTTTTTTCCATCTCCTGCAAGTTCATACTTTACCTCTATGTTTTATCCGTCTTTATTTACTTCTTTATCACTTAGACACTAACCATCTTTCTCGTAATAAATCCATAAATCTCATCACATTTTACATGGATAAAAATGTTGTTAGTAGCGCTTTGTTTAAAATAGTGTATTTCTCTTTACTAATTTGTTACCTAACACGAATCTTAAAACGCTAACAAATCGGTGAAATCTGCCTCACAAACGCTCTTTACCGCCGGATGTTGAATCATTCGCTCAGCAAAAATAACGTAATATTCTTCTTTCAGATCTTCAATATCGCCGATCAGTTGAAGGTGGCGTTTGTCTCTCATCTCTGACATGTAAATACTTGGAGCAAGAAAAATGACATCCTCTTTATACATTGAGAAGGCTTTCATCAATGCGACATCATCAAATTCACCAAGAATATTCGGTTGAATACCCTGTTGATCAAACCACTGCAGTACTTTACGTCCCATCGAGGTACGACTACCGGGTATCAGCAAACGTCTTTGTTCAAGAATCTCAGGGAAACTCACATTATCGATATAGCCCGACGTAAAGAAACTCATGCGGCTTTCACCTAACTTCTTACTAAACAAACCAGGACTTTGACTTGAATCCACAGGACAGTCCGATAGGATCATATCCAATTTATGCTGAGCCAATTGTTCCAGCAACATTTCGTGAGTGGATTCAAAACAGCGTAGATGAATACTGTTGTCTGGCGGGATAGTGGTCATCAATATTTTACTGACCAGACGTTTAGAAAGAGCATCGGCCACACCAACATCGAACAGTACATTCGAACGCTGGCTATAGTTTACGATATCCAACATTTCATAGCTTAAACCAAACATGCGGTCAGCATACTTATATACCAACTGCCCTAACTCAGTTGGCTCAACGCTACGTCCATTTCGCTTAGTGAGCTTACCGTCCATTCTCTCTTCTAATGCTTTAATCTGCCCTGTTACTGTTTGAGGCGTTAAAAATAACGCATCGGCAGCTTTCGTAACTGAACCCTGTTTGCAGACCATCCAGAAATAATAGAGGTGATTATAGTTAAGGTGTGACATGCGATATCGCCTAAAATGAGTGTGTTTCATTTATAGCAAAATCTTCCTCAAGCGACAATATTCGATAAAACTTACGTTACAATTAAAATTCGATAATTTTTCCGAAGATTACATTGTCACATTAGCCACCTCACTGTCATATAAGCATCATAATACTCGCTCTAAATCGAATTTATTCATTGATGATGGCAAATTAATCTCTTTTTCTCCAAAAGAAAACAGCACTTAAAAATCAATAATTTACACAAACAAAAAATACCAACAAATACAAAAACCAAGCAAACATCGCAGTTAATTAACACAGAAATAGAAACGTCATATTTCTGTAATATTTGAGATCTAATATCGCCTCAGATTCAACAACAGGCCAACTTACGAATTACACGGCCAAATGGAGAAAACTATGATGAACCAAGCAACAACAGCTGCGACTCCAATGTCGAATACGACGCGTTGGTTACGCTGGGCTAACTTGGCGTTCATGCTTTATTTATTGCTACTTGCTGTTTCAATGGTGGGTAGTGGCTTTAAAATGGCAACAGGTGAACATGCAAAAGTACTATTTGAATTTGCCTCACACCCTGTAGCTGGGTTAATGATTGGTCTAGTTGCTACTGCACTAATTCAGTCTTCTAGTACCGTCACTTCGATTATTGTTGGTTTGGTTGCTGGTGGTTTACCTGTAACGACAGCCATCCCTATGATCATGGGTGCAAACATTGGTACTACGGTTACCAATACACTAGTAAGTTTGGGTCACGTTCGTTGTAACACTGAGTTTAAGCGTGCCTTTGCAAGTGCAACGATCCATGACTTCTTTAACCTGCTAGCCGTTGCTATCTTCCTTCCATTGGAGATGATGTTTGGCATTCTAGACAAAATCTCTAGCTGGCTTGTATCACCAATGCTAGCAACAGGTGACATGAGCATGAAAGGCCTGAACTTCATCAAGCCAATCACCAAGCCTGTAGTAAGTGCGATTCAGGAGCCATTGAGCTCATTTGGCAGCGTAACAGGTGGCGTACTACTGATTGTTCTTGGTATTGCAACTATCTTCGTGGCGATTACTGTTATGGGTAAGCTAATGAAGAGCTTGATGGTTGGCCGTGCACGTGAAATTTTGAAAAACGCTATTGGTCGTGGTCCGCTACATGGTATCGCATCAGGCTCTATCGTTACGATTCTTGTGCAATCTTCATCAACAACGACCAGCTTAATGGTGCCTCTCGTTGGCTCAGGTGCGCTGAAAGTTCGTGATGTTTACCCATTTACACTAGGTGCTAATATCGGTACGTGTATCACTGGCTTATTAGCAGCGACAGCAGTTTCTGGAGAATACGCAGTATTCGCATTGCAAATCGCGCTGGTGCACCTGGTATTCAATATCATGGCAACCGTCTTTATCTTCGGTATTCCATTCTTGAGAGAACTGCCAGTGAAAGGTGCAGACTATATCTCGGACATGGCTATCAAGAACAAAGCAGTCGTCGCTGGTTACCTCGCTTCTATCTTTGTTGTTATTCCAGGCACTATTCTAGCGCTAACAGCATAGACACTAAGCAGCCAGACGCTAAGCTCTACTAAAAAGGCCCAGCTACATGTAGCTGGGCCTTTTACTATCTAGAAATCACCGTAGTCATAATCAAAGTCATCATAGTGCTCGATCAAATCGGCGTCGTCGATATCATCCCAGTAATAATAGCTGTCGTAATAGTAGTTATAATATGGGTCACCAACATAATAAGTTTTAATGCGTTTATCTTCAGTCCAAAGATAGTAGTTTGAGGCTTTTAATACCGGAACCTTAAGCTCCTGTTGCCCAACCGTAATTGAAGTCATGCCTTCTATAACACCAACAAATGTCATTGATTTACCTTGAGTAAACACCTCAGGGTCTAAGAACCTATCGACATTGACGACAAATCGTTGACTGTCCTGTTGAGTATCATCAGGACGACCTTTTGAGTCCAATGCAAATTGACTAATTTGTAGCTCACTGGTGTTAGGGGTTAAATTGGTCAAATTTGCAATCACTCCACCCCATCTAGCTGGCTGGCCGACATACAGTGTCGCCTCTTTTACCGCTTGATTAAACTCAATCAATAACTTCTCATCAGCAACTTTGATTTCGTTGGGCGCACCGCTGCATCCTATTAATATAAGACTCAACGCTATCCCTAGTAATCGCATGTTCCGTCTCCACAGGTTCTTTTAGCTCAAGTATGAGTGACTTATTTACTATCTCGCAAGTACCTTATAACTCCTTCTCTGGATTTATTAACGATACTATCAGTGAGAAAAATCCGTTCCCTTCTGTTAATTACTCTCAACAATAAACACACTCTAAACTAACCAAGGTTTGACGAGATGTTACTTATAATAACCAATTCAATCACTTAGGCTAATAGGCAAACTCATCAATCGAGAAATAAACCATGAAACTCAAGTTCTTTGCCCTAGCTCTAATCTTATCTTCACCGAGTTATGCCTATTACTGTGACCAAACCGCTGAAGGCGCTATTGATGGTGCGGTCGACGGGGCGATTACTGGCGCAGTCGTTGGCGGTATTGTAGATGGTGGTTCCGGCGCTGCTGCTGGAGCAGCTATTGGTGGCGGTGCTGGCGCAGTGGCGGGAACCATCGACGGTGCATACGATGAAGGAGCCTGTGAAGTGGCGACGGATGTCGTTGTAGAAGAAGAGATTATTGAAGAAGAAATCGTTGAAGAAGAAATTATCGAGGATGCCTATTACGACTAAGCATTACCATTGACAGCATAACGTATGGGACAGAGTAACATTCCCCTTGTTACTCCCCTTTTGATAGCCCCGTCGATAGACTGGCCTAAATGTAGTCAACAAAAAGGTCAGTCATGCAGAAAATTGCCTTAGTCACCGGTGCTTATCAGGGTATCGGCTTAGCCACCTCTGAGTTATTAATGGAACAAGGCTTTCATGTCATCATGGCCGACATTCAATCCTGCTCAGCATTAGTTAATGATTTTCGCCAGAAAGGCTATACCGCCTCCCATCTTAAATTGGACCTTGCCATGTCATCGGTCTTTCCTGCGGTTGCTAATAAGATAGAAGAGCAGTTTGGTCGTCTTGATGTACTCGTTAATAATGCAGCTATCTTAGTCGATCTTGGTAGACATCCTTCTCTTATAGATGAGGATACCTACCGCCGAGTGATTGAGGTCAACCAGATTGGCCCTTTCTTACTGACTCGTGCTCTAACACCACTCCTCAAAAAGTCTTCTCAAGCCAGAATAGTCAATGTCTCCAGTCAAGCAGGTCAACTTGCTCAACTTTCTGACATGGCCTCGCCGATTAAAGACGATGTATGCGCAGCCTATCAATCCTCGAAGATTGGCGTAAATGCCAACACAGTATTGTTTGCAAAAGAGCTAGAGCCATTTGGAATTAAAGTAAATTCTTACTGTCCTGGATGGGTTGATTCAGGAATGAATTTGGATGAGCTGCCTGATTATGGTGAACATATTCGATTAAAGTCCCCTAAAGAAGGTGCAGATACAGCCATTTGGTTAGCAACGCTAGATGCCGATGGACCAACAGCGGGATTCTTTAGTGAAAGAGAGAAAATTAACTGGTAGCTCTCGTTAAAAATAAGGCCGAGCAATACTCGGCCTTATTCTCAGACAGAAAATGGATAGCGAATAGGCTCGTGGCACTCGTAACCTTCTACTTCAAAGTCATCAAGCGTCACCCAGGTTTCTAAATCTTCAAGCGTCTTAATCTTTGGGTTGATACGGAACGTCGGAGCAGCCAGTGGTTCACGTTTTAGCTGAACATCTCGCATCAACTCCAGTTGATCTTCATAAATATGCGCATTAACGATCTTATGAAATGCTTGTCCCGGTTTTTTACCGGTAATCTGAGCCATAATCGCTAAGAACACATAGACTTGAACCATATTGAAGTTTAAACCAAGGGGTACGTCACATGAACGTTGCGTACTGTTCAAATACAGCGTATCACCTAATAACGAAAAGTGATGACTGTACATGCATGGGCGCAAGCACCCCATATGAAACTCGCCTGGGTTGTAGAAGTTTAAGATCTCACCACGATCATCGATCCCTTTGCTTAAGTCATCCACAATCTTACGAAGTTGATCTATATGACCACCATCTGGCTTAGCCCATGCACGGCCCTGCACACCATAGACACGGCCCATATCATCTTCACCTTTACGGTAAGGATTGTTCAGCCACGCTTCATTTAAGTTCGCGTTAGCATCCCATGTTTTGGTTCCTAACTTGCGAAAGTCTTCCGCGTTATCGTAGCCACGAATATATCCCAATAGCTCAGCTACGGCTGCTTTCCAGAAGCTCTTTCTTGTAGTAACTAGAGGAAATGCGTTGTTGGCGACATCATAGGTCAGATCTGCGTTGATTACGGTTAAACAACGTTTACCCGTACGCTCATTTTCAATCCAAACGCCTTCGTTAACGATTCGCTGACATAAGTCTAAATACTGCTTCACGACAATTCCTATTACTTTGATACTTTTTGTAGTTTCGGTCCGTTGACTTTGTATGCCCATGCAATCATTAGTGCACCAAGGATAATCATTGGTGAAGACAAGATTTGGCCCATAGAAATAAAGCCACCAAACAGTCCTAATTGTGCATCAGGTTCACGTACGAACTCGACCAAGAATCTAAATGTACCATAACCCAGAAGGAATAAACCTGACACAGCCCCTTCTGGACGAGGTTTCTTGATAAACCAATTCAAAATTAGGAACAGTACAACACCCTCTAAGGCAAATTCGTACAGTTGAGACGGGTGACGTGGAAAAGGTCCACCATTAGGGAAGATGATCGCCCATGGCACATCAGTCACTCGTCCCCAAAGCTCACTGTTCATAAAGTTACCTAGACGCCCCATACCTAGACCAAAAGGAACAAGAGGCGCGATGAAGTCTGCGACATTAAAAAACGTGCGTCCGTTCTTTCTGCCATACCAGAACATAGCGGTAATAACGCCTAACAAGCCACCATGGAACGACATACCACCGGTCCATACTTTGAACAAGTAGAGCGGGTCACGTAGCAGTTCATCAAAACCATAAAATAGGACGTATCCTATGCGGCCACCTAGCACCACCCCTAAGAAACCTGCAAACAACAGATCTGATACTTGCTCGCGCGTCCATCCTGAGTTTGGCTTGTCGGCTCTACGATTAGCTAACCACATCGCGAATGCAAAGCCGACAAGATACATCAAGCCGTACCAACGAATAGAAATGGGACCTAATTCAACAAGAACTGGGTCGATATTAGGAAACTGGATATATCCCTGAGACATAAAACGCTCACTTATCAGGTTTGAGTATTGAGATTAAAACATCATTGAAAATGCAACGAATAATAAGAAGACTGCAAAAATCTTCTTTAGTTTCGGTGTTGGCATAGTTGTCGCCAATTTTGCACCAAATTTCGTTGTTAACATTGAGGTAGCAGCAATGGACAGTAAAGCCGGCAAGTAGACATAGCCGATACTGTATTCCGGTAGCCCTTGTACTTTAGCGCCATGCATAATAAAGCCAATCATACCTGCGATCGCGATCACGCAACCACATACTGACGAAGAGCCTACCGCTTTTCTCATCTCAACGCCATGTTTACTAAGAAAAGGAACCGACATTGATCCCCCACCAATCCCCGCTAAGCTCGATACCATACCGATTCCCGCGCCACAACATGTTGTGATAAAAGGACTAGGGAGATTACGCGTCACTTGCGATTTGATAGACAAAAACATCTGAATTGCTAGAAGCAGTACAATGACAGCAAACACCTTCGGTAGATAGTGAGAAGGAATCCACTCTGCGACATTGGAGCCCGCAAATCCGCCAATCACCACGCCGGGCATAAGCCATTTAATAACAAACAAATCAACGTTACCCAGTTTAAGATGGTTAACTGCCGAAGAGCCTGATGTAATAATGATAGAGGCTAAGGAAGTCGCCAGTGCAATATGCATAACCATATCACTCGCGATGCCAAATTTAGGTAGGATGAAAGCCAGCGCTGGGACAACAATAAGTCCCCCACCAATGCCGAGCAACCCGGACATAGTGCCGACTACTGCGCCAAGACACAGTAGTAATAAGATCAGTTCGTAGTTCACATGTATTCCAAAAGGGTTGGTTTAAGACTTACCGGCACGGATGAAGCCAGCTAGTCCTTTATCCTCAAAGTAATCACGCATTTGATTATAAATGGTTTCACCATACGGTTGCATCAATGCTTTGTCAGCAAGTAATTTAAGCTCCTGCTGTGAGGTTTGTCTGAGTAAGTACTTCACTTTCGCGACGTTCGACGTGTTCATACTTAAAGTATCGTAACCAAGCCCCACCAGCAGCAATGCACCAATAGGGTCACCCGCCAGCTCACCACAAATGCAAACAGGAAGATGATACGACTGACAAGTTTCAAAAATATGTTTCATTGCCGCCAATACGGAAGGATGCAGGGTTTCGTAAATATCGGCCACCTGAGCGTTGTTGCGGTCAACAGCCAATAAATATTGCGTTAAGTCGTTCGTTCCAACCGATACAAAATCCACCTTCTGTGCCATAAATGGTAAGAGATACAGCATAGAAGGTACTTCGATCATAACGCCAATTTCCGGGCGTTTTACCTTCGGATGTTCTGCGGATACTTCTTGATAAGCTTGCTCAATAAGCGCCGTCGCTCCGTCAAGTTCTTGTACCGACGACACCATAGGCAAAAGAATGCTTAAGTTATCTAATCCCTCGCTCGCACGAAGCATAGCGCGCAACTGAATCAAGAAAATATCAGGATGATCGAGAGTAAAGCGGATACCGCGCCAACCTAAGAAAGGATTGTCTTCATCAATAGGCAGATAAGGCAAAGGCTTGTCGCCGCCGATATCAAGCGTACGCATCACAACACGCTTCGTCGGATAAGCACCGAGCACCGAACGATACTGATGCACCTGTTCTTCTTCCGAAGGGAACTGCTGCTGAAGCAAGAAGGAAATTTCGGTTCGATATAACCCCACACCATCGACATTCTTATTCAAAGAAATACTAGTATCAGCGCTAAGGCCAGCATTCAGCATAATTTGGATGCGTTTACCATCATTTGTACTTGCTTCAAGATCAACGGTTTGTTCAACCATTCGAGACAACTCAGTCTCTTCTGTCACTAACTCTTGGTATTCAAGTAGTAATTCATTACTAGGATCAGGGAAAATCTCACCGCTATACCCATCCACAATACCAACCTTGCCACTTAGGAGCTCAGGGTTAGTGTTCACTCCCATAACGGCAGGAATTCCCATCGCCCGGGATAAGATAGCCGCATGAGAGTTCGCCGCCCCCTCAAGAGACACCACAGCTAGTAGCTGTTCCTTGGGTACTGAAGCGAGAATGGACGCAGTAAGTTCACGCACAACAAGAATAACAGGCTCGTTGAATTCATGAATAGGCTGCTCAGTATTGTGCAAGAAAAACAGCAAACGTTGGCCAAGTTCTTTGACATCTTGAGCACGCTCGCGCATGTATACATCAGACATCTTGGCAAAACGGTTCGCATAACTTTCTACTACTTGGCGCAAAGCCCAGTCTGCTCGATCGCCTTTTTGTATCTGCGCTTTTAAATCATTGCGCAGCATAGGATCATTTAGTAAGTGAGTGAACAGATCAAATATTGCTAGTGCATCTTTATTTAATTCAAGATCCAACTTCTTACGCATGCGCTTAAAGTCAGCCAATGCATTTTCGATGGCGACCGATAACGTTTCGTGTTCACGCGCAATATCCAACGCGGAAGCTGGAAATACATTGCTTAAGTCAGGTTGAGTGTTGTCCCACCAGATTGGGCCAATAGCTACTCCCGATGATGCCCCAATCCCTTTAATCACCGCCGTTTTATTATCGTCAAAGAAGCCATGCCCTTGCGCAGTTGCATGTGCTATCAAAACCGCTATCTGAGCTGCGAGTGTGACTAAGAAAGACTCTTCCATCTCGCTAAACTGACGCGACGTTTTTTGCTGGATAACCAAAACGCCAAGGACCTGTTTACGATGAATAATCGGTGTACCGAGGAAAGAATGGTAGATATCTTCACCAAGTTCTGGGAAGAATTTAAATGCGGGATGTTTGGCAGCTTCTGCCAAGTTAATCGGTTCGGCAGTTCGTTTTACGAGGCCGACTAGACCTTCGTTAAAATCGATATGGATAGTGTCGCCCTTGAAGGTCAGGCCCTGTGTAGCCATTAACTCCAAACGCTGTTTATCGTTATTTGCCAAATAAATTGTGCAGCATTCAGTATGCATAGCTGCACAAGTTTGTTGAACAAGAATTTCGAGGGCGGCGTGCACATCTTCAACCTTTGAAACGTGCTCAACTATATCCCTTAGTTGCGATAGCATACTTACCCTCTTCGATGCTTTCTCTTGCCTTTAAATTTACGTTCCTTAAACGGCATTGCCAATGATGCAAACTCTTTCATCGCACGTCGATACACATCCCGTTTAAAAGAAACCACTTGCCTGACTGGATACCAATAACTTACCCAGCGCCAACCATCAAATTCAGGGGTATTACCACGCTGCATGTTGATCTTAGATTCATCACAATCTAAACGCAGTAAAAACCATTTCTGTTTTTGCCCAATACAGACTGGCTTCGAATCCCAGCGTACTAATCGCTTGGGTAACTTATATCTCAGCCAATGGCGACTAACTGCAACGATTTTGACGTCGTTCTTGGTTAATCCCACCTCTTCATAAAGTTCTCGATACATGGCTTGCTCAGGGGATTCACCATC
This sequence comes from Vibrio sp. La 4.2.2, assembly GCF_027586995.1. Taxonomy (NCBI): domain Bacteria; kingdom Pseudomonadati; phylum Pseudomonadota; class Gammaproteobacteria; order Vibrionales; family Vibrionaceae; genus Vibrio; species Vibrio sp. La 4.2.2. Next base: position 255,536 of record NZ_JAPPTJ010000006.1, read on the forward strand.
GTCAATGCCGCCCTGAGGAAACTGCCATGAATGTTGTCCGTATCGCTTAGCCCAGAAGACCTGACCATGGTTGTTACAAATCACAATACCAACATTAAGTCGGTAACCATCGCCATCTATCACTGGCCAACCTCAATTAAATTTTCATTACCCTGATTTTTCCACATATCCCCAAGTTGAGCAAACTTAGTCGCCCGTAAATTTGAACAATTACCATTAAATGCTGCCATACTGGATAAGTTTCGCGCAAAGCCTTAGTTATCAACACAACAATGAGACCCAGCCCACATTTATTCACCTTTTCTGTGAATAACCATGTGAAGAATCTATGATCTTTACGAGTTTTTGGTTCTTTTTCTACCAAGCCGAATTTTTCCAAGATCGACGCGAGAACATTAAACTTATAATTTTCATAAACTTAAAATCAAATCAATCAAGTAAAAGTCTCTAATTTACTACAAATAAATACACACACTCAGATCGGTCAAAGATCAACCTATGGCTATTTTATCCACACTGAAACTGTCGAGTTTCAAACAAACCTCGATTTATCAAGTGTTAATCCGCGTTAAAATACTGATTATTCATACAGCACATGGCAAATTCAACTTAGAGAATAAATTTTCTGTGGATAAGTCATGAATAGATCAAATCTCAAACAGACTGATCTTTTTTTATACCGATAAATTCTTCATCGCCATGATAGAATAGTTAGCTCCCTATTGGGCCTAAATTAACCTGCAACGTATTTATGAAACCAACTCCGACCTCCGAAACAGAACTATTACAACGCGCTCGTGATATCGCAGGATTAACATTTGGCGAACTCGCTGCACAGGCAGGCATGTGTGTACCAGATAATCTTAAGCGCGATAAAGGTTGGGTAGGACAACTACTTGAGTGGCACTTAGGTGCAAAGGCCGGTAGTAAGCCAGTTCAAGACTTTCCCGACATTGGTATTGAGCTCAAGAGCCTCCCTATTAGCCATACCGGCAAGCCCTTAGAATCAACTTTCGTTTGTGTTGCACCGCTTACCGGCATTCATGGAGTAACGTGGGAAACTAGCCATATACGCAATAAGCTGTCTCGTGTCCTTTGGCTACCGGTTGAGGGTGAACGAGAGATCCCCGTTGCAGAGCGACATGTTGGCTCTCCACTAATCTGGAGCCCATCTCCAGAGGAAGAAACCATGTTGAAAAATGATTGGGAAGAATTGATGGAGCTTATTTCATTAGGTCAAATCAATCAGATCACGGCCCATACCGGCGAGGTGTTACAAATTCGCCCTAAAGCAGCCAATAGCCGTGTGAAAACAGAAGCTTACGGTACGTCAGGACAAAAAATACGTACCCTGCCCCGAGGTTTCTACCTCAGAGCACGCTTTACTGCTCATATACTTGAACAGTACTTTGTCTAAACAGAAGATTTTCGAACCAGTTAATGAAGTTTTAGTTCGATATCACAATAACGATTCATTTCTGCACTGCCACATTCATCGTAAGCGTTATGCAACCTAAGGTACGCTTTTTCGATACCTAATCGATGCAACTCCTCTTTCACCGAGTCCAACGACTCAAAATGAATTGGCTCATCATCTTGTTTAATTGGTTCTAATTTATGTTTGTATTCCACTGCTAACAGATAGTGTGAAATATCAGCACAACCAATCACAAAAACTTTGGGTTGTTTATAAGTGTCTTTGTGATACCCATGTAGCCAACGATCGAGCTGATGTTTTTGCATATTCCACCCCCTTACTATTTTTGTGGATAATGCGTTACTGATAAAAGTCAGTTTAGTAAAAATAATCGCATTAGGTACTAAACAAGCAGATCTTTTACCAAAACGAGGTATAGTGGATAAAAACAACAACAAACAAGGAAGGCTCAATGAAATATCATAACCTCCCGCACTCTTCGCTAGAAATCAGCAAGATAGCTTTAGGGACAATGACGTTTGGTGAGCAAAACACCAAGCAGGAAGCATTCAGTCAGCTCGATTTTGCTCTAGAACGCGGTGTTAATTTTATTGATACTGCAGAGATGTATCCCGTTCCTCCAAGTGCTAAGACTCAAGGAAAAACTGAACAATATATTGGCGATTGGCTTTCGCATTCAGATAAAAGACAAAAAGTAGTGTTAGCGACTAAAGTCGCTGGACCGCGAAATATTCCTTATATCCGCGACAATATGAGTCTAGATAGACGTAATATACATTTAGCAGTAGACGATAGTTTAAGCCGTTTAAAAACCGATTATATCGATTTATACCAATTGCACTGGCCACAAAGAAAAACCAATTGTTTTGGACAATTAAACTACCCTTACCCTGAAGGAAATGAAGAAGTTACACTAATCGAAACATTAGAGGCACTAAACGAACTCATCAAAGCTGGAAAAATACGCTATATCGGAGTCTCTAATGAAACGCCTTGGGGAGTTATGACGCTACTTAAACTGGCCGAAAAACATGATTTGCCAAGAATAGTCTCGATTCAAAACCCTTACAACCTACTCAACCGTAGCTTTGAAGTCGGCCTTTCTGAAATTAGCCACCACGAAGGTGTGGAATTACTCGCTTACTCACCGCTCGCTTTCGGCTGTTTGAGCGGAAAATATCTCAATGGGCAACGTCCAGAGGGAGCGCGTTGCAGTCTATTTGAGCGATTTGTCCGTTACTTTACTCCACAAGGCATTGAAGCAACACAAGCATATGTGGACCTAGCTCGCGAGCATAACCTAGACCCCGCTCAGATGGCATTGGCATTTGTTAATCAACGTCCATTTGTCGCTTCTAATATTATTGGTGCAACCAATCTTAAGCAGCTAGAAAGCAACATAAACAGCATCGATGTAGAACTCTCTGATGAACTCTTGAATGGACTTCAAGAAATAGGGGCTAAATATTCTAACCCATGCCCCTAAATAGGTTTTTCACACAGTATGGGCAGGTCGCGATAAGCGACCTGCCCTTTTTTTACGTAGCGATTCTAGAGTGTAATTCTCGACGAAGGTGACGAGTTTTACGTTTCGCTACAATGTGAGGTGGAGCAACTTGACCAAGTGGACGGCCATGTCTATCCAAACCAATGTCCTTTAACAAGTGCTCATTGTGAAGTGGCAAGTGGTGTGCATTGCGACGGTAACGTCGTCTCCACTCACGCTCTTCTTTTTGGATGTCTGCTTTAATAAGCCAAGTTGCAACAGTTAAGTAAATTGAAGTACGCATAGTTTTCTCCTAGAAAATAATTTGAGGAGAGAAATAGCGGTCAGGATATAAGGAGAAATATTGTGATTCCTCAGTTGACTGCTATTTCCGCAGCCTCTTGAGGTTACGGACTAATTAAGCGTGTGCTGTATCGATTGACGGTTTATCCGCTGCCATTGCAGTAGATAGATCAGTCGCGATTCGATCCGCATGAGTAAAACGGCCAGCACAAATATTGATAAAAGAAATACGATTCATCATTTTCTGTGCCTCCATACTCACTTAATAATCCGAAATAAATTTGAAAGGTTGAGCGTAGTGCTCAGGGGTAATTCTTATGCAAATTGATGATAATTTCAACAGACATGTAACAAGAAATGTAAAAACAAAGGAATGTTTCAATATATTCCGTTGTAATAACTTATACCCAATGTATTGAACTGTAGAAATAGCTTGTGTTAGTGATTCGTTTTATTTCCAAATAAAACAACTAGATATTGTATGACTCTGTAATCTTTCGATTCACATCACTTAATTAACAGTAATACCAAATATCCCGACAGAAACTAAAAAAGGCGCGACCGCGCCTTTTTTAATCATGAACAACGACTACACCGTCTCTTCAGTAATCAAATTATGCTTATTGAGCAAACGATACATCGTCGCCCTAGAAATGCCCAACTCTTTGGCAGCTAGTGTAACTTGTCCATTATGGCTATCTAGCACTAAGATCAACGCATCACGCTCAGAACGTTCTCGAATACTCTTCAAGCTACGCTTACCAGAGAAAGTACCGGGTAGCTCAAAATGCTTTTTAGTCAGCACTTCTTCTTCCGTCATCAGCACCGCACGTTTCACCTGATTCATCAGCTCTTTCACATTTCCAGGCCAATGGTAATACGTCAGCGTTTTCAGAGCATCATCATCGATAGATTTGACTGGAGAATTAAACTCTTTAGCAAACTGACCGATATGGTGACTGACCAGCAAACCAATGTCCGTCGCACGCTCTTTAAGGCTTGGTACATTGATACGAAGAACATTTATGCAATGGAATAGCTCTTCGTTGAACATCCCATCGCCTAGTGCTTTTTCAATATCTGATGTATCCGCTGCTAAAATACGCACATCAAATTCTTTGATGCCCTTTGCCGTCTCTATTTGACCATCTTGATAAAACTTAAGCAGGTTAAGTTGCTGTTTGGGAGGTAAGGTAAAAATGTCATTTAGAACAATGGTTCCGCCCGAGGCTTGATCTAAAAGCGATGCTCGGTCGGCATCATGCATGCCAAAGAATTCATTTTCAAAACGCGCGTCGGAAAATGCTCGGCAGTTGACGGCGATGAAGGGTTTTTGAGAACGCGCAGAACAGCGATGAATGGCTTTAGCTACTGACTCCTTGCCAGATCCAACTTCGCCATGAATCATTATACTGACATCGGTGGGGCCGATACGTCTAATTTGATCACGCAACCGTCTCACTGGTAATGACTGACCAACCAAACCAAGGTCATTGTCATTTCCATTATGAGGCCACACTTTTTGTTCCAGTTTTAGCATTCCTAACTGGTGACCTATTGTGCTCATTAAACGGGAATCAGGAATAGGCGTAGTGAAAAAATCAATACAGAAATTAACTATAAATTGGCAAATAGTATCCGAACTCAGCTGCGACTCACGGATAAACGCAATCCAACGAACTTGCTTGTGTGTACTTACAAGTTTCGCAATGCCATTAAGGCTAAAATCATCCCTCGTTAAGTCTACAATCCCAATACAAGGGCCTATTTCTGAAAACAAGGCATCGGCTTTTCGCAAGTCGGAACATTGCGTGCATCGCCATCCAGCCTGCTCCAATACAGATAGCCATGGCTCATAGGTTCCACCCACTACGACTAAAGAGCCGGGGATAGAATCCATCCGAAACTCGGTTCCCATTACATCATTCCTTATTATTGCTTTTAGATTCAACTTGTTAATTCTATTGAATTCGTCATAGCTATCAAATAGAACTATCGCAATTAACACAATCGCTACTGTCTCATAATTAAGACTAGTGCACGATTTATGACTTTTCTATAAACCTTTTTAGAAATATGGCATGAAAAAAGCCTCTCAATGAGAGGCTTTGTAAGAATGAGTCACCGTTTCAGCTTATTGCTGTGGACGCATTGCTGGGAACAGAATCACGTCACGAATCGTGTGAGTGTTAGTAAACAGCATTGCCAGACGGTCAATACCGATACCTTGACCTGCTGTTGGCGGTAGACCGTGCTCTAGAGCTGTGATGTAGTCTGCATCGTAATACATAGCTTCATCATCACCTGCGTCTTTTGCGTCAACTTGTGCTTTAAAGCGAGCGTCTTGGTCTTCTGCATCGTTAAGCTCAGAGAAACCGTTAGCTACTTCACGGCCACCGATAAAGAACTCGAAACGGTCTGTGAAGAATGGATTATCATCGCTACGACGAGCCAATGGAGAAATATCTGCTGGGTAACCCGTGATGAAGGTTGGCTGAATCAGTTTTGGTTCTGCCGTTTCACCAAAGATTTCCTCTAGAAGCTGACCACATGTCCAGAATGTTTCCACTTCAACGTGTACTGATTTCGCGATAGAAACCATAAGCTCACGATTAGTTAGGTCTTCTTCTGTTAGCGCTTGAATTTGCTCATGCTCAGGGTTGTAGTGTTTGATCGCATCAAACATGCTCATACGAGCATATTTACCACCAAATTCTACCGTCTCATCACCGTAAGGCATTGAAGTAGAACCTAGAACATCCATCGCAACTGTGCTTAGCATTTCTTCAGTAAGATCCATCAAATCTTTGTAGTCTGCGTAAGCTTGGTAGAATTCCATCATTGTGAATTCTGGGTTGTGACGAGGAGAAAGACCTTCGTTACGGAAGTTACGGTTGATCTCGAATACGCGATCAAAACCGCCAACCACTAGACGCTTAAGGTATAGCTCAGGCGCAACACGTAGGTACATGTCGATATCCAGTGCATTATGGTGCGTGATGAATGGGCGAGCCGTCGCACCGCCTGGGATAACGTGCATCATTGGCGTTTCAACTTCTAGGTAACCTTTAGAGCTCATGAAGTTACGAATCGATGACACAAGCTTAGAACGTACAATAAACGCTTGGCGAGAATCTTCGTTTACGATCAGGTCAACATAACGCTGACGGTAGCGCATCTCTTGGTCAGTCAGACCGTGGAACTTCTCAGGAAGTGGACGAAGTGCTTTAGTTAGCAACTCATACTCTTCCATGTTTACGTAAAGATCGCCTTTACCTGATTTGTGAAGCGCGCCTTTCACACCGATGATGTCACCGATATCTAGACCTTGGTATTTTTCTTTAAGTTCTTTCTGAACGTCTTTTGCAGCATACGCTTGAATACGACCAGAAGTTTCTTGAATCACAAGGAATGGGCCACGTTTCGCCATGATACGGCCAGCAATTGACACTACATGGTTTAGTGCTTCCAGCTCTTCCTTGCTCTTTTCACCAAATTCTTTTTGCAGATCACCAGCAAGCGCATCACGACGGAAATCGTTCGGATGTCCGTTCGCCTTGCAGCTCTTTCGGATTTGTTCCAATTTAGCGCGGCGCTCAGCAATCAGCTTGTTTTCTTCTTGTAGGTTTTCATTTTGAACATCATCAGTCATTTTCGATGTATCCCGTTTTAAATTGGTGAAAAGCTTAAAGGCCTGATTTAAGGCTAGCTTCGATAAACTTGTCTAGATCGCCATCAAGTACTGCTTGAGTGTTACGATTTTCGACACCTGTACGTAAGTCTTTGATGCGCGAGTCATCTAAAACGTACGAACGAATTTGGCTACCCCAGCCGATGTCAGATTTCGCATCTTCGTTCGCTTGCTTCTCAGCATTTTGCTTTTGAAGTTCAAATTCGAACAGTTTTGCACGAAGCTGTTTCATCGCCTGGTCTTTGTTCTTGTGCTGAGAACGGTCATTCTGACACTGCACTACGATATTGGTTGGAACGTGAGTAATACGTACCGCAGATTCTGTCGTGTTGACGTGCTGACCACCTGCGCCCGAAGCGCGGTATACGTCAATACGAAGATCAGAAGGGTTAATATCGATTTGAATGTTGTCATCAATCTCAGGATAAACAAATGCAGAGGCAAATGAAGTATGACGACGACCACTAGAATCAAAAGGTGATTTACGAACTAAACGGTGTACACCCGTTTCAGTACGAAGCCAGCCATAAGCGTACTCACCAGAGATCTTTACTGTTGCGCCTTTTAGACCTGCGACTTCACCTTCAGATACTTCAATCACTTCGGTCTTGAAGCCTTTCGCTTCAGCCCAACGCAAGTACATGCGCAGCATCATGTTGGTCCAGTCTTGTGCTTCCGTACCACCAGAACCAGATTGCAAGTCGATATAGCAATCTGATGCGTCATGGTCACCCGAGAACATACGACGGAACTCTAGCTTAGCTAACTTGGCTTCCAGTTCAGCAAGTTCAGGTTCAATTTCGTCGAAGGTTTCTTGGTCTTCTTCTTCAACCGCAAGCTCTAGAAGGCCATCAACATCCTCAACACCTTGGTCAAGTTGGTCGATAGTCTCTACGACAGCTTCAAGTGATGCACGCTCTTTACCTAGCGCTTGAGCACGCTCAGGTTCATTCCATACATCCGGTTGCTCTAGTTCTGCATTAACTTCTTCTAGACGCTCTTTCTTGGCGTCATAGTCAAAGATACCCCCTCAGGATATTAGTGCGCTCGGTCACATCCTGTAGGCGGTTTTTAATTGGATTGATTTCAAACATATTTGCTCAGCATTTATGAGTAGAATTTAACCGAAGAATTCTACTCAAAAATGTGACGAAGATACAGAAAAATATCGAACTTCCTTGACCTAAAATATCCAGCTCTAGCGAGGTTCTATATGGTCTACCATCAACTGTAACGATTGGTTTCCGCGAAACTCGTTAATGTCCAATTTATATGCCAACGTAACCGTTTTCACTGAAGCATCTGGCCAGCGGCGTAAATCTACGTTGAAGGCTATTGCATCCAACATAATATTAGTGCCAAACCCTTTGTGCATTGGCTCAACCATCAGTTTTAGGTGTTTTTCGCCCACCAGCTTTTGATGGAGCACTTTAAATTCACCATCAAACAACGGATCGGGGAACGCTTGACCCCAAGGTCCACCGGCACGAAGCTGCTCCGCCGTGTGCATAGAAAACTCTTCAGGTGTTAACTCGCCATCAGACAAAATAATGCCTTTTAGTGCGGTATCCCCTAACTCAGCACGAACCACTTCATCGAACAACTTACTGAAACGTTCGTAGTCTTTCTCCATAATAGTCAGACCGGCCGCCATCGCGTGCCCACCAAACTTCAAGATAAGTCCCGGATTTTGCGTATCGATTCGATCCAAAGCGTCTCGCATATGTAATCCTTGGATGGAACGGCAAGAGCCTTTGATGGTTCCTTCTCCGCCATCAGCAAACGCAATAACAGGTCGATGAAATTTATCTTTAATTCGAGATGCTAGAATTCCAATAACGCCTTGGTGCCAATCTCGCTGAAACAGGGCTAAGCCGTAAGGAAGCTCGGATTTATCACTGATTTGCAAACGCTCACAAAACGCCAGCGCCTCTTGCTTCATACCTTCTTCAATGTCTTTACGAGTTTGGTTCAAACCATCAAGTTCACTCGCCATACGTCGTGCTGCATGAATGTTATCGGACATCAGCAATTCAACGCCAAACGACATATCATCAAGTCGTCCTGCGGCATTAATTCTTGGCCCTAACGCAAAACCAAAGTCTGATGCCACCAATTTACGCGCATCGCGTTTGGCGATTTCAATTAACGCTTGTATACCGGGACGAGCCTTACCAGCACGAATACGCTGCAAACCTTGATGCACCAAAATTCGGTTATTTTCATCCAATGGCACTACGTCTGCGACTGTACCAAGCGCAACTAAATCAATGAGCTCCATCAGCTTAGGTTCCGCCATACCTTGCTTGGCAAACCAACCTTGTTTACGCATGAACACGCAAAGCGCCATCATGAGGTAAAATGCCACGCCAACACCAGCTAATGCCTTAGAAGGAAAGCCGCATTCATTAAGGTTTGGGTTCACCATGGCATCCACATTGGGAAGTTCTGCACCCGGTAAATGGTGGTCGGTGACCAACACTTGTAAGCCATTGTCTTTAGCGTATTGCACACCAGAAATCGAAGACACACCATTATCAACGGTCATGATCACTTCAGCGCCAATTTCGATTGCTTGGTCCACTACCTCAGGGCTCAAACCATAGCCATCTTCAAAGCGGTTTGGCACCAAATAATCGACATTTCGACTGCCTAGCATTCGCAGAGCTAGAACTGATAACGCGGAACTCGTTGCGCCATCGGCATCAAAATCACCCACAACGATGATGCGTTTTTGTTGCTTAATCGCCTCAAACAGTAAAGCAACAGCCGCATCGATACCAGCCAATTGTTGGTATGAAATAAGGCCGCGTGCTGTTTTTTCTAGCTGAGCAACATCGGTAACACCTCGCGATAAATACAGGCGTCTTAGCAGCGGAGGAATGGAATCAGGTAAAGCGGAAATATCGACTTCAGGACGACGTTGAATTTCTATCATAAACAAAAATGGGCTCGTATTATCGAGCCCTTATCCTAATAGTTATTTGATTTGCTCTAGGCGCTTAAGAAGGTCAGCTGGTGGTAAGTAACCACCAACCATTTCACCGTTTGGTAGGAAAATAGCAGGTGTACCGCTAATGCCTAGCTCACGCCCTAAGTTGTAATGTTTAGCTATTGTTTCTTTGCACTGTTTTAGGTCGCCATCAAACTGAGGCTCTTGACGGTTGACTTTAGCATCATGCATTGCTGCTGCAGGGTCTTCTGAACACCAGATTTTCGCCATTTGCTCTGCCACTGGACCTGTTGCGCCTTGGCGTGGATAAGCAAGATAACGTACTGTGATACCTAGGTCGTTATAACCCTGCATTTGACTGTGGAGACGAACGCAGTAGCCGCAAGTAATATCAGTAAAGATGGTCACAACGTATTTTTCGTCTTTGGCTTTGTACTCAATCATGCTATCGCTAAACTGCGCGATTTTTTCTGCATTGATTGGAGCCTGACGCTCAGCAATGACATCTTTGTAGTTACCGTTTTCATCCAAAGAGTACAGTGTCCCAGCAATAAAGTGCTCGCCGTTTGGCGAAGCAAACAGAACGCCTCCAGCAGTGCGTATTTCTACCAAACCATTAATGTCTGAAGCAACAATCTCATCGACTTCGATACCAATCTTGGCAAATCGAGCCTTAATAGCAGCCTCATCAGCTTGCACGGCTGCAACCGCCACCGTTTCCGCTTTTTGAGGAGTTGCTTGTGTTTCTTCCGCACCGCAAGCAGTTACAAAAAGTGGAAGAGTAAGTAGAGTCAAACGGCGCATTACGCTCATTAAAATCACCTTTGTATAAAAAACGTTAAGTTAAGCCCTTGGATGATGCTGGCTATGAATATTTTTCAATCGTTCTGTTGCTACGTGAGTATAAATTTGTGTGGTCGATAAGTCACTATGCCCTAACAACATCTGTACGACACGAAGATCAGCGCCATAGTTCAATAAGTGCGTCGCGAAAGCGTGGCGAAGAACATGCGGTGAAAGCAATTCGGTATCAATATCTGCCAATACGGCGTAGAACTTAATACGGTGCCAAAAGGTTTGCCGGGTCATTTGCCTTGCACGTTTACTTGGGAATACGACGTCAGAGGTTTTATCTCCGAGTAAGGCCGGACGCCCTTTTTCAAGAAACTCGCTGATCCAATCAATCGCATTTTCACCCATTGGCACCAAGCGCTCTTTATTGCCCTTACCAATCACTCGTACCACGCCTTGACGCAAACTGATGTTTTCCATGGTTAGACTAACCAGTTCAGTCACACGTAGCCCCGTAGCATACAACAACTCCAGCATCGCTTTATCACGAAGCTCAATGGGGTCATTAGGATCTGGCGCTTCCAATAAAGCGGTCACCTGATCTTCCGTCAAATCTTTCGGTAATCGTTTGGGTAACTTAGGGCTCACCAATAGTGCCGTTGGGTCGTCGGAGCGCAGCTTTTCACGATGAAGGTATTGAAACAAACGACGAATAGCAGAGAGCATTCTTGCCCGTGAGCTCTGCTGATAATTCTGATCCATTAACCACGTTTGATACTCCTGCAATCCCGACAGGCTAATAAAGTCTAGTCGGTAATTGTGCTCATTCATCCATTTCAATAGCTTAAAGAGATCATTGCGATACGAAGAAAGGGTATTCTCAGACAACCCTCGCTCCATCCACATGGAGTCTAAAAATTGCTCCACTAAGCCTTGATCTTGGATATTTACGTCGCTCACAACCGCCTCTTGGATGTTTATACAGTACTTTCAACAGAGTATGCGAGAAGAAACGATAATGCCATAAAAAACCTATAGAAGATGAATAAGCGCTGCAAAGATGGTCAGATTAAGGGTAGAATCTCGAATCATATAGAACGACAGCAAGAAAGAATGATGAAAATAGGTTTGTTTTACGGTTCGTCAACCTGCTATACCGAAATGGCGTCGGAGAAAATTCGCGAGATTATAGGTCCAGACATCGTCGACATTTTTAACGTAAAAGATACGCCTATTTCTAATATGAGCGACTATGACCTGTTAATTCTTGGTATTTCGACTTGGGACTTTGGTGAAATTCAAGAAGACTGGGGCGCGATTTGGGATCAAGTTTCTGGCGTATCACTGCAAGGAAAAGTGGTTGCCCTATTCGGTCTTGGCGATCAAGAAGGCTATGGCGAATGGTACCTTGATGCAATGGGCATGCTTCACGATGAACTAAAGGTCACTGGAGCGAAATTCGTTGGCTACTGGCCTAATGTTGGGTACGAATTTGATGCGTCAAAAGCCTTAACGGAAGATGGCAGCCAGTTTGTTGGTTTAGCATTAGATGAAGACTCTCAATACGAGCTCAGTGACGAACGCATTGCAACTTGGTGTGAACAGATCTTAGTGGAATACCAAGCGCTGCTGTAAATCCTACCTTGTACATTCTCACGCATAAAAAATGGCGCTTCATAAGAAGCGCCATTTTTGTAATCAATCAGTAAACTACGCTGTTTCTTGCGTGAATTCTTGATCATTTCGACCAATGAAACACATACAGATAATAGCTGCAAATGTTGGCATTACCCAACCCATACCAACACTAAACAGTGGTAGCACGTTGAAGAACGATACATCGATACCCGATACTTTTGCAGCATCAATCAGTGCGAAGGTCAGTGCAACAAGTACCACCACACGATACGCCAGTTTAGGGTTTGCTAGTTTCTTGCGTGCAAACGTCAAGGCAACCAATGCAATAGCTACTGGGTAAAGTGCAAACAGAACCGGTACAGACAGTGAAATAAGCTGAGCTAGGCCGATGTTCGCCACGGTTGCACAAGCAACGCCGATAATGATGACCCACTTGTGATAGCTGATAGACGTGAGTGAGCTGAAGTAATCAGAACACGCAGAGATCAGGCCAATTGCTGTTGTTAGACAAGCCAGTAATACAATTACTGATAACACGATTTGACCGTATGGACCAAATAGCGCTTGAACATATTGACTTAGAATCGCACCGCCGTTGTCAGCTCCTGCTGCCACTGTCGCACTGGTCGCGCCTAAGTAGAATAGAGAGATATAAACAAACGCCAGACCAGCCGCAGCAATAAGCGCTGAGCTGATTAAATACTTAGTCGTTGCCGCTTGTTCCGTAATGCCTTTCTTGCGAAGCGCATCGACGATCAACATACCGAACATCAGTGAACCAAACGTATCCATGGTGTTATAACCTTCTAGGAAACCTTTAGTCAGAGGTTGAGTTAGATAATCGCCTACCGGTGCAATCATTTCACCTTGAGGATCAATGAATACCGCGCCAGCCAACACAATCAAACCAACAAACAGCACAGGCGTTAGCACTTTACCAATCACATCAATCAACTTGCCTTGAGACCAAGCAAATGCCATGGCGATAGCAAAGAACAGGATTGAGAACACAGTCAAGTGCATTTGAGCAGCATCAGCAAAGAATGGACGAACGGCCATTTCATAAGCCACTAAGCCAGTACGTGGCGCTGCAAATGCAGGGCCAATAATGATAAAGATGAGTACAGCAATCAATGTTGCCGCTCGTTTAGGAAGATCCTTAGTCAAGTGCTCCCATGAGCCCCCAGCCACTGCAACGGCAATAATGGTAATAAGAGGAAGACCTACAGCAGTGAGAAGGAAGCCAGTCATTGCTGGTAATAAATGATCACCCGCTAATTGACCTGCCAATGGAGGGAAGATGATGTTTCCCGCGCCAAGGAAAAATGCAAACAGCATAAAGCCGACTGCTATAATATCTGTTGTTTTCAACGTCTGTTTCACAGATATGCCCTTACTTGTTATGTTGTGTGTTAGCCGGAAGAGTCTTTGCTCTACCGTAAAAATAAGGCGGGCATGATGACGAATCACTAGTCAATAAGCAATAGATATAGAAATAAACACTACATTAATTTGCTTTGACCTTTAAAAAGCAGTTAGATTCTCTAGATTAAAACAAATAAGCAATTATTTATACTAGCCAAAAATTAAAACAAGTCGATCACAGACAGAACATATCACTACTCAATTATTTAACAATAGTGATATTTACTCAAAAGCAAACGATTAACAAAATAAACCATGACTTCTAGCACAACAAAAACCAAAGGCTTTCAGTTCAAACAGTTCTCCATCTTCGATGGTCATTCCGGTATGCCCGTGAGCACCGACGGAGTGTTATTAGGAGCGTGGGCACAATACCGCGATTCAACACATATTTTGGATATTGGAACGGGAACAGGTTTACTGTCCTTAATGATTGCTCAGCGATATAGCAACGCTCAAATCACCTCTATCGATATCGATGCAGTGGCGATTCAAGATGCGGAAATCAATATCAATCGCTCACCTTGGCATTCACGAGTCTCTCTTCTTCATAGTGATGTGTTAACTACACCATTTTCTGAGTCATTTAGTGGCATTATCTGCAACCCACCTTATTTTAATAGTGGTGAGCAATCTAAGAACCAGCACCGAGCAACAGCCCGCCACACTGATACACTCTCTCACGATCAATTACTCGACGCCTGTTTTAATCTGTTATCGGATGAGGGCGAAGCCAGTTTTGTTCTGCCTAAAGTAGAGGGCGAACAGTTTATTGATATCGCACAACAAAAAGGCTGGTATTTAAACCGAATTTGCCAAATCCAATCGACAACAAAAAAGTCGTGTCATCGGCTGCTATTTACCCTTTGTAAACAGGCAATCTCATTAAATACAGAGCATTTGATCATTCATTCCGAGACTGGGGGCTATTCCAAAGACTTTATTGCCCTAACCAAAGACTTTTACCTTAAAATGTAAGTGCGCTCTGGCTCTGTTTGAGTATAATAGCCGCCCTACTTTTTCCCTGATTGCTGTTTTTTTGCTCAGGGCTAACTTACGTCTTGTGGAGACACCATAGTGATCAGAACCTTCGCTGAATTAGATTTAGATCCTGTCCTTTTAGAAGCGATAGAGGAAATGGGCTATAGCCGCCCTACAGAGATCCAAGCACAGGCTATCCCACAAGCACTTGATGCCAAAGACATCTTAGCCTCAGCGCCAACAGGGACTGGTAAAACGGCTTCCTTTGCTATTCCAGCGATTCAATATCTGCTGGATTTTCCACGCAAAAAAGCTGGCCCTGCACGTATTCTAGTTTTAACGCCAACGCGTGAACTAGCGATGCAAGTGGCTGAGCACACCAAAGCTCTGGCAAAACACACTCGTCTAAAGGTTGCGACCATTACTGGTGGCGTGACTTACGACACTCATGCTGACACGCTCGCTCAAACCCAAGATATCGTGGTAGCGACACCAGGACGTCTGATGGAATACATCGAATCAGAGCGTTTTGATTGCCGCGCGATTGAGTGGTTGGTATTGGACGAAGCAGACCGTATGCTCGACCTTGGTTTTGGGCCAACCGTAGACCGCTTGTCTGCAGAATGCCGATGGCGCAAGCAAACGTTACTGTTCTCTGCCACATTGGAAGGTCGTGGTGTAGAAGGCTTTACTGCCGATCTACTGAAAGCTCCTGCTGAGATTTCTGCAGAGCCATCAACGCGTGAACGTAAAAAAATCACTCAGTGGTATCACCGTGCCGACAATGCTGAGCACAAACTGGCATTGCTCAAGCATATACTCACTGAACAAGCTCAGCGCACTATCGTATTTTTAAAGACCCGTGAACGCTTAGGTGAACTTCGTCAGCAACTAGACAGTGCACAAATCCCATGTTCATGGATTCAAGGTGAAATGCCTCAAGATCGCCGTAACAATGCGATCAGCCGTTTCCGTGACGGTAGCGTGAATATCCTACTGGCAACTGATGTTGCTGCTCGTGGTATTGACCTTCCCGACGTTTCACACGTGATCAACTACGACCTACCACGCAGTGCTGATGTTTATCTGCACCGTATTGGCCGTACTGCACGTGCTGGTAAAAAAGGTACAGCAATCTCTATTGTGGAAGCTCACGACCAGCCAATGATGGATCGTGTAGGTCGTTACACTAAAGAGCTGATAAAAGAGCGCTTTATTGATGGCTTACGTCCTACACACAAAAAGCCTGTGTTTAAGAAAAAAAAGAAGAAAGAAGACAAGAAAAAAGCCGTGAAAAAGAAAAATGGCAAGAAGAAGTAAGTTAACTTTCTCTCAATAATCTAAAAGGCTCTAATGATGAAACATTAGAGCCTTTTTTCATTGTTGTAACCTGTAATCACGCGAAGCAGGAAAAAAAACTTACTGCTCTTCTCGCTTGAAAACTAACTCTGTTGCCGTCGACTCTTCTTCAACAAAGTAGTAACCCGCCACATCAAATGCGGTGAGTTTTTCAATAGAGTCAATGCGGTTGTCAATGATATAACGAGCCATCATGCCTCGCGCCTTTTTAGCGTAGAAACTGATCACTTTATATTGACCGTTCTTACAGTCTTTAAAGACCGGAGTAATAACTTTGCCGTCTAACTGCTTAGGCTTTACCGCTTTAAAGTATTCGTTCGAGGCAAGATTGATCAACACATTATCACCTTGAGCATTCAAAGCTTCATTCAGCTTATCTGTAATAATATTGCCCCAGAACTGATAAAGGTTGGTCCCACGTGCGTTAGCTAGCTTGGTTCCCATCTCTAGACGATATGGCTGCATTAAGTCTAATGGCTTTAAAAGACCGTAAAGACCAGACAACATACGCAGGTGCTGCTGTGCGTAGTCAAAATCATCTTCAGATAACGTCTCTGCGGCTAAGCCCGTGTACACATCGCCTTTGAAAGCCAGAATGGCTGGACGAGCATTGTCGGTAGTGAATGTCGGAGACCATTGTTCAAATCGAGCCACATTCAGCCCTGCGATCTTATCGCTGACTTTCATCAATGCTGATACATCAGCAGGCGTTAGCTTGCGGCACACTTCGATAAGCTCCGCAGACTGCTCGACAAGTTCTGGTTGAGTGAATCGCTCAGTTGCGAGTGGTGACTCGTAATCTAAGGTCTTTGCTGGTGAAACAACGATAAGCATGACTATACTCTTTTTAATAATGGTTTTACCCAGTATAAAAAAAGCCATGCACTTTCTTCAATCAAATAGTGCATGGCTTAATCTATTTTTGAGATAGGTAAAAGTGATTACTTGTTATCTGTCTCTTTGCTATACCAAATACCTTCCTCAAGTTGAGACTTAAGCTCAGGGTAGTCGTTAGCATCAAATGTAGGCACTTTGCCCGCTTTTAGCTGTCTGTTGTAATCTTTAGCAAGCTTAATCACGATGCCCGATAGTAAGATAATCGCGATCAAGTTAACGATAGCCATCAAGCCCATCGAAACATCCGCTAAAGCCCACACCATTGGCAGCGTCGCCACTGAACCAAACATCACCATACCTAGTACGATAATACGGAACAGGCCAAGACCCGCTTTGTGGTTGTGCTCTAGGAAGATAAGGTTGGTTTCTGCGTAAGAGTAGTTAGCAATGATTGATGTGAATGCGAAGAAGAAAATCGCTACAGCAACAAAAATGCCACCCCACTCACCTACTTGTGAACTCAATGCACGTTGAGTCAGTTCAATACCTGTCACTTCTCCGTGAGGCACGTACTCTCCTGACATCAGGATAATCGCTACTGTTGCACTACAAATTACGATGGTATCGGTAAACACACCAAGCATTTGCACATAACCTTGTGACGCTGGGTGTGGCGGATAAGGCGTAGCAGACGCTGCAGCATTAGGCGCAGAACCCATACCAGCTTCGTTTGAGAACAGACCTCGCTTGATACCTTGAATCATCGCTTGTGCAATGGCGTAACCTAGACCACCAGCAGCGGCTTCTTGTAGACCGAAGGCACTCTTGAAGATATACGCAATAACTTCTGGCACTTTCTCAAGGTTCATTACCATTACAACAATCGCTAGCGCAAGATAAGCCAGCGCCATAATTGGAACGATAAGTTCAGCAGTACGAGCAATCTTGCGAACACCACCGAAAATAACGAACGCAGATATAAGTACTATGGCAACACCGACAATCATAGGGTCGAAGCCAAATGCCGTGTTCATTGCGTTCGCAATAGCGTTCGCTTGTACGGCATTAAATACCAAACCGAAGGCAATAATTAGGAAGATTGAGAACAACACGCCCATCCAGCGCATGCCCAAACCTTTTTCCATGTAGTACGCAGGGCCACCACGGTAGTTGCCGTCGTCATCTTTGGTTTTGTATAACTGTGCAAGCGTACTTTCAGCAAATGATGTCGCCATACCTAGCATGGCAATGAGCCACATCCAGAAGATTGCACCTGGGCCACCTGCGGTTAGTGCAACGGCAACCCCAGCCATATTACCGGTACCAACACGTGCAGCAAGACTGGTACAAAGAGCTTGGAAAGAAGAGATACCAGCGCTGTCTGCTTTGCGGCTGTTCTTTAGCACACTGAACATGTGACCAAAATGGCGGAACTGAATAAACCCTAGGCGCACTGTAAAGTAAATCCCCACACCTACGAGTAAGTAAACCAGAATCGATCCCCAAAGAAGATCATTCATTAGATTAATAACGTCTGTCACTTTAAACCTCACTTAAAGTTAGAGTACCGAGCTGCACATCCAAGTGCGTCCTAAATTGCGTGGTTATCCCATCCATGTGGTTTTGTTGATTTCACTGTTTTTCACTGCAACTTAGCTTGTATTTCTTACCTATTGGGAACGACACACAAGTCGGCTTATTTTTTGACGGGCGGATTTTGCAGTCATGACGCGTAAAAATCAATACGCAACAAGAGGTATATTATTGTTATTTTTCACCATAAAATCACGAAAAGTTAACACTTTACAAAGCAACTTCATTACTTGTCATTATCAAATTCAACTTGTTTTCTTAACAATAGGTAAGCATAGCAAGTAATCTCCTTTGCATTCCCTTGTTTGGGGGTAAGCCTAGACATAGCAACGGATGAACGTTGCTTTACCAAATGGAATACTTTTTAGACATTATCATGCAATGAGAACCTTTCTCGTAGCACACGATTCGCTATCTACTCCCTTCTCAGCACACGGTATTAACAATCTCATCGAACAATTTCTTTTTCATAATGTGATTCAATCGGTTGTTTTTTAGACAAATGCGTTACTAAAAAGTGTGAGGTTGCATTCAAAATGGCATAAAAACTTCATACTTGCGAAACAAATGAGAAACAAATCAAAGTTAGTCTGCCTTGTAATGTGGTACTAAAAGGTCTCCGTGAGGAGAATAACAATAGTAGAGGTAGCTTATGGAAGGCTTTGAACTGGATGACATTGCGGAACTAGGTGCTCCACGTGCTCGCGCAGGACGCTCTAAACCGGTAAAAAGGAAATGGCGAGAAATTGAAGCTATTAAAGACAGACAGCGCTTACAAAAAGAACTGAACGATATGGATATCGGACTCGACTTCTCACTTGATGACGTTGATCTCTAAACCACCACTGATTCAATCTCAATAAGAATTTTCGCTTGTGAAGAGCCTGAAACTTCATGAGTGATAACATACAAAACCCTCTTTATAGAGGGTTTTGTTTTTTCTCAAATGTGCGTTGTATTCGACCTCCGGTGACAAAAATGTCAAGATAGTGCAATGTTTAACCACGTTGACTTCGGTTATGGTCTCAAAGCGAAAACCTATTCATCTAAATCGCGTCGAAAAGATCGTTGATTATATTCATCAGAATTTAGATAAACCGCTTACGGTCACTGAACTTGCCGATATAAGCTGCTGGTCTCGCTGGCAGTTACAACGTGTGTTTCAAGAGCAAACCAATCACAACCTTGCCCAGTACGTGCGAGAACAAAAGCTCAGCCGCGCAGCAGAGCAACTTTTAAAGAGTGACCAAAAGGTCACCGACATTGCGCTCGATTTTGGTTTTAATTCCGAAGTGAGCTTTAGCCGTGCCTTCAAGCAGCTTTTTGCCATCTCTCCAAGACAATATCGCCTAGTAGGCAAACTTAATGGTATCAGGCTGCCTCTAGTAATGAGCCCAGAATTGCCTCTTGCGCAAGCCGCAACGCAAGTCGTTAGAATAGAAAGTAAACCAGAAACTCAGTTTTGGGGCGTGTATGGGCCCATCGACTCCATCTATGCAGCGAATCCACAATTTAGTCAGCAAGTTCTCGATATTTGGGGCACCTTTACTCAAATCGCACTGCAACATTCGATCGCCCCAAATCACTTCTATTACGGTATTGTCGATACAGTGCGAGTATTGCCCAACTCACAGCTAGTGTATTGGGCAGCCAGTGATAACCCAGCATTTTCTCAAATTTCACAGCTTGAACACGTTACCATCCCTGCACAGATGTATGCCGTCATTACCCACGTAGGGCCTGCCGCTACGTTTCCAAAAACACTCGAGTGGGTACTGCAAAGTTGGCTACCAAGCTCCGGTTACATGGGTCTGGAGGGATTTGAGCTAGAGTGTTATCCAAGAGATTATCAACTGGAGAGCCACGAAGCCAAAATGGAGTTTTGGTTACCTATTCAATCGTTATAGCAGTACTTTCGACAAATCGTTTCCAAGAAAAAACTTGCACCAAATTGTTAAGTATCACAGAATCAAAATCCTTAGAATTGTAAATGAAAGTAATTATCAATAACATTTACATACTCTTTAAGAATCTTTTTCTATGATGTTAAAAACAAAACTTAGCCCAATTGCAGTGGCCGTAAGCATGCTAATTGCCGTGCCTACACTTTCAGTTGCAGAAGATAACCAGACAAGTCAAACACCTCAAACCGACGAGCAAATGACAGTACTGGGTAAGACTTATCGTAATACTGCCACTAAAACTTCATTGACGCCGGAAGAGACACCGCAAAGCATCTCAGTCATTGATCGAGAAACACTCGATCTGCGCGGCGTTAACTCCGTTGCTGAGGCCCTACGTTATACGCCAGGGGTACATACTCAGCTGCGTGGCGGCGCAGTAGGTCGTCTGGACCTATTTAACATACGCGGTTTTACCAACTACCAGAATTATTACGACGGTCTCCAACTCCAATACAATGCATGGAACCTTCAACCTCAAGTGGACGCGTTCGCTGTTGAGCAAATCGAAGTATTTAAAGGTCCAACATCCGTGCTCTATGGAGCGATGCCTCCTGGTGGTATGGTCAACTTAGTGGCCAAGAGACCAACACAAGAGCGAGCTACAGACATTAGCGTAGCGGGTGGTTCTCACGCTCACAAAGAGTTCACTATCGATTCTCGCGGTCAGATTGGCGATAGCAACTTTAATTACCGTTTCTTAGGAAAAGCTCTAAAAAGAGACGGTATGGCAGATACTTCCGAAGAAGAGCGTTACTTAATCGCACCTTCTGTCGATTGGAACGTCAGTGACAAAACACTGATTAACTTTAATGCCTACTATCAAAATGACCCTAAAGCGGGCATTTATACTTCTATGCCAGGTTACGGAACGGTACTGCCTAATCCAAACGGTGATCTCAGCAAAAATCTCTTCACCGGCGATCAAAACTGGAACAAGTTTGAAAAAGAAGTTGGTCTCTACGGGGTTAAACTGAATCATGAATTCAGTAATGACTGGACCTTATTGGTAAATACTCGCTACATGGATGGCTCGGCTCTACAGCACAATACCTACGGTACTGGCTTAGCTGCCGACGGTCGAACCTTGAGTCGTAACGCCTATCTAACCGATGAAAAGTCCAAAGGTTGGGTGTCTGATGCACAGGTAAACGGTAATTTTAATACTGGCAACTTGATGCACAACTTGCTTATTGGTTTGGATTATCAGCAGCTAGATTCAAAAGTGGACTACTTTGACGTTGCCACATCGACCATTGATATCTATAACCCTAACAATAATCAGCTAAGTGAAGAAGAGATCAAAAAGCAGATGGCCAGTGCAACGAATTACGGCAACCAAGTCGATTCGAAACAGCTGGGACTATACTTACAAGATCAGATGCGTCTTAACCGCCTTGTTATGATCGCTGGTGTTCGATTTGACAATTACAAGAGCGATACAACAGCCAACTCAACAGGCGCGACAACTACCCTAGACCAAAATAACACCTCATATCGTGTTGGTGCTTTGTACGAGTTCGACAACGGTATATCGCCATACATCAACTACGCAGATAGCTTTGAGCCTGTTGCAGGAACGGATAAAGACGGTAATGCCTTCAAGCCATCCACAGGTCATCAATGGGAAGCGGGTGTGAAGTACAACTCTGCCGACATGACCAAGATGCTAAATATTGCTGCGTTCCATATCACTAAGAAAGGTGCACTAGTCAAAGATCCAAATGGCTCGTTACCGCAGCATCAAATACAGGTCGGTGAAAGCGTTTCTAAAGGGGTCGAAGTTGAAAGTAAATGGTACGCGACGGATCGTTTAGATCTCGCGGCTAACTATACCTACCAAAATGTGGAAATTACGGAAGATACCGATCCGACTCAAATTGGTAAAAAACCGGTGTGGGTACCAGATCAAATGGCCAACTTATGGGCTAACTATAACTTCTACGGAACTGCGCTAGACGGTGCCATTCTTGGTGGTGGCGTGCGCTACATCGGTGAAACTCAGCTCGACGCGGCTAACTCTGGAACTATTCCGGGATACACTGTTGTCGACTTATCTTTAGGTTATGACCTAGGCACACTAGGAAGCAGTATGAAAGGGTCATCTGCATCCGTTGCGGTTACCAACTTGTTCAATAACGAAACATACACATGCTATGACTCATTAAACTGTTGGGCAAATGACGAACGTCGCATCGTTGCTAGGTTGAAATTTGGTTTTTAATGGTTAATGCAAACCTCACTCGCTAATCAACATGCGTCACGCCTTGAGGCGTTGACGCATGTCTCACAACAAGTCTCCCCTCTGTTAGTTGAACTGACAGAGGGAGCACACGTTATTGAACCCAATTCAACATCACGCCAAGAAGTACAGTCGCTTTATCAATACTGGAAGCAACACTATCCCGAAGCTGGTGCAGTCTACTGGCAAACACGTACTTGGACCATGTTAGTTTGGCAGCCAATTACCATCGCTTTAGTCACTACTTATTATGTCGAACACGTACCGCCAATCAGCACAATGAAACAAGCGGTAAATCTTGATAATGGTGTTGTTGGGCAGTTTGATTTTGCTGAACACAATTGGCAACTTGGCGACCAACATCAGCGCTTAGCCATTGCCGCCAAAGAGCTAAAATTACTTATTGCCGATCTAGCGCGACAACTCAGTGACGTATGCAGAATGAGCCCAGCCACTCAAGAGAAGCTGCTTGCTGACACTGTGATGGAAATGTTGCTTCGCGGACTCAATCATATGGTTAGCGTAAATCTACTAACCAAAGAACAACTGCACCCTACCTTTGCTCATGAACTTCAGCATTGGCAACAGGCTCTGGAATTGCCGCTTACTCGCTTTGGACGGCTAGATGTCTCCATCGACGGGGAATATTTCGTCCAACGACGCGCCTGCTGCATGCATTACCGACGTGCAGACGGTGATTATTGCCAAGGGTGTCCTCAAAAGAAATAACATAGCATTAGTAAAGATATTGATTTATATGAAGTATTTATCCTCTACCAAAAACTGATGATATTTCGTTACAAGATATTGATTAAGAGATAACAAATGATAACTCATATCAATATCATTTAGGCTGTATTTCTCCACGCAGTTGCAATACAATAACCGCGCTTCCAATGCAGACATGAAAACGGTAACACGACTCGTTTAATGCCATTCTTTCTGACTCGATTCACTGCGTTAACTCCGCAAATCAGTAGCAGACATTTGGAACCCGAATTCAACTAAATAACTGGTACTTTCTACTAGAAAGCAGAAGGCTCTTGAAATGAACAAAACGGCTCTTCGCCTGACCTTGTGTTCGCTCCCACTGCTGTCCGTAAGCAGCTTCGCGACCGCCAACGATCTTAATAGTGCTCGAAATGTCGAGGCGCAAACCATCACGCAAAGTGCACAAAGCCAAACTCGCATCAACAAGAGTAGCGATAAAGCATTTGAACTGAAGTCTGATATCGCGATGCTTGAGCAAGAAGTGGCGAACTTAGAAGTATACGAAAAGCACTTGCAAGCCGTTGTTGCTAATCAAGAAGAAGAGATGGCTAGTATTGATACTCAGTTAGAGCAGATCAGTGCAACTCGCCAAGGTGTTGTGCCATTGATGTATCAAATGCTTGCAGGGCTTGAAGCACATATTAAGCAGGACAAACCAATTCGAATTGATACACGTCTAGCGAGACTTGATGAGTTGAAGGCTTTGATGCCTCAAGCTGATGTCAGTGATGCTGAAAAGTACCGTCGTATTTTAGAAGCGTATCAGATTGAAATGGACTACGGCATTAAGCTAGGTAGTTACCGAGGCCTTATCCATGTTGGCAACGACATTGAAGCTGAGCAGCTTTATTTAGGCCGCCTTTCTCTGGTCGCTCGCAGTCTAGACAGAAACCAATATTGGTCATGGGATATCAACCAAAACCGCTGGGTTGCCGTTGATAGTGCGTTAGCCCCACAGATTGACAAAGCCTTTGCTATTGCTCACAAGCAAGCGTCTCCATCGCTTGTTGAACTTCCAGTATCATTGACCCCAGCGACTCAAACACAGGATCCTAGCTAATGCGTACGTTATCATTGCATAAATTTCCGCTTATGGTTGCGCTGCTAAGCCTTGGATTAGCACAACCTTCTTTAGCCGCAGAGAGTCTAACTTCAAAAGCCAAAACTGCTCAGCAACAAGAGAGTCAGCACAATGCAAACCGTGAAGCTGAGTTTAAGAAGCAAGAGCAGCAACTAGCGGCCCGTAAAGCTGAACTCGAGAAACGTAAAGCTCAACTGGACGCAAGCATTGAATCGCTCAGCACTGCATTTTCTGATAATGAACGTACCTTAGCAGAGCAACAAAAGAAGCTGCATTTAGAAACAGGCAGCTTAGGAGAACTGTTTGGCGTAGTCAGACAATCAGCCAAAGAGCTTCAAGTGGAACTCGATCATTCTGTCGCCAATACTGAGCAAGCTAAGCAAATCGCTGACATCAATGGTATCGTCGCGGCGAAAACATTGCCATCCATTCAGGAGCTGACGGGACTGTGGCGTGCTTATCAAGCCCAAATAGCCACCAGCACGACCTACGCCAACGTCCAAGTTCCCTTTGTTGCGGGTAACGGTGAAATCACCCAGCTCGATGCGGTTCGTTTAGGCAACTTTGCTTTACTGTCGGACCATGGTCCTATTGATTGGGATGGCAAGTTGGCCAGTGATTTCCCTCGCCTTCCTAAAAACGTTCCCACCTCAGCAGATGCGGCTGGTATTGTGACAGGCCAAACAGCCGCCCTTATCGACCCAAGCCGTGGTGATATCTACAAGCAGCTGGCGGATAACCCGACCTTAGCCGAGCGATTCGAACACGGTGGTATTGTCGGTAAGATCATTGCAGGGCTCTTTGTTCTAGGCATGATCATCGCTCTATATCGAGCAGCTGTTCTGATTACCACTGAGCAAAAGATCAACAAACAACTAAAATCACCGAGCACCCCTACTGATAACCCACTAGGTCGTGTTCTTAGCGTCTACAACAGCGAGAAACAGCTTCATGTTGAAGCACTTGAGCTACGACTGCTTGAGTCCATCATGGATGAGCAGCAGCACCTTGAACGTGGTCTGAGCATGCTTAAGCTATTGGCAGCTCTGGCACCAATGCTAGGTCTGTTAGGTACAGTTACCGGTATGATCGAAACCTTCCAAGTGATTACCCAGTTTGGTAATGCCGAGCCTCGTGTCATGGCGGGTGGTATCTCTATGGCATTGGTCACAACCGTACTCGGTCTGATTACTGCGATGCCACTACTTCTTGCTCACAACTTACTGAGTTCTAAGGCCGAAACGATTCGCAATATCCTAGAACGTCAGAGTGTTGGTCTTGTTGCAGAGCAAGCCGAAGTTCAAACCGTTGAGCATAAGGAAGCGTATGCCGCATAACCTATTCAGTTGGCTACCCGGTAGCGAGCATCTGAACCAGTTTATGACGCAAGGTGGGCCAGTATTATGGTGGCTCGCCGCGGTGGTGTTTATTTTTTGGTTAGTGGCCTTTGAACGAGTGATCTATTTCGCCAAGGTCTTTCCTACCGAGAAAAAAAGCTGGGTTGAGAAATGGGTAGCACGCCAAGATCATTACTCTTGGTACGCTCAGTCACAGCGCAATGCCATGCTAAGTGAAGCAGAGAATAAGCTTAAGCAAAACTTAAACTTGCTGAAGTGCCTACTTAGCTTGTGTCCCATGCTAGGACTACTTGGAACTGTCACCGGTATGATCACAGTATTTGATACCCTGGCCGCTCAAGGTAGCGCGCAGCCTCGCTTAATGGCAGCTGGTATTTCAATGGCGACGATTCCGACTATGGCAGGCATGGTCGCCGCACTCTCAGGCATGCTCGCCTATTCACGTATTCAAAAATGGAGTAGCAAAAGCCTACTTCAACTTGAACAGTTACTTAGAAGTGAACGTCACTTGTCTTCCAATGCGGCTCACTCAGGAGACTCTCAATGAGATTAGGTCATCGTAGAAAACAGACCGAAGAAGCCAATATCGATATGACGTCAATGCTCGATATTGTATTTATCATGTTGATCTTCTTTATTGTCACCAGTTCATTCGTTCGTGAGTCTGGTGTTGATGTTAATCGACCACAGGCAAGCCACGCCGTTAGCCAGAAAGATGCAGGGATCTTTGTGGCCATTACTTCCGCTAACGATATCTACATTGATAAACGTCGCGTGGACGTGGAACGTGTGCAAGCAACAATTGAGAAACTGTTGTTAGAACAACCTAATGCTTCGATGGTAATTCAGGCTGACAAGCACGCTTTCAATGGCACTGTGGTAGAGGTGATGGACAGCGCTAAAGGAGCAGGTGTCACGAAAATTGCGTTGGCGACGGAGAGCCCATAATGGTTCGACTACTGGCTAGTGTCCCACTTGCAGCTGCGTTAGCTTTTGCCCTGTTCTCTTTTATGAGTTGGATGATCGATATTGGGCCTAAAGCTAAGCCCGATGATAAGCCAAGGCTGAGTTATGATTTAGTTATGGTGGAACCAGATAGTGAAACAGCAAGGCGCCAACGTGTGCTCCCTGAGCCACCCAAAATGCCTTCAACGCCTCCTTCGGCAGCGGTGGTAAAACAAAGCTCACAAGTATCAAGTGTACAAACACCAAGTACACCTCAACTACCTAACATCGCCATTTCAACTCAAGTGGCAGGCGTGGCGCTCAATGCTCCAACCGTTCCAGATATAGGTCAAAACCAGCAAGTCATGCCATTACACCGTAAGGAGCCTCGCTATCCGCGTCGTGCATTACAGCGTAATATCGAAGGTTATGTGGTGATGTCTTTTACTATCGATGAAAGTGGTCGCCCGACGGATGTTCAAGTGGTAGAAGCCAAACCAAGACGAATGTTTGAACGTGAGGCGATGGTGGCACTTAAACAATGGAAATATCAACCGATGATTGTGAATGGCAAAGCGACTCCGCGCATCGGCCAAACCGTCAAATTAGAGTTTAAGTTGAATCAATGATAAAGCGTCTATTTGTTATCTCCACCCTAGCTCTGAGCAGTCTCTTGTTGACCACTAGTGTAGCTGCTGCCCCGCAACTTGGTATGCGAACAGCAACACAAGTTTCCAAGGCCTATGAGCTGGAGCAAGAGGATAAACTGAGCGAAGCCATTAAGCTTTTAGAAGGACTAAAGCCGAGTGCCAATTACGACAAAGCGTATGTGGCACGCATGCTAGGCATCTATTATTGGCAAGCTGAACAAGCTGACAAAGCCGTTAAACAGCTACAAATAGCCGTGAATACGGGGGCATTCGAAGATGAACAAGGTTGGCAAACGGAACGTATGCTGGCAGAACTTTTACTCTCTGAAGATAAACCTGAACAGGCGTTAGTGCACTTCAATCAGCTGACCAAAACCGCTGAAGCAAACAACATCAGCAAAGACCAAATCACCGGAGTATGGCTCAATAAAGCGCGAACTCATTACTTATTGCAGCAATGGAAACCTTTATTGGCGGCAATTAATGAATATCACAGGCGTGACAATACCCCTAAATTACAGCCATTAAGTTTGCAATTAACGGGTGAGATGCAATTAAAACGCTTGAAGAATGCGATTTTAACGACACAAAAGTTATTGGCGTTACAGCCGGATAACCTAATGTGGTGGCAGCAGTTGAGCTCACTCTATATGCAAACTAGGCAGTACAAATTGGCACTGGCAACCTTAGTATCCGCCGAACGCGCTGGTATTGAGTTACCAGAGAATCTTCAGGTCAGTAAAGCTCAGCTTTATTCTCAGCAAGGTATTCCCGAGAAGGCTGCTGAGTCCTTTGCCAATTTACAAGTTAAAGAGAGCGATATTGACACCATTATCAAGCAGGCAAGGCATTGGCAAATGGCTCGTGAGTGGTCAAACGCTCAAACGGCTTGGCTAGCAGCAGCAAGGCTTAATGGTAAGTACTATGAAGAGGTGGCAAGGTTGGAGCTTCAGCAAGGCGCATTCAATCAGGCGCTAAGTTCACTTAACAAAGTCACTGGTATTAATCAACAAGAGAAACTGTTACTGCAAGTGAGAGCCTATGTGGGCCTGAAAGATTACGCCAAGGCAACCAAGGTTGCTCAAGCAGCGCATAGAGAAAAGCCAACCACACAAACCGCAGACTGGTTGCAGTATTTAGAACAAATGAGTCAACCTCGCTAATACGAAAAAACCCAAGCTCAGCTTGGGTTTTTTATTGCTCTTTCATTTTCAAATGTCAAAACTAAACACTTTCGACATCATTTTGTCTGACGCGAGCGGCTAGCTGTTTGTAACGGTCAGCTATCGTATCACCAAAGACCGGATCGTCTTCGGTCACCGTCCATTGGCTTTCTACTACTTGCCAATCTTGGGTAGTAAACCGTTTTTCTATCAAAGGCAGCACAGATTGTTCTTCCAAATCAAGGTGGCGTTTTTGGTCTTGAATGAACTCCGATAAACGCCCCATGAATACTTCTTGAGGCACCACTGAGTCTTGGAGAATCATCTCGACAACATCTAGAAAAGCATGCGTCTTCTCTGATAGATCTAGATGGTCTGTCTCAAGGTTCTCTACTTGTTCTTGAGCACCGTATTTTTCGATAAAGTAGTGATAGAGAATGTCTTCTTTGGGGTGATGTATTTTTTCAGAATGATTGGCTAAGTAATCGACAATCTCTTTGACGATACTGTAGTTAATTGGCTGCTCTTTTTCTAGTAAGTGCAATTTTCGATTTAAAATCGCGAGCAATCGCACCATATAACCATGCTCCCGTCTAATCCTTTCGATCATCATGATCCTTCTCCCTAATTTTCCATACTCTTTGTAAGTGTATAAGAGAAAGTAGGATCATGTTTTGAGGATGCTCGAAAAACCACCAATTGACTAAGATTGCTTAATCTAGTCGTGGTTGCCAATCAACAGGTCGCTTACCCATACTTTGAAGTATTTGATTTGTTTTAGAAAAGTGGCCGCTACCGAAGAAGCCTCTATGTGCAGACAATGGGGAAGGATGAGGTGCAGTCAATACGTGATGTTTACTACGGTCTATCATCTTACCTTTCTTTTGAGCATGCGAACCCCATAGCAGGAAGACAATGCCTTCACCGTTCTGATTCAAAGCTTCTATAACTCGGTCAGTAAATGTCTCCCAACCTAATTTAGCATGAGAATGTGCCTGCCCTTGCTCCACAGTCAAGACCGTGTTTAACATCAACACACCTTGCTCTGCCCAGCTCTTCAGATAACCGTGCGCAGGTATCTCAAAACCCTCAATATCTTGAGCGAGCTCTTTATACATATTGACCAAAGAAGGTGGTGTCTTTACGCCTGGTAAAACGGAAAAACAAAGTCCGTGAGCCTGATTGGGTCCATGATAGGGATCTTGCCCCAACATCACTACATTCACATCCGAGAACTCAGTAAATCGAAATGCATTAAATACATCTTGAGCAGGAGGGAAAATCGCCTTCCCTTGAGTACGCTGTGCTTCAACATACGCCATGGTCTGTTGAAAGTACTCTTGTTGCTTTTCATTACCGATAACGTCGTGCCATGTGAGTGTTGTCATTGTGGGTCCCTGAAGATAAATACTTCAGGTAGTCTATCACTCAACGAAGGGTCACCACTACTGTCAATTTGGCGTGTCGCCATGCACTTTTCCTCGCCAGAGGCAGTGCTTATTATATTATTCATCGCTCAATGATTAGGATGCTTTATTTGCGGTGTTCGGTAATGACCTTGACCATGAATATGTCGGTTTGGGGTCGGAAAGCGAGTAGAACGCGTAGCATTTGGTCTAGGAGTTACTGGACGAGTCATAATGGCACCTACCTTATCGAATCACACATTTATGCAACATGCATGTAACATAGTATGAAAGAAAGATGCCAAAATGCCATGTAGCACACGAAAAAATCAGCAATTTATTGAAAAATGTCTCAATTGTTGGATCTCATCAGGCCAAATAGTGGGCTCTATTGTTTCTAAAATCAGTGGGATAGAATCAAATCGTTGATCTTGCATGATGTACTCAAAGCACGCCCATCCAATCTCTCCTTTACCAAGCGAGTGATGTCTATCAACCTTACCTCCCAACGGGATCTTTGAATCATTAAGGTGCATGGCTCGCAAATAGTGCATGCCAACAATTCGGTCAAACTCTGCAAATGTGTGCTCGCATGCCTCTTTAGTTCGTAAGTCGTAGCCAGCTGTAAAGGTATGACAGGTATCAAGACATACGCCGACCCTCGATTTATCTTCTACCTTATCAATGATGTGAGCTAAGTGTTCGAAGCACCAGCCAAGGTTAGTGCCCTGACCTGCGGTGTTTTCAATGACCGCGATGACATCCGGTACTTCTTGATGCGCTAAGTTAATGGACTCGGCAATACGGTCTAAACAATCACTCTCAGACAACTTTTTTAAATGACTGCCCGGATGAAAGTTAAGTAGTGTAAGCCCCAATTGTTGGCACCGCTCCATCTCATCGATAAAAGCAGCTCGAGACTTTTCAAGTTTATCCAACTCCGGCGCACCTAAGTTAATGAGATAAGAGTCATGTGGAAGAATTTGTTCCGCACGGAAGCCGTACTTTTGGCATTCCGATTTAAACCGTTGGATAACCTCGTCGGTCAACGGTTTTGCCACCCACTGTCGCTGATTCTTAGTAAAAAGAGCAAATGCGTTCGCACCGATTTCATTTGCCCTTTGTGGCACATTATCAACCCCACCAGCGGCGGAGACATGTGCACCAATAAATTTTTTCATATGATTGACTACCTGATCGAGTTCACAGTTTTTGAACTGTTATTTAGCGATCTTATACTTTCAGTTTTGGTTATGGAAGCCATTGATTTTACCTAGATAGCTAGCTTCTTACGGTGGTTTTGTTGTTTTATTACTACAAAATGGAAATTCAAATAATTTTTAATTATTAAAATATCATTTTAAAGCACCATTTTTAAAGGTTTGATTGACCTCAATCAAAAAATTAACCACAACTTCATTAATGTTTTTTGTTGTATTTTGATCCAAATCAATACTAGAATGCCCATAACGGGTTATATATAAGCCAGCTCGACAAGAATTGAAAATTAACACCACAAAAATGCCACTCTGAAAGTGGATTAGGAGATAGTGATGATTCAAGGTATCCAAATTACTAAAGCAGCAAATGACGATCTACTAAACTCAATCTGGTTGATCGACGGTGACAAAAACGAAGCACGTTGCGTTGCAGCAAATGCTGGTTTTGAAGCTGACCAAGTTATCTCTGTTAGCGACTTAGGCGAATACGAAAGCCGCGAAGTAGCAATCGAAGCTGCACCTCGCATCGAAGGTGGCCAACACCTAAACGTAAATGTTCTTAAGCGTGAAACTCTAGAAGACGCTGTTGCTAACCCAGAGAACTACCCACAGCTAACTATCCGTGTTTCTGGTTACGCAGTACGTTTTAACTCGCTAACTCCAGAACAACAACGTGACGTTATCGCTCGTACATTTACTGAGTCTCTATAATTAGAGACGTGATGTAAGCAAATACAGAAAAACAGACGCGCAAGCGTCTGTTTTTTTATGTATGTAAAATGGTGTCCGACACATACAAAAAAACCTCCCGAAGGAGGTTTTCAAAGCACATCAAGCACACACTAATATTTCAATCATGCCATCCACCTTAGGCATGTCATCTATATTGGACATCTCCTCTATCTTAGAGATGTCATCCCTGCGCAGGCAGGGAGCTAACTAATGCGCTTACAATATCACCGATTATTTCAGTGTCACTCGAGCAAACTTACGTTTACCGACTTGGTAAACCGCTTGGCCCGCAGCTGGTACTAGCTTAGTATCTTCCACTTTCTCGCCATCGATCTTCACTGCGCCTTGACGAATCATGCGCATTGCATCCGATGTTGAGTTAACCAGTGCTGCTTCTTTTAAAAGGTTACCAATTGGAAGGCCTGCTTCGAATTCGAATTCTGGCATTTCATCCGGCATCGCACCTTTTTGGAAACGATTGATGAACTCTTGCTCAGCCGCATCGGCATCCGCTTCAGTATGGAAGCGTGCGATGATTTCCTTCGCAAGTAGAATCTTAATATCTCGAGGGTTTGCGCCACCCTCAACATCGGCTTTGAACTGTTCAATCTCGCCTAGAGGACGGAATGACAGCAGCTCATAGTAGCTCCACATTAGCTCATCAGAGATAGACATGATCTTACCAAACATCTCTGACGGCGCTTCGCTGACACCAATGTAGTTGTGTGCAGACTTGGACATCTTCTTCTCGCCGTCCAAACCTACTAGAAGCGGCATAGTCAGCACAACCTGTGGTTTCTGACCATGTGATTTTTGAAGCTCACGGCCCATTAATAGGTTGAACTTCTGGTCTGTACCACCAAGCTCTACATCCGTTTTCATCGCTACTGAATCGTAACCTTGTAGCAGTGGATACATAAACTCATGAATTGCGATTGGCTGGTTGTTGCCATAGCGCTTTTTAAAGTCATCACGCTCTAGCATACGAGCTACAGTTTGGTTAGCTGCAAGGCGAATCATGCCCTCAGCACCCAGTTCTGATAGCCACTCAGAGTTAAATGCGATCGTCGTTTTCGCTGGATCTAGGATCTTAAACACTTGCTCTTTGTACGTTTCAGCGTTACGCAAAACGTCTTCACGAGTTAGCGGTGGACGCGTCGTGTTTTTGCCCGTTGGGTCACCAACCATACCAGTGAAGTCACCGATTAAGAAAGTCACATCATGACCTAGGTCTTGGAATGCACGTAACTTATTCAAAATTACTGTGTGGCCTAGGTGAATATCTGGTGCTGTAGGATCGGCACCCAGTTTGATGCGTAGAGGACGGTCCTCTTTTAACTTAGCAATCAGTTCTTCTTCTGGAATTAGCTCGTCAACACCACGTTTGATCTCAGCCAACGCTGCTTCAAGGTTCGCCATTCTTGTTCACTCCCACAGATTTGGCAAAAATATAATAGTTGGACATCTTACTTGAATAGCGATGTTTTTTGAAACCAGTTAGACTAATTGGTTTAGGAAATTTCAAAAATAATGTTGAATTGAACTCTCATGGTATCTGTTTTTAAGCGCCTGCCTTGGCTTCACCGTGCGCTCATCGCCTTTTTTACGGCACTAATCGTTATTGCCTTGTTCCTGCCAGACGTAACTGAGCTGGATGATGGGAATGACCGACTTGAAGTCGGCAAGCATTACGCCCTAACGATTGACAATAGCGCCTTTCCTATTGGTGATGCCATTCCACCAACCGTTGTACTCAATTGGGAAGAGCATACTGTTCGCTCTGGAGAAAGCGCTGCCATTCTCTTTCAACGTTTAGGACTGTCACCACGCTTGCTGCATGAGTTAATTTATACCAATAACGATATTAAACAGCAGCTCTCGAAATTGAGACCGGGAGATAAGCTAACATTCGGATTCGACGAGAATAGCGACTTTATCCAGCTAAAACGTAGGATTAACGACTATGAAACGTTCAAGATCACTCGTACTGATGACGGATTTACCTCGACTTGGGATAAAAAAGAGGTCGACTATCAATACAATTACGCACAAGCACAAATTTCATCTAACTTTTGGAACGCTGGGATTTCAGCTGGATTAACTGCTAATCAAATTATGGAGTTGGCCGGTATTTTCGGTTGGGATATCGACTTCGCGTTAGATATTCGCTCCGGTGACAGTTTTCAATTGCTATACCAAGAAAAAGTCGTGGAAGGAGAAGTGATCGGCCGTGGCAAAATTATCGCCGCGATTTTTAAAAACCAAGGCGATACCTTCAAGGCAATATTAGACGATAAGACGGGTAACTATTACGACGAAAATGGTCGCGCAATGAAGAAAGCGTTCTTGCGTTCCCCACTCGATTTTCGCCGTGTAACATCAAACTTTAACCCAACTCGTCGCCACCCAGTGACCGGAAAAGTTCGCGCCCACCGAGGCACCGATTATGCCGCGCCAGTCGGTACACCAATTTGGGCTGCTGGTGACGGTATTGTCCAGAAATCCAGTTATAACCAGTTCAATGGTAATTATGTATTCATCAAACACAGCAATACGTATATCACCAAGTACTTGCACTTGACGAAGCGAACCGTAAAAACCGGACAACGAGTAAAACAAGGTCAAACTATTGGTACACTTGGCGGGACAGGTCGTGTAACCGGACCTCATCTTCACTATGAATTCTTAGTAAATGGCGTCCATAAGAACCCGAGAACGGTAAAACTGCCGCAATCTAAATCGTTAACAGGTAAAGCTAAGCAGACCTTCCTAGCCAATGCTGAGAACCGACTCAACACCTTAGATAGATACAGTGAATTGTTATACGCCAACAACTAAGTTCAAGAGCCGGAACACCAAAATAGAAAAACCCTAGCTATTCGCTAGGGTTTTTCTTTAACTACTGCAGCTTAATCGCTAGAGCTTAGTGTGGCTTATTTGGTGTATCGCGATACATCTCTTCAATTTCATCTTGGTAGCGATCGTTGATCACTTTACGGCGAAGCTTTTGCGTTGGCGTCAGCTCACCTTTATCCATAGAGAAACCCGTCGGCAGCAACTTGAACTTTTTCACCTGCTCAAACTTTGCCAGCTCTTTTTGCAGTTCAGTTATACGCTTCTCAAACATCTCAACCACTTCATTGTGCTTAATCAGCTCAAGACGATCATGATATTTAATATTAAGCTCTTTAGCGTACTCTTCTAACGTATCAAAACATGGCACGATCAGCGCCGACACGAATTTACGGGTATCGGCAATAACAGCAATTTGCTCGATGTAATGGTCTTTACCAATCGCACCTTCAATCGCTTGTGGGGCAATATACTTACCATTTGAGGTTTTCATTAGCTCTTTAATACGGTCAGTGATAAACAGATTACCTCGCTCATCAAATTGACCCGCATCACCAGTTTTTAGGAAACCATCGGCATCAAACGTTTGCGCGGTTTCTTCCGGCAATTTATAGTAGCCACGCATAACCATTGGTCCGCGAACTAATATTTCATTGTTCTCGCCAATTTTCACTTCCGCACCAGGCATCGGCATACCGATAGAGTCTGGGTTATAACAAGTATCGTCCCAGCACGAGACGGTTGCCGTTGTTTCGGTCATACCGTAGCCAAGCTTGACATTGATACCAATGGCTTGAAAAAAGCGACCAATGGTTTCATCAAGTTTAGCGCCGCCACAAGGCATAAAGTTAATACGTCCACCTAGTAGCTCACGTAACTTACTCAACACCAACTTGTCTGCCAATGTATGACTCTTCTTAAGAATCAATGAAGGCTCAACGTTGTCCTGACGGCATTGTGCCATTTTCGCACCCATGTTGACCGCCCAGGTAAACATAATCTTGCGATGAACGGGCGCTTTAGAAACACGTTCATGAATAGCTGAGAAGATTTTTTCGTAGAAACGAGGCACCGCACTCATTACTGTAGGACGAATCTCACTCAATGCATCACGAACCTGCATTGTATCTTGTAGATAGCAGTTGGTGCCGCCTTGATACAATACATAGAACGTCCAAGCACGCTCGAACACGTGTGATAGCGGTAAGAAGCACAATGATACGTCTCGATCAGTAAGGCTTAACCTTGCATCATGACCTTTCAACTGTGCTGCGATGTTAGCGTAATCTAGCATTACACCTTTAGGTTGACCTGTGGTACCAGACGTATAAATCAGCGTTAGCAGATCATCGTAATTGGCCTGTTCTAGTCGCTCTGATAGCGTGGACTGTTGTTCAATGCTGGCATCAGACATAAAGCTTTGCCAGCTCACACTGAAATCATTTTCAGCCAGAACGATGTCATCACTCATCGCGACGATAAGCTCTAACTGACTGCACTCTTCATAAATAGATAAAGCCGCATCATACTGCGCTTGCTCTCCAACGAATAAGATACGAACGTCAGCGTTCTGAACGATATAGCTGGTTTGAGCTGGGGTATTTGTAGGGTATAGCGGCACGGTTACCGCGCGAATTTGCAATGCTGCTAAGTCAGCAATTGTCCACTTCGGCATGTTATTGGAAATGATACCGATTTTGTCTTGAGGTTGGATTCCTTTTCCAAGTAGAGCCAGAGATAACGCATCAACGTTTACCCCAAACTCCTTCCAGCTAATCCCTTGCCACACATTGTTGATTTTATGTCGTAAGGCGATCTTGTCGCCACCTTGTGCGATTCGGTCACGAATCTTCTTTACAATATGGAAATCTAAATTAGCCATGTTCTATCTTTACCTTTTAGCTTACACATGTAAGCTTTTTGAGCGCACAAGTGTACCTATGCTCGTAAAAAAGGCAACCGACCTATATCAAAGTTATCAATAATAGTTATCGGTTTAATCATTCAATGATAATAACTTTCTGTAAAAACTAAAAAAGCCCTGTACAGATACTGTTCAGGGCTTGCTCTAGAAAGTTGTAATAGACTATGACAACGCGACAACTTCGCCGCAGATGACCATCAACTGATCACGCAACCAGATGTGACCTTTATCTTTCTCACTCGACTCATGCCAACTCAAGTAGCCGCTGATTTTGGTGTTTTCTAATGGCAGTGAAAGTACTTGTAGCTGCTCTTTATTAACCGCATTTTCTACCAACCAACGTGGTGCGATAGTCACAAGCTCAGATTGACCAACCACATAAAGCACGTTGCTTAGACTGGTTCCTTCATAAGATGCTTGGCACTCCAGTTCACGATATGCTTGCTCAGAGAAGCTGCGAACACCGTGTACTTTAGATAACTTAGCGTGCTTTTCATGTGCTAACTGAGCTGTGCTCACTACACCATGAATTCGTGGGTGATTCTTGGCAGCAACTACAACCAGTTCATCTTGGAAGATCTCTGTGCTTGAGAAGCCTTGCGCATCATAACGAGCGTAATCAATGACAAAATCAATTTCTTGATAACGCATGCGATCTGCTAATTGACGGTCAGCTTCAGCGTCCAAGTGCAATTGAACGTGAGGCGCTTGCTCGGAAATAGTGTGCATGATTTTTGGAGCAAAACGCATATCACATGGAGAACAAATTGCCATTTTGAACAGGCGAGTTGATGTTTCTGGTGTAAAAATAGAACTCGGTAGTTCATTGCGAATCAACTGCAATGCTTGGCGCACAGGACCAAACAGCTGACGAGCACGTTGTGTTGGTTGAATACCACGGCCCTGACGCATAAATAGCTCATCGTTGAACATCACTTTAAGGCGCGCAACGGCATTACTAACTGCTGGTTGCGACATACCCAAATTGTGTGCCGCGCGAGTGATATTCTGCTCTTGCATCACTGCGTCGAAAACAGTCAATAGGTTTAGATCTACGCCGCGTAATGTGCTTTCCATGCGGTAGCTAGCGATAGCGCTCATAGCATCTTTTTTGTCTAACATTTAGTAAGCCTCGTGTAATTTCAATCTCGAATATGTGAGTAAGGATTAATGGTTAGCAACAGGAGTTATTTACTCGCTACCACTACGTACCTTACAACGTTCTATTAATCCTCTGCATAGTTCGAGGACAAAACAAACTATCTACTAATAACAAACCCAACACCAACAAGTTTGACAAAGAATCACCAAATTTTATCGATACAAATACATTATCCATTAACAACAATAAGTTACATTATATATAAAAAAAGATAAATTACATTTTTAATAACTTTTGTCCGTTACAACTTCTAAAACCATAACTAGTAAGTATATCTTTCGAAATTTCCAACGCATTAGCTATATCTAACTACCATATAGAACCACTTTCAAAGTATTCGCATAATAGATACATCACGTCTATCATTCAAAATGAATTGATGCTTATGGCAAATACAACAACGACGTATTACAGAGCTTTAATCGCAAAAAAGCCGCTCAATGCGGCTTTTCGTTAAAGTGATAAAGGTGGCTAAACGATCGTTAAATGGAAGCGTAGCTCGGAAAATCAACTTTCTCCCATAAACGATGACGTAGCTGCTGGCTACAATCCCAGTTTCCAGCTATTAGCCACTCCGCAATCTCGTTAGCAACATCTGGATAGGTTACTCGTTCAGCTTGCTTTTCATCTAACCAAGCACGAATGACTGATGCATCAAGGAAGTCCATGGACTGAGCAAGCCCTAAGCTCTCTAGCGTTGCGGCATTACTTTGTTGTTCAAACTGACCATCAAGTGGTTTTACCAATAGCTTCTTACCTAAGCTCAGTGCTTCAGACGGCAACTCAAACCCACCATTGGCGATTACCCCTTGGCAACGGTGCAGATCGCGCTGAAACTGCTCATGACTCAGCGGCTTCATCAGAATGTTTTCGACTTGTTGCTGCTCAATAATCTCAGGGTGATAACAGATAAAACGTTGATTTACGAAGCGCAATAGCACATCGATAATGGTTTGTGTGTTTTCAAAAGGCAGGTAAATTAATACGAAGTCTTCCGAGGTCACATCATGTCCGTTGGTATGAACAATAGGCGGTAAGATAGGTTGGCCAAAATGATACCAATGCAGACCTAGTTGATACTGAGAAGGTGCAAAATGTTGGATAACTGAGTCATCAATCCAGTTCGCCCCCTTTTGTGGTACATCAAATAGAAACGCATTTTGATGGCTGATGCTTACGGTTGGTACGTTTTGAGAGCGCGCTGCCCAAGCCGTGATTGGCTCAAAGTCGTTGATGACTAAGTCATAGTCCGAGACATCCATTTGTCTCACTTCACTAAAAAAGCTGGTTAAACTATTTTCCATTACTGTTTTCAAGTAATTAACTTTGCCATCCTCGGTCACAAAACTAAATCCCCGTCGGGTTTGGTAATCACCAAATTGCTCCATGGAAAAATACTTGTCTTTGTCGCGTCCGGAAAATAGAAAATCTACCTCGACATCATGAGACTTCAGTGCCTGAGACATCGCTCTCGCTCTGGCAATATGTCCATTTCCAGTCCCCTGAACACCGTAAAGAATCTTCATCAATATCACCTTTTAAACTAACTCAAGCACGTAACTGATCGATACATGCGCAGCGGATACACCTAAGACAGCACCAATAACCACATCAGTAAGAAAGTGAACCCCGAGCAGAATTCGTGACGCACCAATCAGCAACGCCCATATCAAAGCAGCGTCATACCAAGCTGGATAGAAGTGCCCGATTATTGTTGCCATTAGAAACGCCGCTGCGGTATGCCCTGAAGGCAGGCTGTAACGATCAGAAGGCGTGATGAAGGCCTGAAGAAGATGAGAGAACTCTTCAGGACGGCGGCGTTTAAAACTGTTCTTCGTTAACCAATAAATAGGTAGCTCAATGGCGAAAGCCAGCAACGCAGCAGCAAAGAACAAACGCCCTGCCACATCGTCCATAAACCAAATCATCAATCCTAATATTAGGTAAAGATGACCATCTCCAGTTCTGGACACCCAACGGCTGATCTTAGCGACCGGAGCATTAAAGCGATGCTGCAAGCAAAACAATGAAAAGGCTAAATCCATTCGCGCAATTGGCTCAATGGTTCTCATAACTCACTCCTTGTGATAACGAGTAACTCATGATCAAAAAGTAGTCAGCAACAATGACAATTAGGTGACGATTTATTGGAGAAATGATGAAAGTTAGTGGCTGAGGAACTCAGCTCACTAACTTGTAGAATGGAAGTAAGGAATATTATGTTTACGCGAATTAGATTTCTTCGTGTTTGTGGACCAATCCCCAGTCAGCCAATATGGCGTACGCCGATGGAATCATAAATAACACCAAGGCTGTCGAAGCAAAAATACCAAACACAATCGAAATAACGAGCGGCTGAATAACCTGAGCTTGCAAACTGGTCTCGGTAAGTAGAGGCAATAAACCTGCCGCCGTAGTCATTGAGGTTAAGAACACCGCACGAAAACGTTCACGGCTCGCTTTAACCACAGAGTCATGCACTGAATCGCCTTCATCCACATGGTGACGTATGTACTGCACCAAGAGAATCGAGTCATTCACTACAATACCGGCTAGCGACACAAATCCCATAATACTTGGCATACTCATTGAGTGTCCTAACAGCAAGTGCCCCCATACCACACCAATAAAGGCTAAAGGAATCGCCAACATAACCACAAAAGGTTCAAGGTAACTTCTGAACTGATAACTCAGAATGGTGAATACGCCAAATAATCCTAATAGGAACCCTTTTGCCATTGACGCGCCAGTTTCTGCACTGTCTTTGGTTTCCCCCTCGAAGTCGAATCTCAATCCTGGATATTCTTGCTGTAGCTTGCTGACTTCTTCAGCGCGGAACTGGCTGATAATATCGGTCGAGCTAGCTTTAGATGCGTCAACGTCACCAAATACGCTCACGGTTCTCAAACCATCAACACGTTGGATACGCACATAGTTACGCTGAAAGTCTAACGTCGCGACAGAAGCCAGAGGAACTTGTGAACCGTCCGCCAGGAAAATCGGGAAATTAGCCAGCTGCTGGATATCCCCAATATCTTGCTTGTTGAGTTTCACCTCAATTTTAATGTTCTCCACCCCTACCTGAATTTCATCAGCAGTTTGACCAAAAAACGCGGCTCGAAGCTGGCTAGCAATCAGCTGACCATTAACACCAAAGCTCTCGGCACCTGGGCGTAATTTGACCAGAATTTCTTCTTTACCTAAACGCATATCGTCCAAAACACCACTGACACCATCAAACTCATTCAAGTATTGTTGTATCTCAACGGACGCCGCTTTTAGCATGTCTAGGTCATCATGCTTAATGCGAATTTCCAATGCACGGCCACCCGGCCCCATTGTCGGTTGCTTGAAGACTAATGAGATTGGATCGGCGAGCTCTCCCACATCTTCTCTCCAAGCCGTAATAAAATCATCGATCAAGGTATTTCGTTGCTCAGCACTGAGCAAATCCAGTCTCACTGTAGCAATATGTGGCCCTGATTCGTTGGCATCACGGTTAGTATTGAACTGACTAGTAATTTGTTTTACCAGTGGTT
This sequence comes from Vibrio sp. La 4.2.2, assembly GCF_027586995.1. Classification (NCBI taxonomy): domain Bacteria; kingdom Pseudomonadati; phylum Pseudomonadota; class Gammaproteobacteria; order Vibrionales; family Vibrionaceae; genus Vibrio; species Vibrio sp. La 4.2.2. Next base: position 297,039 of record NZ_JAPPTJ010000006.1, read on the forward strand.
CACCACCTTCCATTTCGTCGCTCCACTGCTTATTGAGTTTTTCAGCCGACGCAACGATTTTATCGACAACACGCTCTGTTTGAGACAAGGAGGCCCCTGGTGGCAAGATGATCCTCGCTTCAGCTATATCGCCATCTAATGAAGGGAATGGATGGAACTTCACTACCCCGCCAGCGATTAAGCTTACTGAGATAAGTAACATCGCAAAAACACTGCCCATAAAGGCATAGCGGTAGGAAACGACTTTGTCGACCGCATTCACTAATGTTGTATTGCGAAAATGCTCAAACCGCTCGAGTAATACGCGCTTGAACTTTACGGGAGGCTTATCTTTATTATGTTTATGCAGCGAGTGAGACAAGTGGTTCGGCAAAATCAAAAATGCTTCAACCAGACTAAGCGACAACACCAAAATCAACACTTGTGGCACAGCACGCAGCACCGCCCCCATTTCTCCTTGCAGGAAGAGCAAGCTGCCGAAAATACACACGGTAGTCAAAAACGAGGAGATAACACCGGGTAGGACTTTCTTCACTCCATTGATGACCGCATCATCGATACTCTGTCCTCGATCAAGGTGAGATTGAATCGACTCTGCGATAACGATAGCATCATCCATCATGATACCGATGGCCATTAATAGCCCAACTAGCGACATGATATTGATCGACAGCCCGAGGTTAGCCATCAAGAAAAGACCACCAAGAAATGCCACCGGTAAGCCAGCGGCAACCCAAAACGAATAACGGAAACTAAAGAATAACCACATCGTCGCAAAGACTAATAAGATCCCCTGCCAGCCATTTTTGACCATCATGGTCAGACGATCCCAAAGTACCGATGACATATCGTTGGTCATTTCTAACGTCACGCCTTCTGGTGCGATAAGTCGCTGTGCATCCACAAATTTGGTGACCTGCTCTTTTACACGCAGTGCATCATCTTCTTTGTTTTTACTGATCTTCAGCACTGCAGAAGGCTTACCGTTGAACAGTACCTTTTGCTCATCAAGCTCAAAGCGGTCGGTAATGGTCGCTACATCTTTCAGGCGAATAAGTGCACCGCTGGGACTTGAACCGACAACAATAGACTCCAACTCTTGCGGGGTTACTCGTCGTTCATCAAAACGAATTAAGAAATTTTTGTCTTCAGTTTCAACATTACCACTCGGTAACTTGATGTTCTGATTACCAATTTGTACCGCGATATCACTGATACTGAGCCCCATTTGGCGCATGATTTGAGTGTTCAACTCCACACGATATTGGTGATCCGAGAAACCGCTCACATCAACAAGTGACACACCGTAATCCAGCTTTAGAGTGCGCTTAAGCTGCTCGGCGTATGCCTTTAACTCTGGCCAACTGGTGTCCGCTGTAATAGCAACGTCTACTACAGGCTCATTCCAATCCAGCTCTTGAACTACTGGAGATTCAATCTCGTCAGGAAAATCGTTGATAGCATTAATTTGAGTTTGCACATCCACTAGCATACGGCCGATGTCTGCTCGCTCATTGAGTTTAAGCGTTAAACGCGCAGAACCTTCAATCGCTTCACATTTGGTTTCTTCAATATTTGATAGGCCATCGACGGCATCTTCCATTCGTACGCAGAGACTCTCTTCCACTTCCTGTGGCGATGCCCCGGGATAAGTGATAGCTGCCATAATATAAGGCGGATCAAACTCTGGGAAGGTTTCACGTTTTATGGTCGACAACGACGAGATACCCAATATCAACAATGCCAACATCAGCAAATTGGCAGCAGTTGGGTGCTTAGAGAAAAATCGAATCATTGGCTTGCCTCGTCGATGCTCTCTCTGACTAACATTCCTTCAATAGCGGGCAAAATATCGTTCAGAATCACTTTCTCACCTTGCTGTAGGTCACCAGTGATGATCACTTGATTATCCCTACGGTAAGAGACTTGTACCGAACGCATTTCAAGGCGATTTTCATCGTTCATCAAATAGATTTTATCGCCGTGCAAAGCGCGTTCAGGCACGAGCCAAGATGGCTGTTTCTGTCCTTCAATAGTTGCTTTTACAAACATCCCATTGACCAGCACTGGCGTACCCGCAAGGCCGTTGTTGCTTGGTAATTGAGAAACTTCCAGAATCACACCTGCTGTCGCTTGGTTGGCATCAACGGTTTCGCTGACACGTGCCACTTTAGCTGGCCACGTTGCCGTAAGGTTTCCGCTACTCAATTCCACAATGGCTTGCAGCTTATCTAATTCAACATTACCACTTTGGCTCTCATCCCAATTCAGGGTATTCGACAACAGCTGCAAATCGTGAATCGACAACTGCGCTTCTACTTCCATCACATCGTTTAGGTGTGCTGTAACCATGGTTTGCTGCAAGTTCACTACTTGGTTTAACTCTGCATCCACTTCAGAAACACGCATCGTAACGGGCAAAACAATACGAGTCTTCTCCAATGAGCGCTTCGCTTCATCTACTTTCGCTTGGTTCACTTTCACCAAAGCTTGGGAGACACCTCTTTCATCCGGCATCAACGCCAATTGGTTTTCAATATCTTGAACCAACTTTTTCTGCGACAGCATATTTTGTTTTTGAGTATCTACATCAGACTGAGACGTTAAGCCACGCTTATTGAGGTCCACACGACGCTGGTATTCGTTTTCCGCGAGTTGTAAGCGGTTTATCTCAATAGATAGTGTTTGTTTCAGGTTCGCCTCTTCTTGGTCTAAACGAGCCAATTGAGTTTCACTTGATTTAAGGTCGGCAATCGCCTGTGATAGTTTGAGTTCGTAATCTAAAGGGTCAATACGAAGAATTTCCGTTCCCGCCGCTACCACTGTGCCTTTTTCTAAATTTGGATGCTTGTAAACAACCGCTCCTGTCACCTCCGCGATGGCCTTCCACTCAACTTTCGGTTCAGCTCGACCAAAGCCAATTGCGATAGGCGCTGACATCTGCGGTGCTAGAGTCATGGTATCCACTACTCTTGAACGATCTCCAGCGGGTTTCGTTGGCACATCGGGTCTCAGGTTTATTGCTGCAATGAGCGCAATTACACCAACTGCAAAGGCAGGAAAAAACAACAGCTTTTTATTTTTAGACGTCATAAGGTCACATTCTGATTAGTCGTTAGTAGGGTCGCGTAACAGCGCACGTGATAGCAATGAAATGTTGTGTTCGAGCAACTCATCTAGAAAGGCTTCATTCAGTTCGATTCCGTGTAGTTGCAGCATGGCAGGTGGCGCGACAAACGGAAACACCATGAGTGATATGAACGATACTTTACAAAGCTTCGGATCAATATCATCACGTAAATATCCTGCCTGTTGCAGTCGACCAAACATCAGGTCATGGTCTGGGCGAGCAAGATCAACAAACACTTTTTCAAACAGTCGTCTCTGTGTCGCCGAGGGAGGCATATGCATAATTTGAGCGACTAAACGCGGGAACTGTGGAACTTTGTTCATTTCGTGATAATAAATACGCATAAAATCAAACAAGTTACGATGATCGCCTTTCATAAAAACTTCATCCATTTTGTTTTTCATCGGGGCGATGGTCTCACGAACCATGGTTTCGAAGAGCCCCTCTTTGTTGCCAAAATAGTAACGAATCATCGCAATATTGACACCCGCTCGTTGCGCAATCAGGCGAGTCGATACCTTATCGTATGGCATGACAACAAACAGTTCACGAGCATGCTCTAGCAGCTTTTGTCGCGCGTCAGTTTGCTTTCTAGGGCGGCCTACCTTTCTCTTTTCTTGTTCCACAGGCTGCATAATTTAACCTTAATTATTAATCACGAGATTAATTATAGGACTGATACCTTTGCTTTATGCAGAACAATAATTCATCACAATTTAATCATTTGATTAATTTACTATTGAAAACGCTGAGACTGCAGTGCTCACTGATCCGATATCCAAGAAAAATTAGATTAACCCTTGACGCATGAGCTTGAGTGCGGTACTAATCTTGTAACTTAATTTTGTGGAATGCATAACAGTGTCATTACGTTTTTCTCTACTCCTGAACCTCCTCCTTATCGTGAAAACATCGCGCGGGTAGGTTGTGGACGAAAAACACCACTAAGAATTCTAAAAAAACCCGCTTAGACAAGCGGGTTTTTTTATATCGATTGAACTGGACGTAAACGATTAACCTGTACAAAGAGGAAGCAACTATGAAAGATCAGGTGATAATATTCGACACCACATTGCGTGACGGCGAGCAAGCACTTTCAGCAAGTCTGACAGTTAAAGAGAAACTGCAAATTGCTTATGCGCTCGAGCGTCTAGGTGTTGATGTTATTGAAGCTGGCTTCCCTATCTCCTCTCCAGGTGACTTTGAGTCAGTACAAACCATCGCTAAACACATCAAAAACAGTCGAGTTTGTGCATTGTCGCGCGCAGTGGCTAAAGATATTGATGCCGCCGCTGAAGCGTTAAAAATCGCAGAAGCATTCCGTATTCACACGTTCATCTCTACCTCAACGGTTCACGTTCAAGATAAATTGCGTCGTAGTTATGACGATGTAGTCGAGATGGGCGTAAAAGCGGTGAAACATGCACGTAACTATACCGACGACGTTGAGTTCTCTTGTGAAGATGCAGGACGCACACCAATCGACAATCTTTGCCGTATGGTCGAAGCCGCTATTGACGCTGGCGCAAGTACTATCAATATTCCAGACACGGTAGGCTACACGGTTCCAAACGAATTCGGTGGTATCATCCAAACCCTTTTCAATCGCGTTCCTAACATCGACAAAGCGATTATTTCGGTGCACTGCCATGATGACTTAGGCATGTCTGTGGCGAACTCTATCGCAGCAGTCCAAGCAGGTGCTCGCCAAATTGAAGGCACCATCAATGGTATCGGTGAGCGCGCAGGTAACTGCTCTCTAGAAGAAATTGCGATGATTATTAAAACGCGCCAAGAGCTTCTAGGTGTTCATACTGGCCTGCAACATCAAGAAATCCATCGCACCAGTAAACTGGTTTCCCAGCTATGCAACATGCCAATTCAAGACAACAAAGCCATTGTTGGTGCGAATGCATTTAGCCACTCTTCAGGCATTCACCAAGACGGTATGTTGAAGAACAAAAATACCTACGAGATCATGACACCGGAATCCATTGGCCTAAAAGACAAAGCATTGAACCTAACGAGTCGTTCTGGTCGAGCTGCTGTTAAGAGTCATATGGATGCGATGGGTTACAACGAGAATGAATACAATCTAGACACGCTATATGAGGATTTCTTGAAGCTAGCGGATCGTAAAGGTCAGGTCTTTGATTACGATTTAGAAGCATTAATGCACTTTGCGAACTTGCGTGCCGAAGACGACTTCTTTAAGTTGAACTATCTAAGCGTTCAATCTGGTAGCATCATGGCAACGACAAGCATCAAGATTCAATGTGGTGATGAAGAGAAATGCGAGGCGGCCGTCGGTAACGGCCCAGTTGATGCGCTTTATCAATGTATCTATCGCGTGACGGGTTACGACATTGTTCTAGATAAGTTTGATTTGACTGCAAAAGGTGAAGGCGAAGATGGTTTGGGCCAAGCCGATATTATTGCTAACTACAAGGGTCGCAAATATCACGGGACTGGTGTCTCAACGGATATCGTTGAAGCTTCTGGTCAAGCCCTACTTCATGTTATCAATAGTATTCATCGCGCTGATCAGATTGAAGAGATGAAGCAGAAAAAAGTAGAAGCGGTCTAAGGTAAGCGTTCATTCCCAAGACCACAGGAAAATTTAGCCCCTTGCTGTTGTTGTCAAGACAATAGTTTTCAAGGGGCTTAAGAAATATAAGCAAATACAACATTTAAGGAAATTAGCCCCATGGCAGGTACTTACAAGATTGCAGTTCTACCAGGTGATGGTATTGGCCCAGAAGTTATGGCTCAAGCACATAAAGTGTTGGATGCGATTTCAGAGAAGCACAGCATTACACTAGAACGTGAAGAATACGATGTAGGTGGTATCGCCATCGATAATCACGGTTGCCCTCTTCCAGAGAGCACAGTGAAAGGCTGTGAAGAATCAAACGCAATCCTATTCGGTTCAGTTGGAGGTCCCAAGTGGGAGCACCTTCCACCCAATGACCAGCCAGAACGTGGCGCCCTTCTACCACTTCGCAAACACTTCCAACTATTCTGTAATTTACGTCCAGCGCAAATTCACGCTGGTCTAGAAGACTTTTCACCTCTTCGTGCTGATATTTCAGCAAAAGGCTTCGATATTGTAGTGGTTCGTGAGTTAACAGGTGGCATCTACTTTGGTCAGCCAAAAGGTCGTGAAGGTGAAGGCCCGACAGAAAAAGCGTTTGATACTGAGGTCTACCACCGTTTTGAAATTGAACGCATTGCCAAGATTGCCTTTGAGTCCGCACGTCTTCGCAACAAAAACGTTTACTCCATCGATAAAGCGAATGTTTTACAAAGCTCTATCCTATGGCGTGAAGTCGTTGAAGAAGTAGCAAAAGAGTACCCAGATGTCACTCTAAACCACATGTACATCGATAACGCAACCATGCAATTAATCAAAGATCCGGCTCAGTTTGACATCATGCTTTGCTCTAACATCTTTGGTGACATCATTTCTGATGAGTGTGCGATGATCACAGGTTCTATGGGCATGTTGCCATCAGCAAGTCTTAATGAAAGTCAATTCGGTCTCTACGAGCCAGCTGGCGGCAGTGCACCAGACATCGCTGGTAAAAACATTGCTAACCCAGTAGCACAAATTCTTTCTGCTGCGCTAATGCTTCGTTACAGCTTAGGTGAAGAGGCCGCAGCGCAAGACATCGAAGCCGCAGTTAGTAAGGCACTATCTGCAGGCGAGTTAACGGCGGATCTAGCAGGCGATAAGCCAGCACTTAGCACCTCTGAGATGGGTGACAAGATCGCAAGTTACGTATTGAACTCATAATTACAACATCGCCTTCGCTGCGCCTATAGGGACGTGGCGGAAGAAGCAAGGAATTTAGCAATGTCAAAAACACTATACGAAAAAGTCTACGATGCACACGTCGCCGTAGAAGCGGAGGGTGAAAACCCAATCCTATATATCGATCGTCACTTGGTTCATGAAGTGACATCTCCTCAAGCATTTGATGGTCTGCGCGAAAAAGGTCGCCAAGTGCGCCAAGTAGGTAAGACTTTCGCGACGATGGACCACAACGTTTCGACAACGACCAAAGACATCAACGCCTCTGGTGAAATGGCACGTATCCAGATGGAAACGCTATCCAAGAACTGCGAAGAATTCGGGGTGACACTTTACGATATCAATCATAAATACCAAGGTATTGTTCATGTTATGGGCCCAGAGCTTGGTATTACGCTACCAGCGATGACCATTGTTTGTGGTGATTCGCATACGGCCACTCACGGTGCATTTGGTTCATTGGCATTTGGCATTGGTACCTCAGAAGTAGAGCACGTCCTAGCGACTCAGACACTAAAACAATCTCGCGCTAAAGCGATGAAGATTGAAGTCAAAGGTAAAGTGGCTCCTGGTGTAACGGCAAAAGATATCGTCCTAGCCATTATCGGTGAAACTACAGCAGCAGGTGGTACGGGTTACGTCGTTGAGTTCTGTGGTGAAGCGATTACTGACCTTTCTATGGAAGGTCGTATGACGGTATGTAACATGGCTATCGAACTCGGTGCGAAAGCAGGTCTTATCGCTCCTGATGAGACGACGTTTGAGTATCTAAAAGGCCGTAAGTTCGCTCCTCAAGGCGCTGACTGGGATGCTGCCGTTGAATACTGGAAAACCTTTAAAACCGATGACGATGCTAAGTTTGACGCTGTCGTTACACTAAACGGGGCCGATATTAAACCTCAGGTTACTTGGGGTACTAACCCTGGCCAAGTTATTGCCGTTGACCAACCTATTCCATCACCGGAAAGCTTTACTGACCCAGTAGAAAAAGCATCTGCAGAAAAAGCGCTGGCTTATATGGGTCTAGAAGCGGGAAAATCACTTAAAGACTACCCAGTAGACAAAGTATTTGTAGGTTCTTGTACTAACTCTCGTATCGAAGATATGCGTGCTGCAGCCGCTGTTGCTAAAGGTCGTAAAGTCGCAGATCATGTGCAAGCTTTGATTGTCCCTGGCTCAGAGCAGGTAAAAGCTCAGGCTGAAGCGGAAGGCTTAGACTCTATCTTTAAAGAAGCGGGCTTTGAATGGCGCTTGCCAGGCTGCTCAATGTGTCTGGCGATGAACAATGACCGCCTAGGCCCACAGGAGCGCTGTGCCTCTACTAGTAACCGTAACTTTGAAGGTCGTCAAGGCCGTGACGGTCGCACACACCTAGTGAGTCCTGCAATGGCAGCCGCAGCGGCTATCGCAGGTCATTTTGTTGATATCAGAGAGCTAGACTAAGAAGGAAACCCACATGTCAGGATTTAAACAACACACCGGCTTAGTCGTACCTTTAGATGCAGCGAATGTCGATACCGACGCCATCATCCCTAAGCAATTTTTACAGAAAGTAACTCGCACTGGTTTTGGTAAACATCTATTCCACGACTGGCGCTTCTTGGACGACGCAGGCGAGCAAGACAATCCAGAATTTGTCATGAATGCTCCTCGCTATCAAGGCGCTAGCATCTTACTTGCTCGTGAAAACTTTGGCTGTGGCTCTTCGCGTGAACACGCTCCGTGGGCACTGGCTGATTACGGCATCCAAGTAATGATCGCTCCAAGCTTTGCTGATATCTTCTATGGCAACTCTATCAACAACCAAATGGTACCAGTTCGGTTAACGGAGCAAGAGGTGGATGAACTGTTCCAATACGTCGAAGCAAACGAAGGTGCAGAAATAACTGTCGACCTAGAAGCAATGAAAGTAACAGCTAACGGTAAGTCTTACAGCTTTGAGATTGACGAATTCCGTCGCCACTGCCTATTAAACGGTCTAGACAACATTGGTCTAACGTTGCAGCACGACGACAAAATTGCAGCTTATGAAGCCAACATTCCTAGCTTCCTAAAATAAAAGTCAAAACGAATTGATAAATCCCAGCCAAGTGCTGGGATTTTTTTCACTCAATTGAAATAACTTGGCATCTTTACAGGTCTGATGGATTAGCCTTACATAAAATGGATCGTTGCTATGGTCAAAACACTGCTTAAAGCACTCACGGCTTCTCTCTTATTGTTTAGTTTTACTGCGTTTTCCGCGCCGAAATCTGAGCTTTGGGCTTACTGGAATTCAAGTAATGAAGCAAACCTTCAAAACGTGTCACACCAAAGCTGGCAAGCCTTTCTTGATAAGTATTTGGTAGTAGAAGGTGATAACACCTTGGTACGTTACGTTCGAGTTTCTCCAAACGATAAGCAGCAATTAAAAAGTTATCTGTCGGAACTCGCAGCCATCGACCCAAGAACACTGAATAAAGCGGAACAATACGCTTACTGGGTGAACCTCTACAATGCGATTACCGTTGACCTAATTTTGGATAATTACCCAATAAAATCGATTACAAAGCTGGGTGGTTTATTTAGCTTTGGACCTTGGGGAGATGATGTCATTACAATTACAGGTCAGACGCTGACGCTTAATGATATTGAGCATAGAATCCTTCGTCCTATTTGGAATGACCCAAGAACCCATTACGCCGTTAACTGCGCCAGTTTAGGGTGTCCAAACCTGCAACCTCAAGCATTCACATCAAGCAATACAGAAGCGTTACTGGAACAGGCGGCAAGCACTTTTATCAACTCAAATAAGGGCGTAAACATCAAAGGTGACAAGGCAACACTTTCGTCGATTTACGACTGGTTTGCTGAGGACTTCAAAGCTCAAGGTGGTGTCATTGCTCATATGGCAAAATACAGCCCTAAGCTAACAGGGTTTGCGGGTAAAATTGACTACGATTACGATTGGGCTTTAAACAAAAAATAGTATTAGGGTCCAGGCTTGCTTGCCTAGACCTTACTACATTTCAAAAACTAGAGCCGGGCTGGGTAAGAAATTCCAGCTCTTCCTCACTAGATTGTCGCCCTAAAATCTTATTCCGATGTGGGTAGCGGCCAAATCGCTCGATAATCACTTTGTGGCGATATTCAAAATCCAGGTTATTTTCAAGACCGCTTTGTTTAAACAAGCGCACAGCCTCTTCATGAACAACCAAAGATTCGCTATGCATATAAGGCATGTATAAGAAGCTACGTTGCTCTTCACTTAGCTTCATATCTTCGCCTAATGCTACCGCTTCTTGGGCGAGTACCAACGCCATTGGGTCGGACAAAAATGACTGAGGCTTACCGCGATATAAATTCCGAGAAAACTGGTCTAATACTATGATTTCAGCTAGGCGTCCTTGTGGGCTTTGACGCCACGTATACAGTTCACCGAGCGCGGCTTTATTATGCAGCGACAAAAAGCGCTGCTCTATAAGGCTATCTAGTGCCTCATCGCCTGAGAACCAATCTGCAGGCGTTAATTCACCAAACCAAAAGTCCAGTACATCCTTGTCTGTCTGCATTATTTAAATCCCTTCACCTTCTTAATTAAATCATAGGCATTTTGAATCTCTTGAGATTTTTCTTTTGCCATATTCATCATTTCAGGTGGCAAACCTTTAGCCATCAGTTTATCTGGATGATGCTCATTCATCAGTTTACGATAAGCTCGTTTGAGTGTTTTCGCATCGGCATCTTCAGACACACCAAGCACATCATACGCATCAGAAAGCTGCGACGCACTGCTCGCTTGCTGCCAACTTCCTGATTGTTGACCACCTTGATAGTGACCACCACCGAAATTACCACCTTGTTGGAATCGGAACGCCGCTTCTTGCATTCGTAATCGCTGCTCTAACTGCTGAGCTGAAAAGCCAAGTCCTTGTGCAATCCGGTGCAACACTTCTCGTTCAGCAGGGTGAACACTTCCGTCAGCAAAGGCTGCTGAAATTTGCAGTTCCAAAAAGAACTGAAGCAGATCATGACGACCGCCCGACGAAATACGGACCTTATCAAGAATACGTTCTAACGGAAAATCCGCCGACTTCCCCTCGCGGAACGCTTCTTGAGCTGCTCTTTTTTGCTCACTATTAAGGTTCATACGATCCATCATAATGGTCGCTAGTTGAATCTCTTCTTTGGTGACTTGTCCTTTCGCTTTGGCAACATGCCCCATCACAGCATAGGCAGAGGTGAGAAATTCTTCTTGTCGTTTAGCTTGATCTGCACCGCCAAATCCACCTCGTGCAAAACCACCTTGATTTAATCGTCTCGCTTTGTCGAACTGGTGCCCAATGAATAAACCGAACAGCGCACCTAACGGTCCGCCAAATAACATGCCGAAAAATACGCCTAAAATTTTACCTATCATGTGATTTATGTGCTCTTTATTTATGAATTTTTGCGCTGATTCGCAGTCTACTAGTGTCGTTAAGGTCAATTTCCTTTATGATAGAGACCGTCTTATAAACGATTCAATATCAATCGAATTCAACTGAATGAATCAAGTTAAACAGGATAGTACAACTCGATGTCACGTTTTTCCCGCACATATCTAGCGGCCTCAATAGGTGCTGCGCTGCTAGCGTCTTACGCACATGCCGAAGAAACATCGAAAAATAGTGGGCAAACTATGCCACCAGCAGAGCAGTGCTCTGTTGATACTGCACAAAGTTCCGATTCCAATCAAGAGCCAATCAATATAGAAGCGGACTCTTTGGAAGCGATCAGTGGACAACGCGCGACATATAAAGGCGATGTAGTGGTAGTTCAAGGCAATAAAACCATCACCGCAGATAATGTCACACTTCATCAAAAAGAAAATATCGTTGTCGCTGAAGGTAACGTGGTAATGAATGATGGTGAGATCCGAGCAGTCTCTGACAAAGCCACAAACAACCTCAATAAAGATGAAATTACTCTTGAGAACACGCAATATCAATTTTTGTGTACCCCAGGCCGTGGCGATGCAGTATTTGTTTCCAAGACTGGTAAAAAGCTATATGAGATTGAAGATGGCTCGATTACTTCATGCCCAGAAGGAGACAACTCATGGCGTTTCTTAGCTTCTGGTATTGACATTGATCCAGACGAGGAAGTCGCAACTCTTTATAATTCAAGAGTTGAAGTTCAGAACGTCCCTATCTTTTATTTGCCATATATGCAGATGCCTATTGGTGACAGACGCAAAACCGGCGTGTTACGACCATCTGCATCACTTGGTTCTAAGAATGGTTTTGAGTTTGCACTACCTGTTTACTGGAACCTAGCTGAAAACTACGATTTGCTTACTACTTTCAATTATATGCAAAACCGTGGGTTACAACTTAAAGGTGATTTTAGATACTTAACTTCAAATAGTACTGGTCGACTGCAAGCTGAAGTTTTAGGTAAAGATAAGAAGTTCGAGGATAAGGGCGCTCGCTGGGCTAGTCAATTCACGAACAATACTAGATTTAACTCCAACTGGGGTCTGAAGGTCGATTACTCTCAAGTCAGTGACATCGATTATTTTACAGACATGGACTCGAGTCTAGGTAATCGCTCAGATGGTCAACTATTACAAGAAGGTGATGTTACCTATCGAAATGCCAATTGGGATACTGCTCTTAGAGTTCGAGATTTCCAAATTTTGGTTGAAAATAGCCAACCCTACCAACTAGCGCCACAATTTGAAGCTAACTATTACCTACCTAATTTCTATAAGGGATTAGACTTTGACGTGGTTAGTCATATTTCACATTTCAAAATAAATGATGATGATAAGCCGGAAGCCACCCGTGTTCATATCGAGCCAGGGCTAACTCTACCTCTCGCCACCACTTGGGGTACATGGACAACAGAAGCTCGCTATTTATCTACCTATTACGATCAAGACATACGTAAACCAGTCCTTGATAATAATGGCAACGTTAGGCCTTTAGAAGAAACGGTTTTTCGTAATATTCCACAATTTAGAACACATGCAGGCCTAGTTTTAGAGCGAGATACATCCTTCATTAGTGGTTACACTCAAACCTTGGAGCCTCAAGCTCAGTACCTCTATGTACCACAAGTCGATCAAAGTGGCATTTACGAATATGACACGACACTATTGCAAACTGACTACTATGGTCTGTTCCGTTCGAGAAAATACAGTGGTGTGGATAAAATAGCCGCCGCTAACCAAGTAAGTTATGGCGCAACTAGCCGCTTTTTTGATTCGGGGAATAGAGAGCGACTGGCAGTATCGTTTGGTCAAATTTACTATTTGGACTCTGAAACAAAGCAATCAAATTCGCCATCTGATGATACCTCATCAAACTACTCTGCTTGGGCTATAGAAACGGACTTCAACTACAATGATCGTGTATTCTACCGCGGTGGTATTCAATACGACATTGATAGTTCTCAAGTGTCATTAGGTAATAGTGCGATTGAGTACCGTGTTGGTGGTGATTTCATTCAAGCCAACTACCGTTATGTGACAAAAGAATATATAGAGAATACTGTTAGTTTGAATAATATTGATTCTATTACCAAAAATGGAATCTCTCAGATTGGATTATTGGGAGGCTATCGTCTTAATCCAAACTGGATTTTCAAGGGACAATATTTTTACGATACAACAGAAAAGACGTCGATGGAATGGCTAGCTCAGATTCAGTATGAGTCTGATTGCTGGTATCTTGGGTTTGACCTGAGTAAACAACTTAGATCATGGGAGAATGGCATTGGCAACAACCCAGTATTCGAACAAAATATCAGAGTGAATTTCGGAATTACTGGCTTAGGTGGAAGTACTGCACCACCACCATCACCTACAGGAAACGCGCTAGGATACAGCCGACCATTTACCCTGAATAACTGATCGTTAGACTGAAATTAGGAACTTTATCAACTTCACAGACTCCTAGTCTGTGAAGTTTTCACTAGGAATATCGATGAAATTTATAAGCAAACTCCTTTCAACATGTCTTTTGTCGGTTATGGCTTTACATGCCATTGCCGAGCCCGTTGAGCTTGATCGCGTTCGTGTTATCGTCAACGATGGCGTTATCCTACAAAGTGATATTGATTCTGCCACTAAGACTCTTACTGCCAACGCTCGTAAGAATGACCAAGAGCTACCTTCTGCAGATATTATCCAAGAGCAAATCCTCGATAAACTGATTTTAGAAAAGCTGCAATTACAAGAAGCTGATCGCATTGGTGTTCGTATCGATGATAACCGACTAGAAAGCACGCTTAACGATATTGCTAAAAACAACAATCAAACCATTGAGCAACTTCGCCAAGCTGTACGTGAAGAAGGACTAACGTGGGAAGCATTTCGAGAACAAATTCGTGATGAAATCGCCGCCAGTGAAGCTCGTAACGCTATGGTAAGACAACGAATCAACATTCTACCAGCTGAAGTCGATAACCTCGCAGAGCTGCTTGCTAAAGAAAGCGACGCCACTGTGACCTATAAGATTCGTCACATTCAATTGCGCTTTAATGATGGCGAAGATAAAGGCGTTCAAGAGCAGCAAGCGAAGGATCTAGTTGCACGCCTAAAATCAGGTGAAGATTTTGCCACTATGGCATATACCTACTCAAAAGGTCCGAAAGCGCTAGAAGGCGGTGATTGGGGCTGGATGCGTAAAGAAGAGATGCCAACCATCTTTGCTGACCAAATTAAGATGCAAACTAAAGGCACTATTATTGGTCCATTCCGCAGCGGTGTTGGTTTTCACATCTTAAAAATTGAAGACGTTAAAGGCTTAGAGACGGTGTCTGTTACTGAAGTAAACGCACGACACATTCTTATCAAACCTACGGTAATTTTAAGTGATGAAGGGGTTCAAAGAGAGCTCAACAATATCATCGCTAAAGTTCAATCTGGTGAATCTACCTTTGCTGAAATGGCCGAGCAATATAGCCAAGACCCTGGCTCAGCCGTCCAAGGCGGCGAACTGGGTTACCAAACACCAGAACTATACGTTCCGGAGTTCAAGCATCAGGTTGAAACCTTACCTATTGGCCAAATCAGTAAACCATTTAAAACCGTACACGGTTGGCACATCGTCGAAGTTCTAGATCGTAGAGATGTCGACAAGACAGGCTCAGCCATGCAGAACCGCGCATACCGCATCTTGTTCAATCGTAAGTTCAATGAAGAAGCTTCGGCCTGGATTCAAGAACTTCGCGCCAGTGCATTCGTAGAAATGGTGAACGATGATGAGGAAGATAACAATGCCAACTAAGCGTATTGTTGTTACCGCCGGAGAGCCTGCAGGTATAGGCCCCGATCTCGCGGTTGCTCTCTCACAGCGAGACTGGCCACATCAGGTGGTTGTCTGTGCTGATAAGAACTTAATTGCCGAGCGCGCACAGCAGCTTGGCATTGACATCGACCTACTCGATTATGATCCGACGGTTTATGATTCACATTGCAAAGGCCGCTTGGTTATTTTACATGAGCCGTTGCAAGTCCCTGCCAAAGCAGGAAAGTTAGACGAAGCGAATGGACAATACGTGTTAAATACCCTGGAAAAAGCAGCAAAAGGCTGTATGAAAGGTGAATTTGATGCTATTGTCACCGGCCCTGTGCATAAAGGGGTGATCAATCGAGCAGGAGTCAGCTTTAGTGGCCATACTGAGTTCTTTGCAGAAGTATCAAATACACCACTTGTGGTCATGATGCTGGCAACGGAAGGATTAAGAACCGCACTTGTCACAACTCACCTTCCATTATCGGAAGTACCTGCTGCCATCACCGAAGAGCGTGTTACACGCATTGTTGATATATTGCATCACGACTTGGTCACCAAGTTTGGTATTACCAAACCCAATATCTATGTCTGTGGCCTCAACCCTCACGCAGGTGAGGATGGCTGCTTAGGTATGGAAGAGATAGAAACTATCACTCCTACCCTAGAGAAACTTCGCACAGAAAAAGATTATCAACTTATCGGCCCATTACCCGCCGATACGATATTTAATGACAAATATTTACGCGATGCGGATGCTGTCTTAGGCATGTATCACGATCAAGTTCTCCCTGTACTTAAATACAAAGGCTTCGGTCGTTCAGTAAACATCACTCTTGGTCTACCCTTTATAAGGACATCGGTCGATCATGGCACTGCATTGGATCTTGCTGGCACAGGCCAAGCAGATTTTGGCAGCTTTGAGACAGCACTGGCGTACGCAATAGATTTAGTAGAGAGCAGACAATGAGAAATGATGTCCACCTAGGGCACAAAGCAAGAAAGCGTTTTGGTCAAAACTTCCTAAATGATCCTTACGTTATCGACGGAATTGTATCAGCAATTAATCCACGTCCAGGTCAAAACTTAGTTGAGATTGGCCCAGGCCTTGGTGCGATTACTGAACCAGTAGGTAAAGAAGTCGACAAGTTTACAGTTATTGAATTAGACCGAGATCTTGCAGAGCGTCTACGCAATCACCCAGATTTGGGAGATAAGCTCACCATTCATGAAGGTGACGCTATGCGTTTTGACTTTACTCAACTTGTTAATCCAAATAACAAGCTGCGTATCTTCGGTAACTTGCCGTACAACATCTCTACACCTTTGATGTTCCACTTGTTTGAGTTCCATAAAGACATCCAAGATATGCACTTTATGCTACAAAAAGAAGTGGTGAACCGCCTTGCCGCCGGTCCAGGCACAAAAGCTTACGGCCGTCTGACGGTTATGGCTCAGTATTACTGCAAAGTGGTTCCAGTACTTGAAGTACCACCTACAGCATTTGTTCCGCCACCGAAAGTAGATTCAGCGGTAGTAAGATTGGTTCCTTATGAAGAACTACCTTATCCTGCGACTAGTTTGAAATGGCTAGATAGAGTCTGTCGCGATGGCTTTAACCAGCGTCGTAAAACCGTTCGTAATTGCTACAAGTCTCTTTTGTCAGCAGAAACGCTGGAAGAACTGGGCGTAAACCCTTCTATGCGACCAGAGAATCTAACATTACAACAGTTCGTAGCCATGGCTAACTGGTTAGATGAAAATCATAACTAATTCATTAAAAAACGCTCACTAGCTTGCTAATGAGCGTTTTTTTTTGTCATAGTGAATAGGCAGCCCTTTCAACAGCATAGGAGAGTCATATGGATACAACTTCGCCATGCGTGAAATGCCAAGTACATACCAAATACGTTGAAGAGCAATCTGACCCAGACAATAAGCGCTTTGTCTTTGCTTACGTCATCACGATAAAAAACCTAAGTCAGCAAACTGTGCAATTAATGAGTCGACGTTGGCTGATTACTGATGCTAACGGAAAACAGCTCAGTGTCGAGGGTGAAGGTGTGATCGGCCAACAACCAATAATCGAAAAAAGTGATGAGTACACGTATACCAGTGGCACGGCTATTGAGACACCTGTTGGCGTGATGCAAGGTCATTACATAATGATCGATGCCAACGGCAAAGAATTCATTACCGAAATAGAGCCATTCCGCTTAGCTATTCCCAATATTCTAAATTAAGGTTTTTTGTGGCAAATTACATTGTTGGTGACATTCAAGGTTGCTTGGATGAATTGGAACTACTGTTGTCGAAAAGTCATTTCGACAAACAAAAAGATACCCTTTGGATTGCTGGAGATCTCGTCGCTAGAGGCCCTAAATCACTGGAAACGCTCCGCTTCGTCAAAGCCATGGGAGAAGCTGCAAAAGTCTGTCTGGGTAATCATGATCTTCACTTATTAGCCGTATTGCTTGGCGTACACAAAGCGAAGCCCAAAGACAAAACACTTCCGATTTTAGAAGCTCTAGACAAGACAGATTTATTAGACTGGCTCAGACACCAGCCTTTGCTCTTAGAACATGATGAATTTGTCGTTTGTCATGCAGGTATTTCTCCTCAGTGGACTTTAGAACAGGCGAGAGTCAATGCTCGAGAAGTTGAGCAACAACTACAAAGTGATGATTGGCAAGCACTCATCCATAATATGTACAGCAATGACCCCGACTTCTGGCAATCAGGACTCACCGGTTTCGAACGTTGGCGTTACATCATTAATGCCTACACCCGAATGCGCTTTTGTTATCCAGATGGGCGCTTAGATATGGCCTGTAAGCTACCTCCTAGCGACGTAAACCCTCTAGAATATGTTCCGTGGTTCCAATTAAAAAATCGAGTCTCGCTTAATAAAACCGTAATTTTTGGGCATTGGGCAGCACTAGGAGGCTACATCAGTGAACAGGTTATAGGATTGGATACCGGGTGTGTTTGGGGAGGTAGCCTTACTATGATTCGTTGGGAAGATAAGGCCGTTTTTGAACAACCAGCCTTAGGTTAAATATTCAATAAAAGACGCCTAAGAAACCTCTCTTAGGCGGCGAATATTAGCGCTCAAGAATGACGAACTGCATGTCGTACGCGTTTTTCTCATCCGCTTGATATTGCTCACTATGCACTTGTTTCCAGCCTTCTCCCCAATCAGGAAATTGAGTATCGCCATCAACATTTGCATCGATATAGGTTAGATAAAGCTTGTTTGCCATCGGCATACAGTGCTCGTAAAAGCTACCGCCACCAATGATCATCGCTTCTTCCACATCATTCACTAAGCTCAAAGCTTGTTCCAATGAAGTTACCGTCTCCACTCCATCTATGCGAAGCTCAGAATTTCGACTAACGACAATGTTTTGACGACCAGGTAAAGGGCGCCCTATAGATTCATAGGTTTTTCTACCCATAATAACGGGTTTTCCCATGGTGCACTTTTTGAACCAGATAAAGTCGGCAGGTAAGTGCCAAGGCATTTGGTTATCTTTGCCTATGACTCGATTGTCTGCCATAGCGGCAATCATGCTAATAATCATTGAGGTACTGTATTCCTAATTAAACGACGGGTCGGCTGCGATAGAATAACAGTCCCGGCATGGCAAGACCAATAGCCAAACCAGCAATTATAAACATCGCCTTTAGGAAGTTCTCCATTAGAGTAGCCAGAAGCTCTGGGGTATAACCAAGATGATTGATTTCCACCATAGCAATCATAGCTTTATAGGCAAACACCCCAGGAACCATCGGTATTAGCGCGGCCACCGTAAACACTTTAGGATGAGCTAGAAACTTATGCGACCAATGAACGCCAATCATACCGACAATCGTTGCGGCAAAAAAAGTAGCCCATTCAATCGGAACACCATAATGCATCATCAAAAAGCGAGAGCCATGGCCAACTGCCCCACCAATCGCGCAATAAGCTAACGCATTTTGAGGAACATTAAATACCAACGCAAACCCTACTGCTGGAATAGCGGCAAAGAACATGTCGTTAAGCAGAGCAAATAATAATTCCACTATTGTCATTACTGAGCCCACCCTAGAACATCCGTCAGACTCATGGCACCAATTATCCCCAAGCAGGTTGCTAGGGTTAATAAGCTGGCAAAAACAAAACGAGCAATCCCCATGTTGACATAACCTTTGACCATATCAGCAACAGAGTTAATTAGTGGAAAGCCGGGGACTAACATGAGCACTGATGACGCCATCACTAGCTGAGGCTGCGCTCCGATGCTATAGATAACTGCTTGGGCAGAAATAAGTGTGGTAACAAACGCCGTGACGGAGAAGTTTAAGAGTGGGTTAAAATGGCGATGGCCGATTTCTTGACGTACCGTCATACCAACGGCTGAAGCTAGAAAAGTCATTGCAAACACTGACCAGTCACCGCCAGCGAGACGACTAAAAGCAGCGCATGATAGCCCTATCATCACCACGACTAGCCAACGATTATAGCGTTCAGGACTGATCTTATTCAGTTTTTTCTGAGCTAGTTGATAGTCAAGAATGCCTTTCTCCATCATGATACAGATACGTTGAACCTGAGTCACAACACGCATATTAAGCCCACGATCTGGGCTTCGTCTTGCCGTCGTAACACAATGTTCTTTGTAAACCGTGGTAATCACTAATGAACTTGCTGACAGTGATACTTCTACTTCGTCCATAGAAGCAGCAATACCCATTCTTCGAGTAATATCGCCAACTAACGTACTTTCTGCGCCATGAGCAAGTAACATTTGCCCTGCTTGCGCAATCAGCCGAGAGACGGCTCGTTGCTTAGAATCCATTCCAGTTTTTTCGTGGTCATTCAGTATTGAATCCATTTTAGGGGCATTTTCATTGTTGATGAACTAAAAACTGGGGCACGATTGACAGAAAACAACAAATTTGTGAAAACTACTCTTGAGACAGATTCAGCGAATAAACTAACAGTCGTTTTAGGCTTACAAGGTCTTCCATTAGCTTCAAATTAAGCCATAAGTAGCCATTGATGCTCGTCTCCTCACCATCAATCTTTGGCAAACTGTTTTTTAAGGTCTCTCTTGCTGTCGCAATTTCTTTACCTGAAAGCTCGGTCTCTAATTTCCCGGTCATTATTAATGTTGCAAGTGCTTCGAACTCTTTCTCAATGATTTTCTGGCAATCATTAAGGGGTTTGGACCAAAGCATATTCAAATGACTGTGCCTGTCGCTCCAATAAGAGGTGTTCAAAAGTTCAATGGAGTAAAGCATGTTGCGAAGCTGTACTTGAATCGCTTCTAATAATTGTGCACTTAGCTTTGACTCTTTAACTGAAGGAGAAATGAGACTTCTCAAGGTTACCATCTCCTTCATTAGCGTTTGCTGGTAGCGCTCAAGGTTCGGCTGTTCAAGCATGTTCAATGATGTGGATATTTGATAGACCTTAGCAAACCGGTCCAGCGTGGCGCCTAGACGCATGCGCCAATGAATAAACGCTCTTTGCGGATAAATAATGCAAAACAACACCGCTAATACACAGCCAATCGTTACATCAAGACCACGCCACAACGCAACTTCAATATCGTGATTACCTGCTCCAATAGTGACCGCAAGGGTAATACCAATCAGCAAACCCACATAAGGGCGTTTACCTAACGCAAAATAGGCACTACAAAACATCACAGCGCCGCACCAAGCATACATAGCCAACATTGACCATTGTCCAAGTAAAATGGCGGTAATCCCTGACAATGCTCCAATAATCGTTCCCATAGTGCGATGCCAAGCTCGTGGTAAAACATTACCTAAATACGAGATAGGGCCAATCACTACTACTAACGTAATGAGTATCCAGGTGCTTTCGGGAATCTGAAAATAACTGGTTAAAGCTAGAGTTAAAACGAATGCCACGGAAATCCGAATGCCATGTACAACACGGTAGTGTTTAAATATCAGAGCATCCACATCCGAAATTCGCCGATTTAAATCCATTTAAAAGGCTTCCTTTAGCATAAAGGGGGAGAAAAGAGAGTTTGCATCAGTTTGCCTTAGTACAAGCCACACTGAAATAATTTGAGTACAAAAAAAGCTGCAAAGTAACTTTGCAGCTTTTTAAATCATTGAGGTAACAATCAGTCACGGACGTAGACAACGTGGCCGTCATCTTCTTCGTCGTCCCAATCATCCCAATCGTCTTCAGTAATCACGTCTTTACCAGACATTGCATCTTTGTGGTAATCGTCCCACATAAAGTCGACTTTCTCTTCCTCAGAAATCTCTTCTTCAGCGCGTGGCAGTGTTTCCATAAAGTCAGCAAGCTTATAGCAAAGCTCTTTAGTTCCTTGCTTATTCACTGCAGAGATCTTGAAGTACTCATCTTCCCAACCAAGTGCGTCGAGGATCTCTTGGATCACTTCATTCGCTTCTTCTTCTGGCATAAGATCGACTTTATTGAATACTAACCAGCGCGGTTTATCCGCTAGCTTTTCGCTGTACTGCTCTAGCTCATCGATAATCGTCAGTGCGTTCTCGATAGGGTTACTTTGATCGATAGGCATAATATCGATCATGTGCAGCAATACTCGGCAGCGCTCTAAGTGCTTAAGGAAACGAATACCTAAGCCAGCACCGTCTGCGGCACCTTCAATCAGACCTGGGATATCCGCCACAACAAAGCTTTTCTCAGGAACAACGCTAACCACACCTAAACTAGGGATCAGCGTAGTAAATGGATAGTCGGCTACTTTTGGCTTAGCCGCCGAAACTGCACGGATAAATGTTGATTTACCCGCATTTGGCAAACCAAGCATACCCACGTCAGCAAGTAGCAACAGCTCTAAACGCAATTCACGAATTTCGCCTTTAGTACCCAGTGTTTTCTGGCGAGGAGCTCGGTTAACCGATGACTTAAATCGAGTATTACCTAGGCCGTGCCAACCACCCTTTGCAACCATCACTTTTTTGCCATGTTCAGCAACTTCAGCAACGATTTCATTAGTGTGAATATCTACAGCTCGAGTACCGACAGGCACTTTAAGTACCTTATCTTTACCACGCTTACCAGTACAGTTACCACCGCGACCATTTTCGCCACGCTCAGCTTCGTAAAAGCGTTGGAAGCGATAGTCAATGAGCGTATTTAGGTTCTCATCTGCTTCGATATAGATGTCGCCACCGTCGCCGCCATCGCCACCGTCAGGACCACCTTTCGCTACGAATTTTTCACGCCAAAAACTAACGACACCGCTACCGCCATCGCCCGCTTGGACTTTTACTACCGCTTCATCAACGAACTTCATCTCTTACTCCGACTACTTCTTCGCTACCCACCACCAAAGCCATCCTGCCGAAAAGACATAAGATCACTTTGTGGGCTCAATCAATTATCACTACATTTTAGCAGATGACAGAGACGATTCCCCATGGTGCAGAGCTTGTTGCTTCAACATAGCTATGCCTAGAGACTCGTCTCTATCGACTGCCCATATAAATAAAAAACCCCGCCGACTCGGCAGGGCTTTTGAATTCAGCTAGAAAGCTTATTCGTAATTTAGCTTAGCGCTAAAATTACTCAGCTTCGATGCTAACGAATTTACGGTTCTTAGGACCTTTAACTTCGAATTTCACTTTACCTTCAGTAAGAGCGAAAAGAGTATGGTCTTTACCGATACCAACGTTAGTACCAGCGTGGAACTTAGTACCACGTTGACGTACGATGATGTTACCTGCAAGAACAGACTCACCACCGAAACGCTTAACACCTAGACGTTTGCTTTCTGAATCGCGGCCGTTACGAGTAGAACCACCAGCTTTTTTGTGTGCCATTGTTAAACTCTCCTAATCGAATTAAGCGTTGATGCCAGTGATTTTCACTTCCGTGAACCACTGACGGTGACCTTGTTGCTTACGAGAGTGCTTACGACGACGGAACTTAACGATTTTTACTTTATCGCCACGACCGTGTTGTACCACTTCAGCAACTACCTTGCCGCCCTCAACAAGAGGAGCGCCAACTTGAATGTCTTCACCGTTAGCAACAAGAAGAACTTTATCAAATTCAACAGTTGCACCAGTTTCAACGTCTAATTTCTCTAAACGAAGAGTTTGACCTTCGCTTACACGGTGTTGTTTACCACCAGATTGGAAAACAGCGTACATATTTTACTCCGCTTTTTCCGCACAGCCTTTTGATTGTTATTTCAACAAATAGGGTGTGCGCTAAACTAATCATCAATAGGGCGCAGATTCTACGCGAATGATTACCCTATGACAAGCCATATTTTGAAAAAATTGGCGAAACACTAATCGCCAATGAAAAGTGCGGCAATAATGCCCTTTCACCATGTATTAATCAACGTTTTTTAGTGTATTATTCACAGATTATAACCAACGACTAAGCCTTATTGGCTCTAAGCTCAACCGGGTACGTAATGGATTTTAAAGCTATCCAAGCACTGACTGCCGATGATATGGCAAAAGTGAATGAAACAATACAAGCACAATTAAACTCAGAAGTTAGTCTAATCAATCAACTTGGTTTCTATATTGTAAGTAGTGGCGGCAAGCGCTTAAGACCGCTACTCGCGTTGCTTTCAGCGAAAGCTTTAGGATATCAAGGTAACGCACATACAACGGCTGCTGCGTTTATTGAGTTCATCCATACTGCGACGTTATTGCACGACGACGTAGTAGATGAGTCTGATATGCGACGAGGTAAAGCAACAGCAAACGCTGCTTTTGGTAACGCTGCGAGTGTTCTAGTAGGTGACTACATCTATACTCGTTCTTTCCAAATGATGACGGGTCTTGGCTCATTGCGCATTTTAGAGCTTATGAGTGATGCCGTGAATGTCATCGCAGAAGGTGAAGTTCAGCAGCTAATGAACTGCAATGACCCTAATACTTCTGAAGAAAGCTACATGCAAGTCATCTACTCTAAGACGGCACGTTTGTTTGAAGCCGCGACTCAAGTTGGAGCTATCCTCAACGATGCCTCTCCAGAAGTCGAACTTGCACTACAGAATTACGGTAAGTACCTTGGAACCGCGTTCCAGCTTATTGATGACGTCATGGATTACACCTCTACGGGTGAAGACATGGGTAAAAATGTCGGTGACGACCTAGCTGAAGGTAAACCAACATTACCGCTTATCCACGCCATGCAGCACGGTGAAGAACACGAAAGTGCGATGATTCGCGAAGCAATTGAAAAAGGTAATGGGATTGATAAGCTCGATACCATTATGGCAACAATGAATCGTGTGGGCTCATTAAAGTACACTGAAGACATGGCCTTTAAAGAAGCTGATAAGGCCATTGAAGCGCTTTCTATCGTGCCTGACAGTGAATATAAAGAAGCCTTAATCGCGCTTGCCTACATGGCAGTGAAAAGAACGGCATAAAGCCAAAAGGGCAGTGATTTTATATCACTGCCCTTTTTCGTTTCTGACACTAAGCTCTAGTAGTATTTATCACAACCGTTATGAAGCTGCAGCTCTTCTTCAACTTCGTCAACAGATAGTGCCCACTGCTCCTCGCTTCCTATTGGTTCAACCAAAACGGACTGTGACTGCTCGTCGACAACAAGCACTCTGCCAGCGCCGTGTTGTGAATCCACCCACATACCTTTTACTACATCTTTCATTTCCATGACCCTTCCTCTCCGCTCCGATTTATTACGGAGTCTTATAGGGTATAGATCAAAAAAGCCGATCTTAAAAAGACCGGCTTTTGCTATTTAAATTAATGTAGGAGTTTACTTAGCGAACTCTACACCAATTTCAATATCTTTATTAAGCGTCTCTAGCATGCCATCTAGTGCTGCTTTCTCGTAATCACTGAGTTCACCGTAGCTAAGGATAGCTTCTGCGCCGTCTTTACCTAGCTTAACTGGTTGTGCGAAGAATGGAGCGTGCTCACCATCACCTTCCACATAAGCACACTCAATAACGTTCTCTTCGCCTTGAAGACCTTTAACAAGAGCTAAACCAAAGCGACACGCTGCCTGACCCATAGACAAGGTCGCAGAGCCGCCACCCGCCTTCGCTTCAACCACTTCAGTACCAGCGTTTTGAATACGCTTAGTTAACGCTTCTACTTCTTCCGCAGTAAACTCAACACCTTCAACTTGAGAAAGTAGCGGTAAAATAGTCACACCAGAGTGACCACCAATAACTGGTACGCGAATATCACCTGGATCTTTCGCTTTCAGATCAGCTACAAATGTCTCAGAGCGAATAACGTCAAGCGTCGTCACACCGAACAGTCTACGCTTGTCATACACACCTGCTTTCTTAAGGACTTCAGCTGCGATAGGCACTGTGGTGTTAACAGGGTTAGTGATGATACCAACACAAGCAGTAGGACACACGACCGCGATTTTCTCGGCCAATGACTTAACGATACCTGCATTGACATTGAATAGGTCTGAGCGATCCATACCTGGCTTACGCGCAACACCCGCAGAAATTAGAACCACATCAGCACCTTCAAGTGCTGGTGTTGGATCTTCACCCGCATAGCCTTTAATAGAAACAGGCGTTGGGATGTGGCTTAGATCAGCTGCAACACCTGGAGTGACGGGAGCAATATCATACAGGGCTAGATCAGAACCAGCAGGAAGACGGTTTTTTAGCAATAGGGCTAGGGCTTGGCCGATGCCACCTGCGGCACCAATAACAGCTACTTTCATGGGAGTTCTCCTTGAGATTTATATCTCTTATTAATAGTCTTGTAGGGTAATTTTTCGTCGATTAGCTAAAAAGTTATAGTAATCACTAATCGATTACAATCAATTAACCTCAGCTTTGCGAGCTCGCGCAACTCACTGATTACGTGCTACTACGCTATCATGACAAGAGGGTGATGAGAACCCATTTTTCCCCTTGCTAATTATAAGGTTATCATCGCTAACTTCAGCATTGATAATAGTGATACCGTTGGCATAAACCATGGATTATTTGGTCAAGATCGAGGTTCTGTGCCACAATAGCCGGATCACTGCTAGTTGAACAAAAATAAGAGGCGTTTATGCGCAATAATGACAAACAAGACAACCTGGTTCGCGCGTTTAAAGCGTTACTAAAAGAAGAGCGTTTTGGTTCTCAGGGCGAGATTGTCGACGCATTAAAACTTGAAGGGTTTGAGAACATCAACCAATCAAAAGTGTCACGCATGTTGACTAAGTTTGGCGCAGTGAGGACCCGCAACGCAAAAATGGAAATGGTGTACTGCCTACCAGCAGAGCTTGGCGTTCCAACTGTCTCTAGCTCTCTACGTGAATTGGTTCTTGATATAGATTACAACAACGCTATCGTCGTTATTCACACTGGCCCAGGTGCTGCACAGTTGATTGCTCGATTGCTCGATTCTCTGGGTAAAGCAGAAGGGATTCTAGGGGTCGTTGCAGGCGACGATACCATCTTCATCACACCAACCTTGAGTGTGTCTACCCAGCAATTGTTTGAATCGGTATGTGATCTATTTGATTACGCTGGCTAAGTTTTAAACATTAACATTTAGAATAAAGTATCACGGAACATGATTGTTCCGTGATTTATATCACATCTTGATAAATCGAAAAGTAAGCCCCAAAAAACGCCTAATTGCCTGTTTTTATTGAATAACACCCTAGCTATCCCTATCCTTCCAAATCCTCTAGCACAGACAATTCACCTATATTCATTAACAATTCAGTAATTTTCTGCCAATTTTTTTGGTATGATTGCGCCACTTTTTCAACATATGGATTGAAAAAGATGCCGTTTCCACATAGGAAACCTCTGAAGACATCTATAGTTATTCAGGGCTAATAATGAATAAGGAAGGGAAATTCATGGCATTTAAGAAACTTGTTAAAATTGGTGCTATTGCCGCTGCAGTTATGGGCACTGGCGCTGTTAACGCTCAAGAGTTCATCACAATTGGTACAGGTTCGGTAACAGGTGTTTATTACCCAACTGGTGGCGCAATCTGTAAGCTTGTGAATAAAGGCCGTAAGGAACACAATATTCGTTGTTCAGTAGAGTCCACTGGTGGTTCTATCTACAATGTCAACACAATGCGTGCTGGTGAGTTAGATTTCGGTATCGTTCAATCTGACTGGCAATATCACGGCTACAACGGCACAAGCAAATTTGAAGAGCAAGGCCCTTACAAAAAGCTTCGTGCAATGTTCTCTCTGCACACAGAACCATTCAACATTATCGCTCGCACTGATGCTGGTATCGAAAACGTAACTGACCTTAAAGGTAAGCGCGTGAACATCGGTAACCCAGGCTCAGGTGACCGTGCGACAATGGGCGTTGTTATGGATGCAATGGGTTGGACCAACGCAGACTTTAAACTTGCATCAGAGCTTAAAGGTTCAGAGCGTTCTCAAGCACTTTGTGACAATAAAATCGACGCATTCGTTTATGTGGTTGGTCATCCAAACGGATCAATCAAAGAAGCAACAACATCTTGTGATGCTAAGCTAGTTCCAGCAACAGGCGCACAAATCGATGAGATCGTAGCGGCAAACCCATACTACGCGTACAGCAATGTACCAGCAGGTATGTACCGTGGCACGGATCAAGATGTGAAGAGCTTTGGTGTAGCAGCAACAATGGTAACCACATCAGATGTTTCTGATGAAGTGGCTTACAACGTTGCAAAAGCAGTGTTTGAAAACTTTGACACGTTCAAACGTCTGCACCCTGCATTTGCTAACCTGAAGAAGGAAGACATGGTACAAGCAGGCCTATCTATTCCTCTTCACCCAGGTGCAGAGAAGTACTACAAAGAAGTTGGTCTTCTTAAGTAAGACGACTCCGTAGGGGAAGGCTCCCTTCCCCTATTACTTTTCTAATATGAGTATCACTCAAAACAATCAACACCAATTAACCCAATTGGTGTGGCTATTTGGGCTCTCTTTCCAAGCCCGTCATTTTTAGAGCCTTAAGAAACACAACTAAAACCACACGTTTGCATCCATTGACTACAATGTTAAATGCGAAATATGGTTCGTTCATTTTGTTTGAAAAACACTGGACCATAAAATAATAAAGGAAAAAGTACATGACGCAGACAACACAACCGTCGCAAGATGTGCAAGAAATGGTCGCACAAGCTGACACTGGAGCAAGAAGCCCGAAAGGGATTCCCGCAAAAATACTTTGGTTTGTTCCACTATGTTGGTCGCTATTTCAACTTTGGTACGCATCCCCACTGCCGTTCATTTTTAACTTTGGCGTACTAAACGACACAGAAGCACGTTCAATTCACTTAACGTTTGCTATTTTTCTAGCGTTTACCGCTTATCCTGCAATGAAGGGGTCACCGCGCGATCGAATCCCTGCCATCGACTGGATTTTAGCACTGGCAGGTAGTTTATCTGCTGCCTACATTTACCTCTTTTACACTCAATTAGCAGGCCGCTCGGGCGCACCAACGACAATGGACATTGTCGTTGCCTGTACAGGTATGGTTCTACTACTTGAAGCAACACGTCGTGCTTTAGGTCCGCCGCTAATGGTCGTCGCTGCAGTATTCTTGTTGTATACCTTTGGCGGTCCATACATGCCGGATGTTATCGCTCACAAAGGCGCAAGCTTAAACAAAGCGATGTCACACCTGTGGCTAACGACAGAAGGTGTATTTGGTGTTGCTCTTGGTGTTTCAACGTCATTTGTATTCTTATTCGTTTTGTTCGGAGCCATGTTGGAGCGAGCTGGAGCAGGTGCTTACTTTATTAAAGTCGCATTTTCTCTATTAGGTCACATGCGTGGTGGTCCCGCAAAAGCGGCCGTTGTGGCATCAGGTCTGTCAGGCTTGGTTTCTGGTTCTTCCATCGCCAACGTAGTAACTACAGGTACCTTTACCATACCTCTAATGAAGCGCGTTGGCTTTCCAGGGACGAAAGCGGGGGCTGTGGAAGTTGCTGCATCAACCAACGGTCAGCTAACGCCACCGATCATGGGCGCTGCGGCATTCCTGATGGTTGAGTATGTGGGGATTTCATACGTTGAAGTAATCAAAGCGGCGCTACTACCTGCGCTGATTTCTTATATCGCTTTGATTTACATTGTTCACCTTGAAGCTTGCAAAGCGGGTATGACTGGCCTACCACGCCGCCATAACCCGACGCTTGTTCAAAGTCTCTTATCATTTACCGGCACCATTCTTGGTCTTTGTGTCATTAGTGCTGTGGTGTATTACGGCATTGGCTGGACCAAAGACGTGTTTGGTGACGCTGCGACCACAATCGTAGGTGTTGCTCTCTTGATATCTTATATCGCGTTACTGCGTGTCTCAGCTAAGTACGCGAAAGAAGGTGGTATTGAAATTGATGCAGAACTTACTGAAGTGCCAGATCCAGGTCCAACCATCAAGTCTGGTTTACATTTCCTACTGCCAATCGTGGTTTTAGTGTGGTGTTTGACTGTTGAGCGCTTTTCTCCGGGTCTCTCAGCGTTCTGGGCAACGGTCTTTATGATCTTCATTCTGATTACCCAGCGCCCACTGATCGCAATCATGTCGAAAACCAGTGATGTCAATGCAGAGATCAAAGCTGGCTTTGTCGATTTGGCAGAAAGCCTAGTGTCTGGTGCACGCAACATGATTGGTATCGGTGTGGCGACAGCTGCTGCGGGTACCGTAGTGGGTGTGGTTACACTAACGGGTATTGGCCTTGTAATGACCGACTTCGTTGAGTTTATCTCTGGTGGTAGCATTATCTTGATGCTGCTATTTACCGCCGTCATCTCTCTCATCCTCGGGATGGGTCTACCAACAACAGCAAACTACATTGTTGTTTCAACTCTCATGGCGCCTGTTATCGTCACATTGGGTGCAGCACACGGTTTGATCATCCCACTGATTGCCGTTCACCTATTTGTGTTTTACTTCGGCATCTTAGCCGATGACACACCACCAGTTGGTCTTGCTGCTTTTGCCGCAGCTGCAATTGCTAAGTCCGATCCAATTCGCACCGGTATTCAAGGCTTCACCTACGATATTCGAACTGCAATTTTGCCTTTCATGTTCATCTTTAACACTCAATTATTGATGATGGGAATTGACTCGTGGTGGCACCTTGCTCTGACGGTTATCTCTGCGATTATTGCGATGCTTATTTTCTCAGCGGCCACTCAAGGTTGGTGGTTTACTAAGAACAAGTGGTGGGAGACTGTATTGCTACTTGTATTAACGTTTACCTTCTTCAGACCAGGTTTTTGGTGGGATATGGCTTTCCCTGCGAAAGTTCTTTCGCCAGGTGTTGAGATAGCTCAAGTTGTTGAGAAGCTAAATGTTGGACAATCCATCGAGTTACGTGTTGCAGGTGAAACCCTCGAAGGTAAGTACGTTGAAAAAACCGTTCGACTACCTTTTGATGATAGCGCTGTCACCGCAGAAGAGCGTATCGCTTCGATGGGACTAATGCTCGACAAAGATGCTGATAAAATGATCATCGATATGGTTGAGTTTGGAAGCCCAGCAGAAGCATCCGGTCTAGACTTTGACTGGGAAATAAAATCTATTGTGCAGGATGCCGATAGACCAATGAAAGAGTGGGTATTTGTACCTGCGTTGCTCTTGCTTCTCGCGATGGCGATGAACCAAAAGCGTCGTGCTCGTCGTGAAAACTTGAGAGCATAAAGGTATCAGGCTCTGGACTCGCTTTTGAACCCAGAGCCTAAAAACCTTAATACGGAACGGATAAAACTAGCCAAGCGTATGCTTTACCCTATGCTAGTAGGGTACAAACCAAAAAGAGAAAACACATGTACAAGCAAATCCTTGTTCCTGTCGATTTAAACGATAAAGGCTTTTCAGACAAAGCTGTAGAAATCGCGGTCTGGCATGCTAAGCACTCTAATGCCGAAGTGCATTTACTAAATGTTCTGCCGGGTATCCATATGTCTATGGTGGCTACGTATTTCCCTAAAGATGCCGCCTCGCAAATGAAAAATGATGTCAAAGCGCAACTTAAATCATTTGCTGATCAGCACATCCCTGATGAAGTCGTCTATAAAGTTCATGTTGCTGAGGGTAAACCTTATGCAACTATACTTGATTATGCGGAGCGCTTAGGCGCAGACTTAATTGTTATGCCAAGTCACAAACGCTCTAAGATCGACAAGGTAGTTCTTGGCTCTGTTGCAAGTAAAGTGGTTCAGAACTCACCCATCAATGTACTGGTCGTTAAACCACAGGCAGATTAATTTCCTCGCCCCACTTTACGTGGGGCGAGTTATTTCTAGACCACTCTATTTTGCGTTTTGCCTTGTTCTACCGCTTCAATATTACTCACTAATATTTCACAAAGCTTCTCTATGGAAGAGCGGCTTCCCCATGCGACATGCGGCGTTAAAATGAGATTGGGCAAATCCATATTCTCGACTAGAGGATTGGTTTGAGGCGCTGGCTCTTCTGTAAAAACATCCACTCCTGCTCCAGCAATGTGATTCTCCTTTAAAGCACAAACCAAAGCCGCTTCGTTAACCAAGCCACCGCGTCCAGTATTAATCAATACTGCCGTAGACTTCATATTCGACAACGCTTCACTATTGATAAGATTGGTCGTTTCCTCGGTCAAAGGACACAAAAGGGCAATGGCATCGCTCGTTTTCAAAAATCGTTCAAAAGGCACATAGCCCTCGCGGCATTGTGTTACACCTTTGCGTTCGGAGAACTGCACATTCATACCAATTGCTCTAGCAAGCGCCGCTGTCGCCTGCCCTAGGGCTCCGCTACCAATAATACCTAAGGTAGAGTGAGCAATATCTTGAATAGGATGAGTGAAGAAACAAAACTTATTCTGACGTTGCCACTCACCATTGCGGATATCGTTGTGGTAAGCAGGAATATTTCGCATCAAAGTAAATAGCAATGCAATCACATGTTCAGGCACCGATTGAGTCGCATAACCTTGGACATTGGTAACGGTAATACCGCGTTGCGCGCAGTAATCGAGCTCAACGTTATTAACCCCAGTGGCAGCCACCGCAATATGTTTTACTTGCTTGGCCTGTTCAAGAATGTCTGAACCTAAATAGACTTTATTGCTAATGACGACATCTGCATCATAAATGCGTTCTAACACTTGTTCAGGCGAGGTCGACTGATATTCGACCCATTGATGTACGAAATTTGGAGTGGGAATCGCGATGGATGCTGGAATGGTATCACGATCTAAAAAGACAATTTTCTTGGTGGCCATGACTTCTCCTTGATGTCGTACGGCCACACACTTTATGACCGAGGCAAGGTCTTATAATCCGGTAAATCTGTCGCGGGGTCAAAGTGTTGCACCACTAATGGCTCAGACACTTGATGAAAATCGCATGGAACGAAAATGGATTGTAGCTTTTCAGTTTCAGGATGGTAGAAACACAGCTCTGCCGCATGCAGCTCTAATCTATCTGAGAAACTCATCGCTTCTTCATGGGCGTAGAATTCATCACCAACGATAGGATGCCCCAGTTCCAATAAATGCACTCTTAGTTGATGTGAACGTCCGGTAATGGGGAATAAGCGCACAATACTTGTCTGTTGTTCCTGCTTTACCACCTGATAGTATGTTTGCGACGGCTTGCCATGTTCGTAGCACACTTTTTGCCTTGGACGATTCGGCCAATCACAAATAAGCGGTAAATCGATTAACCCTTCCGATTCAGCAGGTGTTCCCCAAACTCGCGCATAGTAGACTTTATGAGTAAGCCGATACTGAAATTGTTTCTTTAAAGAACGTTCTGCTTCTTTGTTTTTCGCTAGTAACATCAGCCCAGAGGTCGACATGTCTAAACGATGCACTACTTGAATCTCGGGATACACCTCAACAAGACGGCTCCACATACTGTCATAATGCTCGGGCGCTTTCCCTGGTACAGATAACAAGCCTGAAGGTTTGTTTACCGCGAGAATATGTTCATCTTCAAATACAGTATCTATCCAAGGATCTGTTGGAGGTGTGTAGCTAAGCATGGCCATAATAATTTACCGCATCACAATGACGTAGGACGCAGATATCTGCGCCCTATTTTGTGTTATTAGTTGTGGCTGACAACGATCAGACGTAGTGAATCCAGTTGGACTTGAGCTTTCGCAATATAGCCATCAAGCTCTTTGATTTGAGCTTCAATCGCTTCGATTTCCTCGTCACGAATATTTGGGTTTACCGCTTTTAGCGCCTGTAAGCGTTCTAGTTCACCATTCAAGCTCGCATACATCGCTTTATGCGCTTGCTCTCGAACCGCCACGACTTTCTCTTCGACCGCCTCATTACCCGATTCGATCAATCGATGAACATCGGCTTGAACAGACGTCACCAATTTACTGCCTAAATGGCGATTAACTGGGCTAAGTTGACGGTTGAAGCCTTCAAACTCTACTTGTGAAGAGAGATCATTACCACGAGCATCCATCATCAAGCGAATCGGTGTTGGTGGTAAGAAGCGGCTAATACCACTCTGTTTTGGTGCTTGCGCATCCACAACATACACCAACTCCAATAAGATAGTACCGACTGGCAGTGCTTTGTTTTTCAGAAGCGAAACGGCGCACGTCCCTACGCCTTCACTCATCACGAGATCGATACCGCCCTGAATCATTGGATGTTCCCAACTAATAAAGTTCATATCTTCACGAGAAAGCGCCGTATCGCGGTCAAACGTAATGGTTGCTCCTTCATACGGTAAGCCTGGATAGCTCGGTACCATCATATGTTCAGAAGGCGTCACCACTAGGGCGTTTTCACCTTTGTCATCTTGGTTTAATCCAATGGTGTCAAACAAACTCAGTGCAAAGGTGACTAGGTTAGTATCGCCATCGGTCGCTGCGATTTTTTCGACAATCTCTTGCGCCGCTTCACCACCATTAGAATGCATCTCAAGTAAACGGTCACGACCTTGCTCAAGTTCATGCTTAAGCTCCTGGTTGTAATGTCTTGAGCCTTCAATCACCTCATCCAGCTCGGTCGTATCGCCACTGGCAAGCATATTGATAATGCTCTCTTCATAGCGGTCATAAACCATACGACCCGTTGGACACGTCTCAGCAAACGCATTGAGTCCTTCATCGAACCAACGTGCCAGTATCGCTTGAGAGGTGTTCTCTAAATAAGGAACATGTACGTCAATATCACGCTTCTGACCAATACGGTCCAAACGGCCAATACG
Organism: Vibrio sp. La 4.2.2; assembly: GCF_027586995.1. NCBI lineage: Bacteria > Pseudomonadati > Pseudomonadota > Gammaproteobacteria > Vibrionales > Vibrionaceae > Vibrio > Vibrio sp. La 4.2.2. The sequence goes on from NZ_JAPPTJ010000006.1 coordinate 331,419, forward strand.
CTGTTCTAGCAAGTCTGGATTGAATGGTAAATCAAACATTACCAGTTGGTTCGCAAACTGGAAGTTACGACCTTCAGAACCGATTTCACTACAGATCAAGACCTGAGCACCACCTTCTTCTTGCGCGAAGTAAGCTGCTGCTTTATCACGCTCAAGAATCGACATACCTTCATGGAACACAGTTGCACGGATACCTTCACGTTCACGCAACGCTTGCTCAAGCTGAAGAGCGGTACTTGCGCGTGACGCAATCACCAACACTTTCTCACTGCGCTTTGCTGTGATCTTTTCAATCAGCCAATTAACACGAGAATCAAACTGCCACCAGCTAGAGTCTTCGCCTTCAAACTCTTGGAAAATCTCTTCAGGGTAAAGCATTTTCATCGCGCGTGCTTCTGGTGCCATCTTGCCACCAATCATGCCTGATACACGCATAGAGGTGGTGTATTGCTGTGGAATCGGCATCGGCACAAGGTTTACGTTACGCTTTGGAAAGCCTTTAATCGCGGCACGCGTATTTCGGAACAGCACTCGTCCAGTACCGTGGCGATCCATTAGGTTGTCGATAAGCTCTTGACGTGCCGTGGCTTTTTCTTCATCACTGGCATTGCTATCTAGAACGTTGAACAATGGCTCAACGTCTTGCTCAGACAATAGCTCAGTAATTTGGTTTTTCGCCTCATTGCTCAGCGCTTCCCCTGAGAACAGAGCTGTTACTGCATCGGCAACTGGCGCATATTGCTCTTCTTCTTTAACGAAAGATTCATAATCAAAGAAACGGTCTGAATCGAGAAGGCGCAATCGTGCAAAGTGGCTTTCGCGTCCCAACTGCTCTGGTGTTGCTGTTAGCAAAAGGACACCCGGTGTCTTTTCGGCCAACGCTTCAATGACTTGGTACTGACGACTTGGATTGTCTTGACTCCACTCAAGGTGGTGCGCTTCATCCACGACCAGCAGATCCCATTCGCCTTCCAATGCTTGTTCAAAACGTTTACGACTCTTACGTAAAAAGTCCAAAGAGCATAGGACAAACTGTTGAGTATCAAACGGGTTATCCGCCTCTGCGTATGCCTCAATGCAGCGTTCTTCATCAAAAATAGAGAAATGCAGATTGAAACGACGCATCATTTCTACCAACCATTGATGCTGTAGTGTCTCTGGTACCACAATCAAAACACGTTGAGCACGGCCAGACAGCACTTGCTGGTGAATGATCATACCTGCTTCAATGGTTTTTCCGAGACCAACTTCATCAGCCAGTAATACACGTGGCGCATAACGACGCCCCACTTCATGAGCAATAAAGAGCTGATGAGGAATCAAGCCTGCACGCATGCCACAAAGACCGCGCATTGGACTTTTGTGTTGTTCGTATTGATTGCTTAGTGCACGATAGCGCAGTACAAAGTTATCCATTCGGTCGATTTGACCTGCAAACAATTTGTCTTGCGGCTTGTTAAAACGAATTTGGTGGCTCAAGAAGATCTCGCGTAATGCAACGCCCTGCTCTTCTGTATCTTGACGTATACCGACATACGTTAATACGCCTTGGTCTTCGAGCACTTCTTCAACTAGAAGCGTCCAACCTTCTTGGCTATCTATGACATCGCCAACATTAAAGATAACTCTGGTGACTGGCGCATCACTGCGTGCGTACACACGGTTTTCTTCTGATGCAGCAAACATAAGAGACACTGTTCTCGCATCCAATGCGACGACCGTACCTAAACCTAAATCACTTTCCGTATCGCTAATCCAGCGCTGCCCTAAAGCAAATGTCATAGAGAGACTACCTCAACTCGTATCGATATCTTTTGGTCATTCAAACGGTAACTCAGTCGAAAACTAAGCTCAAAACCCCGCCCAAATAATAGTAGGTGATAGAGCAAATATTGCTCATTTTCACCCTAGGGTGAAAGGTCGCTAATCTTACTTGAAGGCGTGATGCAGGTCACGCCAATTACAAGGAAATCCTAAGTTTTTTTTGTATTGTCGTGGCTGACATCAAACTGCAAAAAAATAGTGGCAAATGTAAAGACCAAAGTGAGTTTTTTCACTTATACTCAAATTGTAAACGTTAATAACATGTTACCAAAGAACCATGTTTTAATTGGATACAAGGGTATCAGGTTCAATCAGACTAACCATCGATTGAACATAGCAAGGTTGACTCACTAAGATAGGAAATCCGAGCCAGCATTGATCCCAGTCTGACTCGTTCCCAATCCGAGTTAACCGCAAAGGACAAGCGCCAGTTGCGGCAAGGAGACTCTATGGGCGATACCGACCGTAAATTTTTCGTTCTCGACACCAACATCCTTCTCCACGAACCCCACGCCATTTTTTCGTTCAAAGAACACGACGTCGTCATACCCATGACCGTACTTGAAGAACTCGATCGCATTAAGGACAGCAAACGCGATGTTGCTCGTGATGCACGCGTCGCAATTAGAGCTCTTGAAGATATCTTTAAAGAAGCGACGCCTGATGAAATTTCTGAAGGGATTCCCTTCTCTCACCAAATGGAAGCAACAGGAACCATTTCAATATTGGCAGACTATGTGCTGCAAGAAACAGTCAAAGCCTTCGCCGACAAGGAAGGCGACAACCGGATTCTCAATGCGGTGCTCTACTTGCAAAATAAACGCTCTCCTCGAGAAGTCGTTTTAGTCACTAAAGACATCAACATGCGCTTAAGAGCTAAAGGAGCTGGTGTTCGCTTTGTTGAAGACTACCGTACTGATCAACTAATCGATGATGTTCAGTACCTCACAAAAGGTTTTCAAAAATCTGAAGGGGCGTTTTGGGAACATATTGACGAGGTGGAAACCAAGACCCTCGCCAACAAGACATATCACACTTTCGACAGAGCCGCGATTGACCCAACGTTTATCAATCAATACTTGATCGATGACAGCAGTGATTTTGCTGGACGAGTAGCCGACATTGATAGTGATAAAGTGACAATTCGAGATCTCAGCCAAGAACGCCTTCTGTGTCGACAAGCATGGGATATTCGCCCTAAGAATATCTACCAAGGCATGGCCATGGATGCTTTACTCGACCCTGATATCGATTTAGTGATTCTCACAGGTGCCGCAGGTAGTGGTAAGACGCTACTCGCTATGGCTGCAGCGCTAGAGATGACGATAGAGAGAGGTATGTTCGATAAGATCATCGTCACCCGAAATACACCAGATATTGGCGAGTCCATCGGTTTTCTTCCGGGTACTGAGGAAGAAAAAATGATGCCTTGGTTGGCTGCCATTACCGATACACTCGAAGCGCTACACAAGAACGATCACTGCACTGAGGGCTCACTGAAATACATCTGTGATAAAGCGAACATTCAGTTCAAATCTATTAACTTCATGCGCGGACGTTCAATCCAAAATGCGTTTGTTTTACTCGATGAGTGCCAGAACTTAACAGCCTCTCAGATTAAAACCATCATTACTCGCTGTGGTGAGGGGACTAAGATTGTCTGCTCGGGTAACTTAGCACAAATTGATTCCCCGTACTTAACGCCAGTAACATCAGGGTTAACATATATGGTTGAGCGCTTTAAGAACTTCGGAGGCAGTGCCAACATTCACTTAAATGGTGTGGTAAGAAGTAGATTGGCCGAATTTGCAGAGGAAAACTTGTAAGTGGCTGAGACGTCATCCCCTTGAAAAAGGGGATGACGGTAGTTTTTGCTTTATACTTGTGAACTTAGTCAGTACCGCCGACAGTTAGTGCATCTAACTTCAAGCTTGGCTGACCAACACCAACTGGCACACTTTGCCCAGCCTTACCACAGACGCCAACACCGCGGTCGATACTCAGGTCATTACCTACCATAGAGACTTGCTGCATCGCTTCGATACCAGAGCCAATTAGCGTCGCACCTTTCACTGGCGCAGTAATCTTACCGTCTTCGATGAGATACGCTTCTGATGCTGAGAACACAAACTTGCCAGAGGTAATATCAACCTGACCACCACCAAAGTTTGGTGCATAAAGACCTTTCTTCACGGTAGAGATAATTTCTTCTGGAGAATGCTCACCCGGCAACATATAAGTGTTGGTCATACGAGGCATAGGTAAGTGGGCATAGGATTCACGACGGGCGTTACCTGTAGGGTTTACTCCCATTAGACGCGCATTAAGCTTGTCTTGCATGTAACCTTTTAGAGTGCCATTTTCAATCAACGTATTGTACTGTCCATGAACACCCTCATCGTCCACGTTAAGCGAACCACGAAGGTCTTGCAGTGTTCCATCATCAACAATCGTACACAGGTTTGATGTGACTTGCTGACCTACCTTGCCAGAGAATACTGATGACTCTTTACGGTTAAAATCACCCTCTAGGCCATGACCTACGGCTTCGTGTAACAGTACTCCCGGCCAACCAGAACCTAGTACAACTGGCATAGTACCAGCAGGTGCGTCAATCGCTTCCAGATTGACTAGCGCTTGGCGAATGGCTTCATCGGCATAGTTGTAAGCGACTTGTTGACCTTCTTCTGTTGAGAGGAAGAAATCGTAACCATAGCGGCCACCACCACCGGCACTACCACGCTCACGACGGTCACCTTTCTGTGCTAATACACTGATAGATAAGCGCACCAATGGGCGCACATCTCCAGCAAAGGTTCCATCGGTTGCCGCCACTAGCATTTGCTCATAGACGCCACTTAAGCTGACAGAGACTTCTTTAACTAAAGGCTCTTTAGTACGAATGTAGGCATCAAGCTGCTTTAGCAGTTCAGTTTTTTGTTGTTTTTCCCAACTTTCTAATGGGTTAACCGCTGCATAGTAAGCTTGATTATCGCGACGAGTAAGCGCGTTAACTTGCGCGCTTTGACCTTGCTGTGCAATGCCTCTTGCCGCTACTGCACTTTGCTTCAGACCATCCAGTGTGATTTGGTCTGAGTATGCAAAACCCGTTTTTTCGCCAGCAACCGCTCTAACACCAACACCGCGGTCGATATTAAATGAACCGTCCTTGATGATGCTGTCTTCAAGCACTAGAGATTCGTGCCAGCTGGATTGAAAATAGATATCCGCATAGTCAATCTGGCGAGTGGCAATGCTCGCAAGCGTAGCTTCAATATCTTGCTCAGACAGACCTGTAGGCCCTAATAGCGCGTCTTCTATGCGTTCCATATGATTACTCTTTATAGTAAATATAATTAGTGTAAATGCTGTTCAAATCGAATGTGTTTAGCGACAGGCATACTCTGTCTCACTTCTTCAACAACATCAAAATTCAGTTCGGCGGTTATTGTACCTGTCTGCTGCTCAAGCTGTCCTTGAACCTCTCCCCAAGGCGATATCACCATAGAGTGTCCCCAGGTTTCTCTTCCACACGGGTGGGTGCCACATTGATTAGCTGCGACTATCCAACATTGGTTTTCAATCGCTCTAGCACGCAACAGGACTTCCCAATGTGCCTTTCCAGTCACCGCAGTAAATGCCGCAGGCACAACAATTACGCTCGCCCCTTGAGCCCTCAACGCACTGAATAGATGTGGGAAACGCAGGTCATAGCAGATGGTTAAGCCCACCGCACCAAAATCAGTCGGCACCATCGCAATGCTTGTACCCGCTTTAAACGTTTCTGATTCACGGTAATTTTTGTGACCATCATTGACGTCTACATCAAACATATGCAGCTTATCATAATGATTCATACGCTGCCCATTTACGTCAAAGACCAGCGTTGTTGTAGTCACTTCCGTTTCAGAAACCCGAATAGGAAAGCTGCCAATAATAAGGTGAATCTGATGGCGTCTTGCTAAGTCAGATAACTTGTCTTGATACTTGCCTTTTCCTAAAAATTCCGCGTGACGGTGATAATCGTCACGGGAACCAAAAACCAGCGAGTTCTCTGGGGTAAGAATCCACTTCATCCCCTTAGCAGAAAGAAACTCAACCTTATGTTCAATGAACTTGAAGTTCTCTTCTGGTTCAGGTCCTGATGTCATTTGTATGATGCCAAAGCGTTCCTTGCTCATGGTGTTACTTAATCTCCTTCTTGAGGTTTTCAGGTAACTTATACTCTCCCTGACTCCTCGAAATCTCACTTACCGTTGGTGAGTCCAGTGGACCTTTAACTGAGTAGTTAACTTGTGTCACGACCTCAACCACTGGTGATATCACTGTCGTCACGGCAAGCACAACCAATGCTGTCTGAGGCGTCACCGCAAAAGCCGTAATGATAGGGATCCCTGAAGTCATGTCAGGCGTAAAGTTTACTTCAGCGTCGACGGTTTGAGTCGAGAGGTCAGCCAATCCTTTAATCGTCATTTCACCAGCAACCGCATCCATCTTAATGTCATTGGTCACAAACACGCCATCTCTGATTTTGCCGCTACCTGTAATTGAGTTAAACGCCATCCCTTTATCAAATACATCGGTAAAATCGAGCTGCATCTTACGAATAATGGAATCCAAGCTAAACAAACCAAGCAAGCGTGCGGCACCGCTCACATCAGAGATAATACCTTTACCTAGCTTAGTACTGATTTCACCACTGACGGTATTTACTCGCATCGACCATGGTGCGCCATCCCACGTTAACTTTGAGTCGAGATCAAATGGTGCACGTTGGATACCAGAGGTAATACCAAATCGTTCCATAAGATCACTGTTGTTCTCACCACTGACTGCTAAGTTGACCTGTGTTTTATTTTGCTGACCAGCGACCATCCAGTTGCCGTCAATATGTACTTTGTTTGTCCCACTCGATAAGTCCAGTTTTTTCCAAACGAGCTTATTACCTTGTCGTTCAACATCCATATCCACTTTGCCGACTTTGTAACCTTGGAACCAGAAGTTATCAATCGTCAGTTGAGTATCCGGCATGATATCAAAGAAGGTTTTATCAAACTCAGTCACTAATGGTGCTTCAAGGTTTTCCTGAGTGATCAGCGACTCATCATCCTGTGCCTTCTTATCAAATTCTGGCACGTAGATATGCAGACGCTTCAACGCAACATACAACTCGTTGTTGTCGCTGTAACTCGCCTGCCCTTTTGCCTCTTGGCTATCAAGATCGAACTGCCAGCCACCTTTTTTGTATCTGGCATTGAAGTTCACATCGTGCCACTCAATACCACCTAACATCAGTTCTTTCGCTTCCACGTTTACCCGTTTAGGTAATGGAAGCTCCGGTTTATTCAGCTCATCTAGTAATGCTTTCTTTTCACTCGGCGGCTCTTTAAACAACTTGCTCCACTGGTCGACATTGAACTTATCGGACCGTACTTGGAAGTGATGGCCAACTATAGGGCTGATTTTGAACCCACCTTTCCCCAACACTAAGTTAGTCGCCTTAAGAACCGGAACCTCTCCTGTGATATCAATCTCGGTTTGGTATTTAACGGAGGGTAACTGCAATCTAGCGGTTATAGCTTGTTGGTTTCCGGAAGCTTGAAGCCTTGCTTTACCTGATTCACCAAACGCTTTTTTGAGTGGATAAGGATAGTCACTCGCAATGGTTGCAAGGTTAGCATTCAGGTCAAGCTGGTAAGTAAAGCCGACATCGTTAAGCTGAATATCCACGTCTAGGTTCCAAGGCGAATGCCCTGCCAGTCGACTGACCACCTTATCACCAACATAAGGCTCTAGAGGTGCGGTTTTCCAATCTCCAACCGCATCAATTCCAACCGAATAACCTTTGCCAGCATTCTGCCCTTGAAAATCAAGGAAAATCGGCTGGTTCAGCAAGTTTGCAGACAGCCCTGTCGCTTTCACCACATCATTGTCAAACTCAACTCTACCGGACACTTTTTCCAGCGTCATTGGGGGAGCATCAATTTCGACATGATTGTCTTTTAGCTCCGCATACCCCCAAGCTCTGGACGGAGTATCGTCGCCAGAAAACGGAATATACAACTGGAAGTCGGCATTCACATCGCCACTAACTTGAACCGCGGTTAACGCGGCACCAACCGAGTCCACCAGCGGCGAAGCGGTCATATAATCCCTGACGGCACTGCCTTGACCTGTTGCCTTCGCTTCTATTTCAAGGTGCCCATCACCACTGAGTACTGGAATTCGACCCGTGATTCGCTGGCCTTTAACATTCATCAGTGTTGCAGAACGAGAGTCCAAATACATGGTCTCATTCTGGAACAACAAATCGAGTTGTAAGTCAGTCAGTGGTGGCCAATTGGTATCAAAACTAAATTTAGCATCGCGAAGTCCCACCCAAGCTTGGAACATGCCGTTGTGTTCTCGATATGGGAAGTCTGACAGTTTGCCATACCACAACAGCTTAGATGTATTGACTCGACCCGCTTGGATCGCTGCCGATAAGTAGTCCGTAAGACTTTGCCCCATAGCTAAAGTTGGCAGATAACGCCAAACCTCACCTGCGTTGTAAAGATCCGCTTCGGCATAGAATGACAAGAATGGGCTGTCATTCTTAGGGAAATCAAGTCTAAAAGCACCAAGCACTTGCAAGTCTGGCGTCGCAGCCGTCACTTTATCAGACCATAACGACCAACCTTGCTCGCCGTTATTTTGCCAATGAATATCAACCAAACCTTGCTTAATATTTAGTGGAGCTTGAAACACATCACCATAAGGGAAACGATCATCAATAACGTTAACGCGGGCATGAGCTTGCTTCATATTACCGCGCACCGATCCTGAGACATGAGAGAAGCCCGGCAAAAGTTCCCATTGCGACATCGACATATTCTCAAGGTGTGCCGAATATTTCAGGGAGTCAGTACCATTAGTTTGGGACAGTCGAATATCTTCAATCAGCCCACCCGGGTTGAGTTTAGTTAACCACTCTTCCACACTCGGGTCAGGACTTAGCGATGCCAATGGCTTTAACGCATTCACATCGAGCTGAGAAATATTCACTTGCCATTGCTGTTGACGATTCCATTCTGCTGCAATATCTAGTTCAGGCCACGGAACATCATTAGTTCTGGCTTTAACTTCATGAACATTCAGCTGCCAACCAGCATCTGATGGCAATAAATGCATAACCGCAGACTCGACGAATAGATCGTGGTCTTTGCCATCTTTAGACCAACTAAGCTCAGATGGTAACACTTCAAGATAAGCTTCTTTTGCAGTGCTGTTATCCAATGTAATCCAGCTGCGTAAGCTTACTTCACCATCTTTAATACCAGTTTGCTGCTTTTGAGTTTCAGACAGCCACGGGGACAGTGACATTTGGTCCACGGCCACGTAAAAGTCGCCAGAGACATTCGACAGCGAACCTTTATCAATAAAGTCCGCTCTAACTTCTAGCGAGTTTAAGTTTGCATCGGCAATGGAGATGGTGCCCTGTGCTAAATGGCGTGCCTTTTGATTCCGCCATTGCAGATTCTCTATATCTAACTGACGTTCTTCACCAGATATAGATTGATACAACACAGTTGAATTAGCGACAGCAAAGCGATCTAACTGCCTTAATAACAAGTTATCTAGGCGGTTGACCAACTGCTCGCCACTCGCTGCGGGTTGCTTGGGTTGTGAAACCGTTTTTGGCTCAGTCGCTTTTAGTAAATCGACCGAACGAATGTCCAGCATCATGTCATTAATGACCATATCCGCTAAGACAGGCTGTCTTTGAATAATGGTTTGAATCAAATCAAATTCGAGTTCTAAGTTCCCGACTTCGAATTTGGTTTCAGGACTTTCAGGAAGACCTACAACAACACCTTGAAGAGAAATAGAAGGGTGAGTGTTACGCCAGAAACCACGTACATCTTTCAAAGAAATATTGAGACCTGTTCCTTGGTTTACCCAAGTCACAATTTCTGGTTGAATTTTGTTTAGCTGTGGCAAACCCACACGCAACACTGTGACCGCAGAGGCAAGTAATACCAATACGGTCAGTAGTAACCAGAGAAAAAAACGGACAATCCGATTAACGCGAGAACTCACAAATTACTCATTACATCATAACAACATCAAATTGTTCTTGAATATATAAAGGCTCAGCTTGAATTCGAACCTGTTTACCTATAAAGACTTCCAGTTCAGCCAATGCATGAGATTCATCGCCTTCAAGTGCTTCAGCAACAGCAGGAGACGCATAAGCCACGAATTTGTCGGCATCGTAAGCTCGATTAACACGCGTAATCTCGCGTAAAATCTCATAGCAAACTGTTTCGACAGTTTTAACCGAACCTCGGCCTTCACAAGTTGGACAACCACTACAAAGAACATGTTCAATACTTTCTCTAGTTCTTTTTCGTGTCATCTCAACCAACCCTAACTGGGTGAATCCATTGATATTCGTCTTCACTCGATCTTTAGAAAGTGCCCCTTCTAGAGAGTTCAACACACGTTGACGATGCTCTTCAAGACCCATATCGATAAAGTCGATGATGATGATACCGCCTAAGTTACGCAGTCTAAGCTGTCGAGCAATAGCTTGCGTTGCTTCGACATTAGTGTTGAAGATAGTCTCTTCTAAGTTGCGACGACCTACGAATGCACCGGTGTTAATATCAACTGTTGTCATCGCTTCAGTTTGATCAATAATCAAGTAACCGCCAGACTTTAAGTCGACTTTACGTTCAAGTGAACGTTGTATCTCATTCTCGGTATCGTACATATCGAAAATGGGCTTATCGCCTTCATAAAGTTCAAGCAAACTCTCCAGTTCAGGTACAAACTCGCTAGTAAACTCTTTTAAGCTCTCAAAAATCAGTCTTGAATCCACTTGAACACGAGTAATTTCCGTCCCAACGAAATCACGAAGAATACGATGCGCTAGACCCAGTTCACCATATAACGTTGAACGCGTTTTATATTTAGTACGACGTTCATTGATTTTGGTCCACAAACGCTTAAGGAATGCAGCATCTTGCGCCAGTTCTTTTTCATTCGCACCTTCTGCTGCAGTTCGAATAATAAAGCCACCGTTTTCATCGCAGTAGTCAGCAACCACATTCTTTAAACGGTTACGCTCTTCTTCGCTCTCGATACGTTGAGAAACACCGACATGGCTCGCGCCAGGCATAAAGACGAGGTAACGGGATGGGAGGGTGATATCCGTGGTTAAACGAGCACCTTTAGTTCCAAGCGGGTCTTTGACCACTTGCACTATGATGTCTTGACCTTGACGAACTAACTCAGAAATATCACGGACTTGAAACTGCTTCTTTTCATTTTCAGCCACACACTCAGTGTGCGGTACGATGTCGGAAGCATGCAGAAACGCCGCTTTTTCGAGGCCGATATCCACGAAAGCAGCCTGCATTCCAGGCAAGACTCGGCTCACTTTACCTTTATAGATGTTGCCAACAATTCCACGCTTTGCTTCGCGCTCAATGTGGACTTCTTGGAGAACCCCACCTTCAATCATGGCAACCCTTGTTTCACTAGGGGTTACGTTTATTAACAGCTCTGCACTCATGAGCGCACCTCAATATTTTTAATTATTTATAAATTCTTGCAAGAGCTGGTCAGTTTCATACAGTGGCAGTCCAACTACAGCGTAATAGCTGCCCTCGATTCGAGTGACGAAGCGTCCCCCTAATCCTTGGATTCCATAACTGCCAGCTTTATCTTGAGGTTCTCCACTTAACCAGTATTGTTCGATTTCTTTTTCGCTAAGTGTTTTGAACCATACATCCGTCGTTACCACGACCGATGACTGCTTATTCTTAGATACAACACTGACAGCAGTGAGCACCTGATGTTTTTCTCCCGACATCCCTTGAAGCATAGCTTTGGCATGTTCGAAATCATTGGGTTTTTCTAGTACATGTTCGTTTAAAACGACGACCGTATCAGAACCGACAACTACAGATCTGGAGTCGCTCAGCTCAAGCCCAGCCATCGCTTTCTCTAACGACAAGCGCTCAACGTACTGTTGAGCACTTTCTTGGGCTTGTTTCACTTCTTCAATATCAGGGCTCACCACTGAGAATTGGTATCCGAGCTGGCTTAACAGCTCTCTGCGTCTTGGTGAAGTTGACGCCAATACTATCTTTGTAGTCATTGATTTACCTGACATGCCAATGCCGTCTTACACGACGCAACAGTAAAAACATCCATGGCCAAAGTATACAGTTAATCAGACCACTCCACAGCGACATCGGATTAAAAGTGACGTCTTGGATCAAATACTCACCAAAAAAGATAAACACTTCTAGCAGCATAGATATCAAGGCCATGATCGTGGCTTGCTGCCAAAGTGCCATGTTTCTAAGTACCAAGAAATTAAGAGCCACGATATAGATGACAATCGACATCATCATCCCGCGAATACCCAAGGTAGATCCGACCAGTAGATCCCAAGTCAGACCAACAATCAATGCGGTACCCACATTTACTCGGTGCGGAAGTGCTAATACCCAGTACCCTAGAACCAAGAACAACCATGACGGTCTTACGAAGTCTAGCACGCCTGGCCAAGGTATGGTTTGCAATACAAGCGCCACTATCAGTGACACACTGATCACTAAGTGACTGCGAAATGAACTATTAGCCATAATAGTATGAGAATCCTTTATTGCGCGTTCAGCGTATCTTCAACCGCTTGTTGCTGTCTATCATTACTCGGCCAAATCAACAGTAAGTATCGCAGTCGATCAAAGTCGACCACGGGCTCCGCAATAATGCTGGCAAACTCTCGTCGATTGTCTCGTTGTACAGATTTAACATGAGCAACTGGATAGCCTTCGGGATAGATTCCACCCAGACCAGAGGTCACCAACAGGTCATCTTTCTGAATGTCAGTACTTGTTGGAATGTGCTCTAGTTGAATCTCATCGATAGACCCATTGCCTGATGCAATAACTCGAATATCGTTACGAATGACTTGCACTGGTATTGCGCTGTTAGAGTCCGTCAGCAGCATAATACGGCTGTTGTGAGCGCCAACGAAGGTCACTTGACCAACGATACCGTTTTCATTTATAACCGGCTGACCTTCATAAACACCGTCGATACGACCTTTATCAATCACCACTTGGTGACGATATGGTGACGTGTCCACAGCCATCACCTCTGTCACCATCTTCTTTTCATCTCGGACGAAAGATGAGCCTAAAAGCTCACGAAAACGCTGGTTCTCTTCACGGTATTGATCAAGCAAAATTAAGTCACTTTTAAGGCGCAACACTTCGCGCTTTAAGTTTACGTTTTGCTCGGCTAGACCTTGTCGAGTATTTAGCCTTTCATAGACGCCATCAAACATGGTACGAGGAAGGTTCGCGGCATACTGAATCGGTGCGACTGCACTGTTTAATAAGTAACGGAAATTTGAGAATGTATCTAAACGACTATCAGCCAGCATTAAGCCGGCTGATAAAGTAACAGCAAGAAATAACCGAAGTTGTAAAGAAGGACCTCGACCAAATATTGGTTTCATGTACTCATAATCCTGATGTGGACTCTAGTTTCAGTGCCACACCAAAACTAGAGTGAAACCATTATTCTTCTGTAAATAGATCGCCACCATGCATGTCGATCATTTCTAGAGCTTTACCACCACCACGAGCCACACATGTTAGTGGGTCTTCAGCGATAACAACAGGGATACCGGTTTCTTCAGTGAGTAATCGGTCTAGATCGCGTAGCAGTGCACCGCCACCGGTTAGTACCATACCGTTTTCAGAAATATCAGAAGCAAGTTCTGGCGGACATTGCTCAAGCGCAACCATCACTGCCGATACAATACCAGTTAATGGCTCTTGCAACGCTTCTAGAATTTCATTTGAGTTTAGGCTAAAGCTACGAGGCACACCTTCTGCAAGGTTACGACCACGTACTTCAATCTCTTCAACCGTATCACCTGGATACGCAGAACCGATTTCGTGCTTGATCTTCTCAGCAGTCGCTTCACCAATCAAGCTGCCGTAGTTTCGGCGCACATAATTGATAACCGCTTCGTCAAATCGGTCACCGCCGATACGTACTGAAGAAGAGTAAACCACACCGTTAAGTGAGATAACCGCAACTTCTGTTGTACCACCACCGATATCAACAACCATAGAACCTGTTGGCTCAGAGACGCGTAGACCTGCACCAATAGCAGCAGCCATAGGTTCATCGATCAAATACACTTCACGAGCACCTGCACCCAGTGCAGACTCACGGATAGCACGACGCTCTACTTGTGTTGAACCGCAAGGGACACAAACTAGAACACGTGGGCTTGGTTTAAGAACGCTGTTGTCGTGCACTTGTTTGATAAAGTGCTGAAGCATTTTTTCGGTCACATAGAAGTCAGCAATAACGCCATCTTTCATTGGACGAATCGCAGAAATATTACCAGGCGTTCGACCTAGCATCTGCTTCGCTGCATGGCCTACCGCCGCAACGCTTTTGGCTGAACCCGCACGATCTTGGCGGATTGCTACTACAGAAGGCTCGTCAAGGACGATACCCTGTCCTTTTACATAAATCAGTGTGTTGGCAGTACCTAGATCTATCGATAGGTCGTTAGAAAACATGCCACGCAGTTTTTTAAACATATTCTTCGCTCGTCCTGCAAGAATGAGAAGACAAAAATTGCACTAAATGTACCAATGCCTTGCCATCACAGCAAGGCATTGAAGCAGAAACATGGGGTGAAACCCGCATTTTCTTACAGTTTCCTTACTTAACGCAAAAAATTCACAGGATTTATTGTCCGATAAGGCGTGGCTCACCTCGATAAATGACTCTATCATTTCCTCTATGTGATCCGAAGGTCACTACGGCATGTGGATCTTCATCACCCACACCGCGCCAGTTATATCTCAACCAAGAACGACCCGCATTACTGTCAAAACACTTAACAGGACTATCATTTTGGTTCAGTTTAATTGGGGCACTTTGATCAAGCCTTAACCACAAATTAACTTGTTCGCGAATCCTATTGTTGCTTGCAAAGAGTTGGCTGCTGCTACCTTGGCTGATGGCAGCATCTTCTGTGGTTATAGTATTGCCGTCTTTATTAAACAGCTTTGCATCCGTCTCTAGCTGACCTGACCACAAGATCTGCCGGCAGTAGTGCTTACCATTGAATGCGGAACCACTGTCCTCTTTATTGAGCACAAACCCAGTCTCAGTCCAATATTCCGTTCTCAAAGGGATATTGATGTCCGTTGTCAAATCACCGCCAATGTTATCTATCACCATACGGCCATAACGAAACTCGGGTTGTCTAGGGAACGCTTTCGCGTTGGTACCATTTACAGTTAAAGAAGGGCTTTCAAAATCTACACCGTCAACTAAATTAGACTGTACCCCAAAGTGCCCTTTAACAGGCAGTTCTTTTATCGAGGTAACACCATCCAGTTGATAACGTTTAGAGAAAACATAATCACCAAAGCTAGCCTCAAGTCGAGCTCGTGAAGTGTTGCATGACAAATCAGTAGAATCGCACTTCCAAGCTTCACTATCCCAACTCGTTGCAGTCGCATTTATTCTCGGTAAGTAACTATCACCACTTTCATTGGCAGCAACATGGTTTAAGTTCACCATCAAATTGGAGGCGAAATAACCATAGTTAGGGGTAGGTGATTTTTCTAGATTACGCGCCTCCACAACAAAGCTTGGTTTTATTGGTTGGCCCATATATGCAAACCCTGAATGCCCTGACTCATAGCCCCATTGATTGGAGACCATAGCAAGATGATGAGGATAGAAGCGGCCGATACTACGGCTACTTGGATTGATTACCATCCCCAAATAGTTCGATTGACTTTGAGTCTGTACTAGAAGACTTCCGACATCTTCCCAATAGAGAGCGTAAAATGGCAACACACCATTACTACCTCGATTACTACGAACAAATGTTGACCCGTCCTCACCATCCATTTTAATAGGGAATCTTTCGTCGACAGGTCTAACTGCAGGCGTGTTCTCAGTGGCAGTGAGTAAAACACTGGAGACAGGCGCATCATTATCGAAGTAATTTTTGGTGATAAATTGCGACTGGCAAAATGATGGCAATATCGGGATTTGACCTTGAGTCGCGCCATTTTTCTGCCATCGAATTGGAACGGCATCTAGATTAAAGCGTTCCCCTGCTGCTTTATAGCCACTGCCTTGAGATGAAGTACCATCTAATGCTAATTGGTAGTTTGATGCATCACAGATCGCGAACGTCCACGGTCTTACTTTTAGCTCGTGAACTCCTTTATATGTGACGCATTGCTTCGCGGCGTCCGCACCTTGTTGGTCTGAAGGGTTATGCTCACTCTCATTGACACAACGCGTCTGAGATAACTCAAAAGAAACTCGCCCAGCTTCATCGTACTGAATATCCATCAAAGCACTGCGATCAGCATCAGGGGTGCTACTGCCATGAGAAAAATCTAGTGCGAGATCCGTCACTGGAATTGGCACAAAATCATTACTCTGTGCAGCTTTGACTTTAACTGATGCCTGTACTGTTGGAGATTTGGGTTCTAGATAACGTGTCGCTGCAATATCAACGTTTTGCACTCCAGAATAGTTTTTTGCCGCTACAACTTGGGACAGACCTGAACGCGTTACATTACAGGTCACAGGGCGTACTTCGAGCGTTGCCGATTTTCCAGCAATCAAACTAGACGCTTGCGGCGTAAATTCAAACTTGTTTGCCGTAAACTCGTAGTTACCTGTCACAAGCGTATTGTTCGCACTCTCCACCAATTCACCGGACACGCTGAGCTGTTCGATATGTTGGCTACTCACATCAAATATAACCCGGCCGTTAGTACTTGGGTTGTATAGCCCCTCTCTAATACGAATCCCTTCTATCAATTGCATTGTGGCAGAGGCAGGCGCTGTAATTCTGACGCCTTTGGTGTAGTCTTCAATAGGCTTACCGTACTTATCTACCACATTAAACGTGACTCGTTGGGTTTCACAACTCAATGCGATGCCTTTTAATGGCTCTAATTCCAAATAGTAGTCTCGACTTGGTGGTGGCGCTTTACATTGCGCAGGAATACGCGCAAACAACACATTACCTTCACCTTCAATATCATTATCATCTCTGTCTTTATGTCGTTTCCGATCATCATAGTCACGCTCACCAAGCGTCACATTTGGGGCAGCAACCCCACCAAAGATGTAGTTGTCTTCACCATTGACTAAGAAACCTCGCGTTCCGACAGTAGCAGCTTCAGGAGGGACATAAAAATAGGCTTTGATAACAGAGTCTTCACTCTCTATTTCAATGTCACTGCCCGCGCCATGCC
Source organism: Vibrio sp. La 4.2.2 (assembly GCF_027586995.1). Classification (NCBI taxonomy): domain Bacteria; kingdom Pseudomonadati; phylum Pseudomonadota; class Gammaproteobacteria; order Vibrionales; family Vibrionaceae; genus Vibrio; species Vibrio sp. La 4.2.2. Next base: position 348,569 of record NZ_JAPPTJ010000006.1, read on the forward strand.
CGACAAAAAGTAAATCTTCACTGTTTCCTAATGTATTGATTTTTAGCTCATCTTTGAAGTGAGGTGGATACAGCTCTCCGTTTGCTTTTATTCCTCGATAATTGATCTTAACTGGCCCATTGATCAGTTGGATCTCCGCATCTTCCAGATGTATATGCTCATTAACCCAATACTCGCCAGAGTCAATAATAAGCTTACTGTCATCTTTAACCTCTAACTTCTTGATCTTATTATTAGTCCATTTCAAATGACATATTTTGCCGTCTTTACACTTAAAGTCGCTCGAATAGTCACCACCTGGAAAATCATCCAATTGCGGTGGATAGTTTTCAAAGCTCTTCGTGGGCTCCACTTGACAGTTTTGCCAACCAAAGCCACGTAAACCAATGGATGAAGACGTATAAAAGCAGCCGCCATAAGTGCTGTTATTAGTAAAGCGAGAAAACGCGAGGCCAGTGTTATTGCGCGGTAAAACGATAGCGTTGACATCAAAATCATCAAACCATTCGTCTCTATCATTGTCATATTCACTATTCACATTCAGAAGCCCTTGTGGCGATCCAGATGTGTCATAAAGGGTAGTCTGCACTTCTTCTTTGAAATAAGGGCAAAGATCAAGCTTAAACTCAGGTGGAGGTGGTGTGTCATCGCACAACTTAGGTAAATTAAAGCTATTCTTCTTACCTGTGACCGACATATGGTTGACCGTAATATTCATATTAAGATCGTTGTGCTCACCGCTTACCCTAAACCCCTTTTGAAAACTAGATGGATCTACGTATAGGGCAGCAGAGATCTTATTGTGATTCGTCAGATTGATAGCTGCGTTAGAGCCGTGTCCAATTAAAATAAGATCAGTTATTGCACCATCTTTATTGATATGTGAATGACCACTTATGTAGAACTGGCGGTAGTGCAGGATTGTTGGCGCACTCACTTTGATTTTTGCTGCATGCTCCAAGGTCAACGAGCCAATCCAAATCTCCCCTCCTTCTAACGTAAGAGTCTTACCTTGCCTCATCGTTATAGATTGCACTTTACTACCACTTGGCAATGAGCAGTGCTTATCACTACAACTTGAGGGTTCAAGGTTCGTAGGAAAGACAGGTAAATCAACTGGTAAAGTGGGCGCATGATTAGTTGGGTTCACTGCACAACTATCAGTTGGAGCATTTGGATAGTAACAGTGGGCCGCTGTACCGCTATGAGCTGGACTGTTCGCTAGATAATTGAATGGCATTTTAAAACCATCCACATCAAAAATAAGCGTCTGGTCATGCCCCGAAAAGTCCACTTGAGAGACGTAAGGGTAACCATCTTGGCGATAGTTAGTTTGAACTGATTCTGGAAAGTAGTCGCAATATTCTATTGCATAACTATTTGCTACGACGAACAAGCTAATAAATAGAGCGATCAATTGCTTCATTCAGAGAATCCTTTTACCCAAGCTTCTTGCTGACGCTGAATATCAAACCCTTGTCCATCTCCGCATATTGCCGTGCTGGTAATTTTAAAATAGCTGAGCTGTTTTGGAATCAGTTCTAGGTCGCCACCATTAACCGTTTCACACTGAACTGAAAGGCTACGGCAGTTAATACCCACTTGAGAAATTAAATAAGACATTGCTACAGATGACGATGGTTGAAGCTGGTTACATCTGATTTCTAGATCTTCTGTTAGACTCGATTCATTTAATGGATAGAGCTGCGTCAACGCCCACTCAACACCAGAGTTCGCCAAAAACCAAGCTTTGGTACCAATCAACTCACGTGATAGCGTCTCGTTACTTGACCATTGAATTCTATTGAGATTCATTGCCAACATACCCATTACCACCACAACAAAAATGGCAACGATGTAGACACTCCCTTGCTGTGAACGTTTTCTAGGGGACATTGAGCACCTGTACATCATGTTGGAAGTTAGACGCTTCTCCCGCTTGATTAAATACTAGATTTAGACGAACTAAAGCTGAGCGAAGCAGTGACGCTTCCAGGTGAGTAAAACTGCTTTTTACTGGTTCGATATTGGTGGCAACACGAATACCGTTTCGCTCTATCTGACCAGACGTGGTAATGCAATAATCGACCTTGTTTGCTGAATTGTAGATATACAAACGCTGCCCAACCGAGTTCTGTTCTGGTAGTTGATTTAACGTAAAATATTGTGCTTCGACCACAGAGCTGACTCCTGCCAAACTTATCGCTCGACGACCTTCAAGATCTTGCTGTCGACTTGGATTAATGATCAACCTTTCGGTATTGGCAAATTTATGGGGATATTGGTTAATGTTACCCACCACAAACTCAGTTTTTCCTAACTTCTCATCCAAATGATAAAAGCCGGAAAAGGTTATTGGATAAAATGAGATACATTGACCGTTCAAAGAGGTTTGAATGCTGTTGGGGACGGCGTGCCTAAGCTCACGGGACATTTTCTCAATAACAAACTGTGCTTGGTTCTGGATTTTAGTGCGCGCTACTGAATCCACATAACCACGGGCACCAAACTCGACAAAACCAGCAATTCCTAAAAACAGAATTCCAACCACCACCATGGTGATGATCATTTCTAGTAAGGTAAAACCGCCTGATTGCTTAACGGAGAATGACATTAGTAATTCCCCTTATACGCAACAAACTCATATTCGGTGAAATTACTCGCTGACACACGGACAATGATCTTTTTGAACGAGCTTGTTTGATGCGGAGTTGCTTGACCACCGAGTGCGTTATCGTAGTCGTAGCTAACCAGAATATTAACGACAAAATTGCGGTAGTCGTCTTGCTCATCACCACCGAGAAGTCTTGTAATAGATAAGCCTTGCTGGCACTGCTGCTGGGCGTTGGCACCGTACCAGCAGCCTATATAGTCATCGACATCATTATAGAAGGCGGGCTGCTCGTTCTTGTCCGGACCTAATGAAGCGGGTGATGTGCATTGCTTATCAAGTTCATCGCAACGCCATAGGCTACCGTTACGATCGCTCTGCTCATCAAAACTCACAGCTAATATCTGGTTCAACACCGCTTGTCCTAATGAAGCTGCTCGTACTTGGTAGTGCGGTAAAGCGCTTTTCTGCACACTAGGGAATAAGAAGCTCGTCAATGTAATCAAAGCGATAGCCAAGATCACTATGGCAAGTACGCTTTCGATCAGCGTCATCCCTTGACTCATTTTTCTAGCACGCATCGACAAAACCTTCTGAATTAATACAAATGGATGCCGATTCACTAAATTGAGTGAATTGAATCGTAATGGGGTAAGTACAAGATTCACATACTGGACGACCAAGTAAGTCAAAATTCAACAAGCTAGTGGGAGCAGAGACCTGAATGTTATCCAACGCTAAATAGTCCGATTGCTCTTCAGGGTTCGCAAGAGTGCAACTGTACCGAGAGCCAAAACAACCATCTTTAATCGCCAGTTGGTAGCGGCTATTGAGCTCACCGATATCGCTGATATTGGATTGCATTCGCCCAAGCTGTATTTGCTGAGTAATCGCAATAGCTTGTTCTTGTGCTGCAATGACAGAAAAGCCCGAACGGTTTAAAAATCGACTCGCAGCCACTACCGACACAATCGAAACTAAAACGATCACCACGATCAGTTCGATTAGCGTAAACCCTGATAACTTACGTTGTGGGATTAACATAGTAGTACCTGCGAAAATGATTGATAAATAGTATACAAAAGGACAGTACTAACTCACCTATCTATCATTAGAAATCGTTAAAAATCAGAATACCTATCACAACACAAAAAAGGCCAGCCGGAGCTGACCTTTTTGCGTCTTGGCTAATTAACAACCTGACGCTTCAACGGTTACTCTAGGTGCTGTACCCGCTTGAGTTGATTCGTCGTATCTTACAAAACAGTTAGATTGACGAATCGTACGGAAGTTAGCATTTGAACCATCATCAAAGGTAGCAATTAGCGCGTCACGACGAGTCGCAAACATCCAATCTTGTTGCAAGCCATCTACTGCACTTACAAGGCCAGCAGCATCAGCAGTTGGGTAACCAAATGCAACCGTTACTGCTTCATTAGTACCCGCATTAATGGTAGCCGTTGCTTGCTGTTCAACACCTTCTACTGCAGCTTTGCCGTAAACAATGCCATTTGCACCTGAAATCGCACCTTTTAAACCATTGAGAGATGATTCACGAGCATCACCTTGTAGATTTAAAAAACGAGGTGCTGCTGTTACTGCAAGAATACCCAAAATAACGATCACCACGACCATTTCAATTAGCGTGAAACCACTTTGTCTTTTCATTTTTATATTCCTACAACTTATTTAAGTTCAACAGTAACTTTACCGGTACGAATATCGTACTCGAAGTAATGACGGTTACTTTCGTTTTGTGTATAGCGACATTTAGTGCTGCTCACTGCCTGCGCTAAGTACTTAGTGCCTTTTGAAGGACTGTTTGTATACTGCTCAACCGCTGGAGAGTTTTGCAGTAAGTTCTCCATAAGGAATACGCACGCTTCGACATTTACGTTGTTGCTATTGTTAGCGTTAGTATTACTAGGGTAACCATCACGGAAGCCTGTTGTGCCATCTTCCGAGCGAGTCAACCAGAAACGAGTGCCATCGTAATCAACGTAGTTATTTACACCTGACTTAGTTCGGCCATTAGCTTCCCATTGCGCGCGAGCTGATAACACACCAGTTGCAAAACCACCAGCAACCGCTTCAACGCTAGATTCTTTTGCACTTTCTGTTACATCAACAAATCGTGGTAGAGCCGCTACTGCAAGTAGGCCTAATACCACAATAACCACGACTAACTCGACTAGTGTAAAACCTTGAGCTTTTTTCATTATTTGATCCATTTATATCAAAAGTGTGATTTTCTGCCCAAATTATAACTAGTTGAATAATGATTACAAAGCATTAACGTCAATTTTTTTACTCAAGTCAAAAAAATGACTTCCATATGCAAGCTATTAATTTTAATTGCTTTAATTTCAATATCAGTATTTATACCGTATACACAACTATAGTTTTTTTTATCAATTCGCTCTGATTTTATAAATAGATTGTGTTTTATAGAATCCGCGTCGCTGTAAAGTATTGATAACAAGTATTTACAGTTTCTATTTTCATTATTTGATAGGGTAATCCAACCGGTTTGGTCAAATTTTACGACGGTATTATCAACTTGTAGATAATTTGGTTGTTTCTCTATTAACCAAGCTTGATGCAATTCATTAATGCGCTGTTGCATAACTTTGCCGATCACTACCGCTTGAGTACGGGTGATTTTTTCTTGATTACGATTCACCGTAGATAAGAAAAACCCTACAAGTGCTAGAATCACACAACTCCAAATTAGCCAGCGCAGCGCATCTCTTTGGAAAAAGACACTCTTGATAGCCATCGCTCGTTACATTCCTTTCATGGCATCGAGCATGCCCCACATAGGCAGGAAAATGCCAAGAGCCAGTATTAATACCATTCCAGCAACCACAGTGAGCAAAATCGGCTCAATTCTGGCGGTTAGGGTCTTCAAATCATAATCAACTTCGCGATCGTAAAAATCCGAAACTTCTAACAGAAGCTCATCAATACGACCCGTTTCCTCTCCGACAGAGATCATCTGAATAACAAGCGGCGTGAAAATATTGGCATTAATAGCAGTTGAAGACACCGTGCTTCCGGCCTCAATAGCCGCCTTCATTTCCATAATGCGGTTTTCCAAGTACTTGTTGTCTATTGCTTCAGCCGATAACGCCAATGATTGATTCAAAGGCACGCCAGCACGAAGCATAAGAGCAAATGTTCTTGAGAAACGTGAAAGTTGAGCACGATTTACAATGCCGCCGACAATAGGCAGCCTCAACTTAATATGATCCCACTTTTCCCTACCCGCGGCCGTAGCAAGCCAAGCACGAAACGCAAACAAACTGCCAGCCATCGCACCCAATAAGAGCGGCCAATAACCGACGAAGAAGTTCGAGGTAGTAATCAGAATACGAGTGGGAAGAGGAAGATCGACGCCAAACCTGGCAAACATATCAGCAAACTGAGGGATAACTTTGATATTCAGTACAAACAACGCGGCAACGATAAAGGTCAACACAAAGGTTGGATAGCGCATTGCCGCCTTAATACGCTTACGAGTTTCGACTTCTTGCTCATAATAGGCAGCCAGTTGCTCTAATGCTTGGTCTAAACGTCCCGTATTTTCACCCACAGCAATCATAGAAACAAAAAGTGGACTAAACACGCGAGGATGAAGCTGCATACAACTCGATAAGTTACGACCGTTAGTTAGTTCATTAACGACTTCTTCCAAGGCGTATTTCAACTGCTTGTTAGTACAGTTTTGTGTCAGGCCCTTCATGGAGCGTAACAATGGCACACCGGCTTTCGTTAAACTGAACAACTGACGACAGAAAATAACCAGCACTTCTAAAGGTACCGCCGGCGCTATCAATGCACTTAGGCTGTCGCTAAATGACGTTGACTTACCACCTTGTGAGATCGACGTTGGAATCACCCCACGAGAGATCAAAATCTCCGCCGCGGTTTCTTCACTGGCAGACTCTAGATGACCAGAAATCTCTGAACCATCAAGATTGCGCCCTTTATAACGATAGGTTGGCATTGTCTTATCTCTAGCTATAAACCATTAAACTAAATGTAAATAGGTTCGATGCTACCGGAAGCATCCCCTTCACCCAGTGCCATCACTTCATCTAGGCTGACGGTTCCTTGAATTGCGAGTTCCATTGCAGACGCGAGCAAGGGTTTATATTCTTTCGAGGCTCTAGCTCGCTGTGAGAACAGTACAGCATCATTCGCCCGTAAGGCGTCCATCATTCCTTGGTCGAGTTCCAGCATTTCGAATACGCCTATCCGTCCTCGATAGCCGGTTAGATTACAGTTTTGACACCCCTGCCCTTTATGGAAGGTCATCTCTGTTTGATTAGGGAAGCGAGTCATCAGCCATTGCTTTACATGCTCATCCGCTGGATGCTCACATTTGCAATCGGGGCAAATTCTTCTCACCAAACGTTGGGCAATGACCGCTCTTACGGCACTAGCAACTAAGTACCCAGGAGCCCCCATATCCATCATTCGTAACGCACTGTCGACAGAATCATTGGTATGCAAAGTTGTAAGAACCAAGTGCCCGGTTAATGCAGCACGCAAACCAATTTCCACGGTTTCTTGGTCACGCATTTCGCCGACGAGAATAATATCAGGATCTTGGCGTAGGAAAGTTCTCAGGATCGATGAAAAGTCTAAATTAATTTTTGGGTTTACTTGAACCTGATTGACTCGAGGCAAACGATATTCAACCGGATCTTCTGCAGTAATGATCTTTTTTCCAGGACTATTTAACTCAGTCAGCGCACCATATAAAGTCGTGGTTTTGCCGGACCCCGTTGGTCCAGTGACCAAGATCATTCCGTGAGGGCGACGCAACTGCTTTCGCAACTTAATCAGCAGATCATTTGGAATCCCCGACTCTTCAAGCCTTCTGACACCTGTTGATTGGTTGAGCAGACGCATGACCACAGATTCGCCATGTTCAACGGGCATAGTCGACATACGAATATCAACCGACTGTCCTTTGGCTCTAATATTAAATCGGCCATCTTGAGGTAGACGCTTTTCCGAAATATCCAAATTTGCCATAAGCTTCAATCGCAGTACCATCGCTGGCGCAACATTCACTTCATTTAATAACGTCTCATGTAACACGCCATCAATACGCTGTCTAAGACGCAACACTTCGGCATCTGGCTCAATATGAATATCAGAAGCACCTACTTGAATGGCGTCTTCAAACAAAGAGTTAATCAGCTTAACGACCGTCACCTCTTCGCTTTCATCTTCTTCAATATTGAAGTCAAAAACATCCGTCGACTGATGCTCAGCATGAAGCTGCTCTGCAAATGAAGCGATTTCTTTGGTACGGCGATAGTAGCGGTCAAAACCGTCAAGCAATTGCTTTTCGGGAGCAATAACAAACTCGATAGCGTATTGACCAAGTTGGTTTAACAACGACTCCTGAACAAAAAGATCCGCTGGATCGCTCATCGCGACTCGTAATGTATCGTCTCGACGACCAATCACAAGTGCTCGCAAGCGTCTTGCATGAACTTCAGGAAGAAGCTGAACCGCATCCACATCGACTTGTGCCCGACTTAAATCGATCAATGGTAAAGCTAATTGCTGCGATAAAAACGTTAGCATCTGCTGTTCGGACAGGGCAGCCAGCTCTATTAGTGTTGCACCAAGCTTTCGGCCTGTATTACGCTGAATCGACAAAGCCTGCTGTAGCTGCTGTTCATTGATAATGCCTTCTTCAACCAGTAGATCACCGAGACGTTTACGAAGTTTAATTTGCATCATTACTTCCTTCGAGGTTTTCTATGACCTTAAGTCTGTCGCGAATAAATGCTTTCGATTGGCTTGAAACACCTATCTTTTCGAGCGCGTTTTCATAAGAGTTTTTAGCCAGTAAAAACTCCATTTTACGCTCCTGCTGAATAGCAAGCCCCATCCACCAACGAGCATTTTCACCGTCTTGTTGGGTAAGCAACTCATAGCTTTGATAGGCCAAATCGGCTTGTTTATTTCGCTGCGCGAGACCGGCTCTTAGTGATAAGTATTCAATCGATGGATACTCAGGCAGATAAACCAATGGCGTGAGGGCTGCCTCCTGTTGATTCTCTTTGATAAGTAATTTCGTTAACGCCAAACGTAACCTTTCACCAGACGGGTTACGATTAATCCCTTCTTGCAAAAGTTCATACGATTTTCGGGTCTGACCTTTACCGTAGTAGAGCGCCGACAATCGCTGTCTCACTTGCTCGTTTTCCGGTGCGTATCTAAGTGCAGCGGTATAATTCTCAAGTGCACCATTAATATCATTGGCATCAATCGATTTCTTGGCACGTTGAATGGCCTTTTCCGCTAACTGTTCCGAGCTGAGTTCTACTTGCTCAACCACCATCTCTCCACCGTTGGCTTGAGGCTCAACTTTATTTGGAGATAGTTGGGCTAACAAAATAGGTTCAGCAGAGGACGGCAATACGTGCATATCTGCCATCGTAGTGACGGCTTTTGACTGGTCTTTGACTAACGATACACGTTGAACATCAGTCAGCTTTGCCTTTGGTAAGTCAAACACATTAGAAGAAGCGGAGCCTAAATTCGCTGTCGGTGAATTTAATTGGGTGCGAGGCGGCGCTAAAGAGCGTGAACCTTCTTGAGGCACACTCATAGAAGGTGGCATATTTGCTGTAGAAAACGCCCAGCTTCCCATCGCTAAACTGACTAAGATTCCAACCCCAATCCACACAATGGGAGAGGTATTTCTCACTTTGGGTATTACAGCTTGCTCAATATTCACATGAGAATTATTGGGTTTACTAGTCAGATTTGATAAGGCTTTATTAATCGCACTCATAGTTATTTCCATCCCCAGAGTACTGGGTATTTGAATATCGGCTTGGTGGCATCAAAAGTATCTTTTATCGCCAGATACAAGTGGCGGTTTAATACCTGCTGGCTGTTGTCACCAAACGCTAACAACAGTGTTTTATGGCAAATTTGGTGCACTAATCTTGGAACGCCTTTACTTGCTCGCCATATGGCAGCCAGTTGATGATGACTGAACAGATGTTCTTCACGTCCAGCGCTCATCGTTCTCTGCTGGACATAAGCAAAACACTCAGCTTTTGCCATAGTACGCAATGTGGCACTGAAGGTGATTCGCTGTCTAAATTGCCTTAGGTGATGCTGTTCAAGTCGCGTATCCAATTCGGGCTGCCCAAACAGCACTAAGTGCATCAATTTGCTGTCTTCGGTTTCTAGATTTCCTAATAAACGAAGCGTCTCTAGTGCTTCATCAGATAAGGCCTGAGCTTCATCAATCAAAGCTACTACTGGTCGCTTGGACTGTTTGGCTTCGATAAGTTTTTTCTGAATATCTTCGAGCAACGTATGTTGCTGGCATTGCTCTATGCCAAGTTCTTTAGCAATAGCAATTCTTAACTCAGCACCGGACAACACCGGATTGGGCAGATAAACTAAGCTGTAATCAGCCTCGAGCTGTTTGATTAACATTCGGCAGACTAAGGTTTTTCCAGTACCTACTTCGCCCGTGACTTTGAGGACTCCTTCACCAAGTGCCACGCCCGCCGTCACAGTCTGTATCGCCTCATAATGCGGCGACAGACCAAAAAACAGCGCAGTATTGGGCGTCAGCGCAAATGGGTATTGCTCAAATCCGAAATAGTCTAAGTACACCGTTTATCGTTCCAATCGCTTCAACTCAAACGTCAAGCTCTAGGCCTTTTAATCTTCTGGGAACCACTCGTTAAGTAAGTCACGAGAACGCTCAACTTCTTTCTGCCATGTATTCACGCCAACAACAGTCGGACGTAGCAAGATGACCAACTCCGTCTTCTCTGTCACGTTTTGCGTATTTCTAAACAAGTGTCCCAATGCAGGGATATCCCCAAGATATGGCACTTTAGAGACCATTTCAGTGGTTGCCGATTTCATCAGGCCACCAATCACTACAACGTCGCCGTCAGCTGCACGGATAACAGAATCTGATTCACGAATAGAACTTTTCGCTAGCGGCACAATGATAGAATCCCCTAACACTTCTATCTCTTTTTTCTCTTCTTGAACTTCAATAACCGCAGGATGAACATGCAGCAGAACATTACCTTTTTCATCAATTTGCGGCGTCACGTCCAAAGAAATACCCGAGAAGAAGGGCGTTAATTCAACTTGAGGCGCTACGTTGGCATTTTCACCAGAACCAATTACCGTTGAGATATCAGTAACGAAGTACTCATCGGTACCCACTTTGATAACCGATTTTTGGTTGTTGGCGGCGGTGATTCGAGGGCTAGAAAGGACATTGAGATCGCCTTGCGTCGCCATAAAGCTCAATACGGCTTCAAAGTGTCCGTCCGTAATGGTCACGTTGGTTTGCCCACCTAACAGGGTGCCAATCTGATTTAAAGGTGGTACTGGGTTTTGTGCTGGTCGGGAGATAGACACACCACCACTACCAATTGCCGCACCAATATTGCTCCAGCTAATGCCTTGTTGATAACCGTCGCTCAGCGTTACTTCTAGAATCTTTGCTTCCAGAATCACTTGACGATGAAGTCGCTGCTGCGACATATCTAAAAATTCTCTAACCTGACGAATTTCATCGGGATAAGCGCGTAACGTAAGTAAACTGGCTTGAGGGGTAACCACTACACTGCGGCCGTCACCAGTTCCTATCAACTTACTCACTGCTTGCTCAAGCGCAGGCCAGAAATCACTTTCACTGGTGGTTTCAATGCGAGTACCACCTTGCTCATTATTGTTGCTATTGCCACCATTAACGTTATTTGAGTTCGATGAACTGGACGAGCTCGAACTTGAGCTGTTCGAGTTCGAGTTATTGTTTGAATTACTGCTATTGTTGTTATTGCTCGAATCTCTGCTGGAGATGGTTCCAGTCGTGATCGAGGTTAATGAGCGACCTGAACGTTTGAACTGCAAGTAATCCACTGGAATAGAAACTGTGCGTAAGCCCGCTGGATACACTTGGATGATTCGACCTTTTTTCTCAATGTCATAACCATACATATCACTAACGTTATCCAGCACTTCATCTAACGTCACATCACTCAAGTTAGCAGTAATTTTACCCGATACACTCGGGTGAATAGACACGCTGTACTCAGTTCCTTTTACCAAACTGGTGAAAAATGCTTTGGCTTCAACACCATTGGCTTGCACTCGGAAACGCTTCAGCGTTCGGCTCGAATGTGAGCCTGCCTGAGTGTCTAGCTCAGGCATTAGGTCGGCTTCCACCATTGGGGGCAACTCATCTAGGCTCTTGTTATTCGCATTGTTTACCGATTCATTGAGACTTTGCTTTATTTCAACCGGATCTCGATGTCCCATTGAACATCCCACCAATGCTGCGATACATATACCGACTACTACCTTACGCATCATATTCTTATAGCCTTAGTTTTTTACGTCCATCGCAAATAGGCCAAGTTTCCACTGCTTGCCTGCGCGCTGAAGGAGGAGATTTTCACTGTTGATATTGACGACTTTGTAACCGTTAATGACATCACCTTTTTCAACCACTTTGTCATTCATCACGGCTGAACACGGCATTGCCTGTTCGCAAACAATGCTTTGCAATGTCGGCAATCGGTACACCACTTTTTTCTTCGGTTTCGTTTGTACTTGTGTTGGCTGCGCCCACCCTAAAGGTGCAGTGGGATCTTGGGTCGCCCACGAAGACATGGAAACACTCAATAAGGCGATAAATATTGCTCTAACCACCGATAAACTCCTTGCGAGTGCCCAGTGTGTACACTTCTAAAATCAAGCGAGCTTTGGGATGTTTTTCCACATCATATTTAAAGCTGCGCCAATAATATTTAACCGGCATTTGCTCCAACTCAGATAGATATTTGGCGATAGCAAAATAGTTACCCGTCAATTCAATTTTAACTGGATGAACGAAGTAACCGGAGTACTCACTTGCTCCATCAGTGCCAGTAATAGGCTCTGGTGGTAGCGACTCAAGAGCGACAAGTTTCAAACCTTGGCTCTTGCTTAACACCAATTCAAGCAGGTTAGTCATTTGGACCGGTGAGATAAGATTATCCACCAATCCAGAGAGCTGTTCTGATAACGCTTGGCTCTCATCAATTAACTGATTGAACTCAAGATTAATGTCTTTGTCTGGATCTTGTTTAAGCTGGCTGCTCAATACTGAAAGCTGCCCTTCTAATTCCATGTTTTCACTGGAAACTTGTTGAAGTTGTCGTTCCAAACGGTTCTTTTGCAATAAACTAGGCTCTAGCAACAGCAGATAAAGCATCATAGCCACAATGACGAAAGCACAGATTGAGAGTAACGATTTTTCTCTTGTACTTAAGGCGAGGAACTTCTGATCTAACTTCAGCCAATAGTCCTTCACTGCTGAGCCTCCAATACTTGTGTCGCATCCACTTTTTCACGCGCATTTACCACAGTATCTAGAGATCGATTTTCTGGACTGGTACGCAATTCAAATGTCACGACATCATTAGTATTACGACCAATTTTCAAGGTCTTAAAGGTTCTTCCAACCAGACTTTGCTCTTGCTTGAATTGCCCAACCCAGTTTGGAATCACACTGGCGTTTCGTGCTAATCCAGAAATATCAATATTGCTTTTATCAAGGTAAATCTGTTGAATTGAAATGTCGTTTCTTCCCAACGTCGCAAGCGAGTTCATCACGCTTGAATAGCCAACTTGCTGCTCTTTGTCATAGTCATCTACCGCATCCAACGCGTCTTTTTTCGCGGCGATCTCCTGCTTTAAGCGCTCTACGGCGGCAACTTTAACCGGAGAAGGTCGATGTGACTCCAACGCCGCTTTTTGCTGGCTTAATTCATCGTGTAATGAGTCTGCGCGAGACTCCGATTGTGCTAGCTCGCTTTCTAATTGAACTGTTGAAACTGAAATATACCCATACACCGCAACAGCAGCTGTTACTGTCAGAGCCATTACAGACGCAACTCTAGTTAAGGTGAAATGTTCTTGTTTAGGCTTTAAATACGATGGATACAGGTTAACTGCTGGCCCTTCCAACTGCTCACTAGCAATTTGAGCTAATAACGCTCCAGACCACCCCGTACGCTCGGAAACGAGCGGCTTCACTTTGACATTCAATCGTGCAGTGAGTGCTTCAGCCAGTTGGTTTTCCGATTCTTCATCACAGCAAACTTGCAACGCATGTACGCCACCTGTTTTTAATTGTGATGACAGATAATCAAGAGACCTTTGCAACTCAAGCGCTAAGCTGTCGACATCAAGTCCAATGGTTTCACCTTGAATAACAGGGCCAGAAACACTACGAATAGTTCGATGGAAAATCGGCAATTGTTCAACAAAAGCACTCACTCGATAATGATGAAAACGACTTCTTTGCAGTAAAACAGCGCTGTGACTCTCTTTTTGAGCTCTTGCCCAAAATAGCTCTTCTGGAATAACTTGAGACAGTTCCAATCCTAAGTTTTCTAATACACCACGAAGCTGTAACAGCCAGGATTTCTGAATCACATAGGCAGTTGTTTTATTCAAGCTTGGCAGCTCTAGACCATCGGCAACAATCTCAGTCACTCGCTCACTGATAACATCCTTTAATAAAAAAGGCAGAGCTTGAGGCCATTCAGATTTTGGTATTCTTGGCGTGTCTATTTGATAGGTATGATAAAGGTCGCTACCAATGACAACATTGACGCCTTGGCCCTTGGTTGCTTTGGGCTGCAGCAGTTGCTCAAGCGCCTTTTGCCAATTGTTGGCAGTAATATCACAGTTACTAACCTTAAGCTGTCCTTTCTCTGACAAAAAGACGCCGTCCGACTGCATAATAACTACCATTGGGGAAGTATTCGCTTGTTTCGACCTAAATCGAGCAACGATGTTTTTAAACGTCATAACATTTCCGCGTTAGGTTCTTTTCCAACGATTTCTTCGTCCAGGCTTTATCATTGCCGCTTTTGGCTTAGGATCTGGCATGAGTTGTGTTTCAGCTGCAAAATAACGTCCTTGACCACCGCTAACACCAAGATCAAGCAGCGTATGCCACTCTTTTTTATTTTCCACGCCTACGGCAATAACTTGTGTTTTGAAGTCCCCACAAGCACCAACCATGCTGCGAACAAACAATTGGTTTTCATCCCGTTGATCAATTTTCTTAATTAAGCTGCGATGCAACTTAAGATAATCTACTTTCAGATCTTTGATGTAATGAGTACTCACAATCGAACGACCAGCCTGACCTACGATTACTGTGCACCCTAAACCGGACAGCATTCTAACAACTGGGCGAATATAGTCCAGATGTTGAACTAGTCTTGCTTCGGAAAATTCAAAGCTCAGTTGTGAGCGTACCGCGATAGGTAACTGCAACAACTCATCACGAAACCACTTAAAATAACCTTTGTTGGCAAATGGCACGACATAAAGATTGATAGAAATCGGTAGAATAGCCGGACTTTTCTTAATGTTTCGTAACACTTTATTGAGCACAGCACGATCAAAATTGGACTCGTAACCTACTTGAAGTAAAGCGGAATGGAATCGTGACGCTTTAACAATACCTCGTTCCGGATCTTCAATTCGTGCAAACAATTCTTTGTGAAGTACGTCGAGCTCCTTCCCTTTTTCGTACAAATAACAGGGCTGCGAAAAAATAAGTAGATTCTCAGGCAGAAGCGCTTTATCAAACAATGTACGCCAACGCACACTGCCACGCTCATCGAATTTTTGGACTTGCTTGCTAAATCGGCTCCAGTTATTCACCTTTTGCAGTTGAGCACTTTTCAGCGCCGTTTCTGCTTCTTCCATGATGCGCCCTTGGCGTTCACCTTCGGAATACATACTGACGCCAATGTGACACCAGTTCTCTTCATCAAGAGGCGTTGGCGGCGTGATCTTTTCAAGCTGACGAATACATTGGTTTGCTAGGTTAGCAACATCTTTGCTGCTTTGATGCGGAATAAATACGGCAAAATCGGCGTCATAGTAACGGGAGAAAATCACATCAGGATATTTCTGAACCGCGTTGGAAATCACTTCACCAACTTCCACGAGGAAGTCATCTGACGTTGATTTACCTTGAACCTCCTGTACTTGATCCCAGTCTTCGATTCGAAATAGCATAACACCGCCCTGAGCGCCGCTTTCATGTATCGCAGATTCTAGTTTGCTATCAAATAGCATTCGATTTGCACTGCCGGTCAATGGATCAAGGAAGGTTTGCGTGCGAATAAAGGTGTCGAATCGACTGCGCTCTTGGCGAGCATCTTGCAATTCTTCGATTAGAATGTCTAAAGCCTCACTAGCGGTATAAGGCCATTCTCTTTCATCTCCTTTAGCAAACTGCTCTACGCGACCACCTAAGATCATCCGGCCTCGTTCTTCCAATAACTCAGAGCCAACTAGCTGTTTACGAAGCCACTTCACCCCTTGCATTAGGCAAAAGACAATCAACCCAAAAGCTAAGGTGACCGACCACATGGCTTCAATGGAATAACGAACATCCAAATAAGGGGGCAGCGCGGTAAATTCGACGCGATAGCCATCATTACGCTCTAAATCAAAACCTTCTCGATACACAATGGTGCGATCTATAGTTGGAGAGGTGTTTTTGTATCGGTATACCACACCAGCTGAAGAGGTCAGCTGCATCTCAATGATATTACTGGCTTGCAGCATCTTAGGCATCCAACGCTGCATCATATAGGCTGCATCGGGGTCTTCTAGTTCTTTATCGATAACTCGAACAATGCCAGCCAAGTGGTGATTGAGGTACTCTTGGCCCATCCTTTTAATGGATAGTGTTCCGCCAACAAACAGAATAAATACGGCACTCATGACAATTACTGTCACAAAAGCCACTAAGCGAGTGCTCAGTTTGAGGGTGGGAGTTTGCCTCATAGGTACTAAAGTCCTTTTTGAACCGATGATGTCATTAACGTTTATCGTCCGAACTCAACTCGTTGATGCAACAAGAGAGATTCATGCGCACATTATATAAAATAAGCTATCGCGTTAACTGTTTGTTATATCAAATTTACTATAACCCGTTAAGCAACAAGCAATGCGTTGTCTCTAAGAAACAAAAAAAACCGCGAATTCATCGCGGCTTTTCTATGCAATAATCAAATAGAACTTAATTTGACTTGATATTCAGCACTGATTAGAACGGGATATCGTCATCGAAGTCCATTGGTGGCTCATTGTACTGCGGCTGCTGTTGAGCAGGTTTTTGCTGAGCTGGTTGTTGTACAGGTTGTTGAGGCTGTCCCCAACCCTGTTGTTGAGGAGCTTGCTGCTGCATGCCACCACCTTGGTTCATGCCGCCTTGCATACCACCCTGCATAGGAGCACCACCACCTTGGCGGCCACCTAGCATTTGCATCACGCCGTTGAAGCCTTGAACAACGACTTCCGTTGTGTAGCGGTCTTGACCACTTTGATCTTGCCACTTACGAGTTTGCAGTTGACCTTCAATATAAACTTGAGAGCCCTTACGCAGATATTCACCAGCAACTTCCGCTAGCTTGCCAAACAGAGCAACACGGTGCCACTCAGTTTTTTCACGCTGCTCGCCTGTCGCTTTATCACGCCAAGATTCAGAGGTTGCGATTGTAATATTCGCCACGGCACCGCCGTTTGGCATGTAACGAATTTCTGGGTCGTTACCTAAGTTACCCACTAGAATGACTTTGTTTACTCCACGGCTTGCCATGTTTTGCTCCGTAACCACAGTGTGTTTCAAATTAGCCCAGTAGGATAACACGAACCACTGGTACCGCAACAGCGCTTATCCTGAGGATACCAAAATAACCCCTTTCCCCTCGTTATTACGAGCGAAGCAAACAATGATAAACTTTATATTTATATCAATTACTTAGATAGTTTTAAGTCACTCTCAAACTACTTTTTTATCACTAGAACATAAACTACATACTCGTCAACATGCATAAAAACCACCAGTAAAAGTGTGCTATGAGAAGAAATAATTACCAACGCGTCATTCAACATGTCACTCTTAATCAAGAGGACTCAGTTACCAAAAGGGTAAAGCGCTTATCCCATCTAAGTATTAATGCTATTGAAGCCATCACTCCTCAGGATCTACTTTCAACCACCTCCGGTTCTCGTAATCGTATTTTGCTCTTTGATTACGAAGAATCCTTAGATCTTTTCCAACAAGTGTTAAACCTGCCTTTAGCAAGCAAAAATTTTGAGACCGTACTGATCAATGTTCCGCATCGGCTAACGACCGAGGAGATCCTTAGATATGGTCATATCAAAGGGCTCTTTTACAGCCACGAAGACGCTAAGAAAATCGTGATTGGTTTAGGAGAAATCATTAACGGCAAAAACTGGCTACCTCGAGAAGTAACCAGCCAACTGTTACACCACTATCGCCATGTGGTTTCAGCAAATACCTCTCCCACTGTGGTAGATTTGACGGCTAGAGAAATCGAGATCCTGCGGTGTCTGCAATCGGGAGCCAGCAACTTACAAATATCTGAAGACCTATTTATTACTGAATCCACAGTAAAATCCCATCTTTATCAGGTGTTTAGAAAACTTTCGGTAAAAAACCGCCTACAAGCGATAGCTTGGGCTAATCAAAACCTTCTCTCCTAACAATATAAACAATACACGTTCTTCTAAGTAGAGAGTTCGCTATGAGTTTTCACCGCAAAACAGAGCGAACTCTGACACATTTCTACTGTCATAAACTAACGATACTATGTAGACTTAGGTCCAATCGCCCGTCAGTGGCAACAAATTAAAACGAATAAAGATAAAGGGTTTTATCATGATCAAGAAGTGCCTATTCCCGGCAGCTGGTTACGGAACTCGCTTCCTACCCGCCACAAAATCTATGCCTAAAGAAATGATGCCAGTGGTTAACAAACCACTGATTGAATACGGTGTGGAAGAAGCCATTCAAGCGGGAATGGACGGAATGTGTATTGTTACAGGTCGTGGTAAACACTCCATCATGGATCACTTCGATAAAAACTACGAGCTTGAACACCAAATTAGTGGCACTAATAAAGAAGAGCTTCTTGTTGATATTCGCGACATCATTGATTCAGCACAATTCACCTACATTCGCCAACGTGAAATGAAGGGCCTCGGCCATGCAATTTTGACTGGTCGTGAGCTTGTAGGTGACGAACCATTTGCCGTCGTTCTAGCGGACGACCTTTGTGTTAACGAAGATCAAGGTGTACTGGCTCAAATGGTCGCGCTCTACAAGCAGTTCCGCTGCTCAATCGTTGCGGTTCAAGAAGTTCCTGAAGATGAAACGCACAAATACGGTGTTATCTCTGGCGAAATGATTAAAGACGATCTTTTCCGTGTAGATGATATGGTTGAAAAGCCGGAGCAAGGCACAGCGCCTAGCAACCTAGCGATCATTGGTCGTTATATTCTGACTCCAGATATTTTCGAGCTAATTGAACAGACAGAACCTGGCAAAGGCGGTGAAATCCAAATCACTGACGCCTTGCTTAAACAAGCAAAAGCTGGCTGCGTTTTGGCCTACAAATTTAAAGGTCAACGTTTTGACTGCGGCAGCGTAGAAGGCTATATCGAAGCAACGAACTACTGCTTTGAGAATCTTTACCTAAAAGATGAGAAAACTGCAGAGCTTGGCAAACACGCTACGAAGAAAGCGTAAGCCTTGAGCTCAAAGAATAAACGGTAAGCCGTAGCGCCACTTTCATCGAGAAGTGGCGCTTTTTACGTTTATGGACCTGTTTTTTTATCCAGTATTTCTTTGCACAAACTTCACACTATGTAATACTTGTCACACTAAGTATTACATGAGTGGCAACAATGGATAAGATCGAAGTTAGGGGTGCTCGAACCCATAACCTAAAAAACGTCAATCTGACAATTCCTCGCGACAAACTGACCGTTATCACTGGCCTTTCGGGCTCAGGTAAGTCTTCACTTGCCTTTGATACTCTGTACGCAGAGGGGCAACGTCGTTATGTGGAATCCTTATCCGCTTATGCAAGACAGTTTTTATCCTTGATGGAGAAGCCTGATGTTGACCACATCGAAGGCTTGTCTCCAGCCATATCTATTGAGCAAAAGTCCACCTCGCATAACCCTCGCTCAACTGTAGGTACCATCACAGAAGTCTATGACTACTTGCGCTTGCTGTATGCTCGAGTGGGCGAGCCACGCTGCCCAGAACACAAAACACCATTAGCCGCACAAACCGTTAGCCAAATGGTTGATAAAGTTCTAGAGCTACCGGAAGGCTCTAAAATGATGTTACTAGCTCCAATTGTTAAGGAGCGTAAAGGTGAGCATGTTAAAACTCTAGAAAACCTCTCAGCTCAAGGTTTTATTCGCGCCCGTATTGACGGAGAAACCTGCGATCTTTCAGATCCACCGACACTTGAGTTGCATAAAAAGCACACCATTGAGGTGGTTGTCGACCGCTTTAAAGTTCGAGATAACTTACAGCAGCGTCTTGCCGAATCTTTTGAAACCGCGCTTGAACTCTCAGGTGGCATCGTCGGTGTTGCTTGGATGGATGAACCAGAAAAAGAGGACATCATCTTTTCTGCCAATTTTGCTTGCCCTTACTGTGGTTATAGCTTGCAAGAGCTTGAGCCTCGCCTGTTTTCGTTTAACAATCCTGCAGGTGCCTGCCACACGTGTGATGGTTTAGGAGTCCAGCAATACTTCGATCCAGCACGAGTCGTGATGGATGAAGATCTGAGCATTGCTGAAGGTGCGATTCGTGGTTGGGATCAGAAGAACTATTACTACTTCCAAATGCTGACCTCACTGGCCAAGCACTACGACTTTGACTTATACGCGCCCTTTAAATCTCTGCCCAAAAAGATCAAAGATGTGGTACTTACAGGCTCAGGTCGCACAGAGGTGGAATTTAACTACGTTAACGATCGCGGTGATATCCGCGTGAAACGCCATCCATTTGAAGGGATCCTAAATACCCTTGAGCGTCGTTATCGTGATACTGAATCTAACTCAGTGCGTGAAGACCTCGCGAAGTATATCTCGACAAAATCCTGTGGTTCTTGTGGCGGTACTCGTCTGCGTGAAGAAGCTCGTAATGTCTTTATTGCTGATACCACATTGCCAGAAATCGTCGAAATGAGCATCAGTGGTGCCATGGACTTTTTCCGATCATTAGAGCTTGAGGGACAACGTGCCCAAATAGCAGAGAAGGTCATGAAAGAGATCAATGATCGTCTGCACTTCCTCGTTAATGTCGGCCTTAACTACCTAAACCTGTCACGCAGTGCCGAAACGCTTTCAGGCGGGGAAGCGCAGCGTATCCGCTTGGCAAGTCAAATTGGAGCGGGTCTAGTCGGGGTAATGTACGTTCTCGATGAGCCTTCTATTGGTCTCCACCAGCGCGATAATGAACGTCTTCTCAATACGCTAACGCACTTAAGAGATCTAGGTAACACCGTATTGGTTGTTGAACACGACGAAGACGCTATCCGAACGGCAGACCATGTCATTGATATTGGCCCTGGTGCAGGCGTACATGGTGGTTCTGTAGTAGCTGAAGGTACTATTGAAGACATTATCCAATCAGAAGAATCACTAACCGGTCAGTACCTAAGCGGGAAACGAGAAATTGCGATTCCTCAACAGCGTACACCAATGGATGCCAAGAAGGTGGTGAAGCTGCAAGGTGCAACAGGCAATAACCTTAAGAATGTCGATTTAACTATTCCAGTTGGTCTATTTAGCTGCATTACTGGTGTTTCCGGTTCAGGTAAATCCACCCTGATTAATGATACCTTCTTTAAGATAGCGCACACTCAGCTCAATGGAGCGACAACTGCCGAACCATCCCCTTATAAGAAGATTGAAGGTTTAGAGCATTTCGATAAAGTGATCGATATTGACCAAAGTCCAATAGGTCGTACACCCCGCTCTAACCCTGCTACTTATACTGGTATCTTCACCCCCATTCGCGAACTGTTTGCAGGCACTCAAGAGTCACGCTCTCGTGGCTACAAACCTGGTCGCTTTAGCTTCAATGTTCGCGGCGGCCGCTGTGAAGCATGTCAAGGTGACGGCGTTATCAAAGTAGAGATGCACTTTTTACCTGATGTATACGTGCCTTGTGACGTATGTAAAGGGAAGCGTTATAACCGTGAAACGTTAGAAGTTCGCTACAAAGGCAAGACCATTGATGAAGTGCTACAAATGACTGTAGAAGATGCTCGTGAGTTCTTCGATCCGGTTCCTGTAATTGCTAGAAAACTACAAACCTTAATGGACGTAGGTCTTTCGTACATTCGTCTCGGTCAAGCTGCTACGACACTTTCAGGTGGTGAAGCTCAGCGGGTTAAACTGGCTAGAGAACTCTCTAAACGTGATACGGGTAAAACACTCTATATCTTAGATGAGCCAACAACCGGTCTGCACTTCCACGATATAGAGCTACTCTTGTCCGTTCTTCATCGTCTGCGTGACCATGGCAATACCGTCGTGGTTATCGAGCACAACCTTGATGTCATTAAAACTTCTGACTGGATCATCGATTTAGGGCCAGAAGGTGGACAAGGAGGAGGAGAAATTATCGCTCAAGGCACCCCAGAAAATGTGTCTCAAGTCGAAGGTTCTCACACAGCACGCTTCCTAAAACCTATGCTAAAAGGTTAAATTAGGGCATCTTAGAAGAGTGACGTATGGTTACGTCACTCTCTTTCTTGTTCATTAACTAGTAGCAAGCATGGCAATTATTCATACCAACGGTACAGAACTGGCTGAAAACCGAGTTCGTCCCCCGCTCAATCGAAAATTCATGGCCGCTATGGCGATGCTTTATCTCATCGCGACACATGTTTTCTGGCCAAATCCAGGCGGCTTAGGGCTTGCACTTACCTTCAATAACACAGCATGGATTGCATTTAGCGTCGCTTTAGCTATTGGGCTTTATCAACTCGGTAGCAACCAAATATTGCGTTACAGCAAACTTACTATTGGTTTGTTGCTATCTTGTATTCTGTTAAGTACTCCACTGTTCTACAGCAAGCCCGACATAATTTCCGTCGCTCCTCGCTTTATTGCTCTGTGGAGTGGCATGTTGTTGTTCATTGTTTTGCAGCAGTTTCAGTTCACCAATAAGCAGAAACAACGGTTTCTGTGGTTAGTTGTCCTAGCGGCTCTGATTGAGTCTGCGATTGGCTATGGCCAGTATTTCTTGCTGTCCGATGATAATTTCATGGGATATGACGTAGTCATTAACCGGCCCTACGGCATCTTCCAACAGCCTAATGTGATGGCGAGCTTTCTCGCTACCGCTCTGGTTCTATCTGGTTATCTGCTCGCACGTCAACGACATAAATATAATTGGCACATCAGCGATGTCTCCATCTTATATTTAACACCCGTAATTACCTTACCTCTAATTGTCGTTTTAGGCTCAAGAACCGGCTGGCTAGGTGCACTAATCGGAACATTGCTGCTTATCCCTTATCTGTACCGACACTCGACTAGGAAGCGCTTTCGAGGCTGGACTTTTGCTAGTTTAGCTGGCGTAGCATTGGGACTTTTTCTTGGGTTTGGGAACACCAGTAGCCAAAACCTTATCGAACAAAAAGCCAGCTTTACCGACATTCGTGCAACGATTTACAGCCAGTCCATAGATATGCTGATCGAGAAGCCATTTACTGGCTATGGATTAGGAAAATTTGAACCTGAGTACATGGTGTATACGGCTCGACAGCACCAGCTCAACAACCATTTTTCTGCTGGGGTACCTGCTCTAGATCACCCACAGAACGAATTGTTGTTTTGGGGAATTGAGGGGGGATTGCTGCCGATTTTAGGCATTTTGCTCGCGGCTCTTTTCGTCCTAAGCCGAATTTACACCGCTAAACCTGGGACACGCTTGGCTATATTCGCTCTATTCCTACCCATTGTTCTGCACAGTCAATTGGAGTATCCGTTTTATCATTCATTGATACACTGGATTACCTTTATCATCCTGATTTATTGGGTAGATCAACGTACGCCTCGATTAAAACAAGCTTCTTTATCCGGTGTAACTAAGACACTGACACGAGTGATGTCTCTTTTGATACCAATTTTGGTTACCACCTATATGGTTGCGTCTTTGCATACCAATTATGTATTAAACAGGTTTGAAAAATCTGACCCAGTCGACGCCACCATCTTAGAGAAAGTCAGTAACCCCATGGCATGGCAAGATCGTTATGACTGGGATGTCTATAGCACTTATCTGAAGCTCGGGTTACGCACTGGCGATAAAACGCTTATTCAACCTTATATTGACTGGTCTGTGGATATTATCCGTCACAAGCCACGTCCTGCCTTTTATCGTAATCTCATATTGGCTTACCAAGGGATAGGAGATACGAGTAAAGCTCAGCAAGTAAAAACCGAAGCGGAGTATCTGTTCCCTTATCAGCAGTTTGAGCTAGTTGCTACCGAACCAGTACAGGCGAAGTCTCAGCTATAAACTAGATACGCTCAATGACTAAGAAAACGGGATGCTACTTTAGCGTCCCGTTTTTTATCCACCCCATTCATATAGAGCAGGAATATCAATGATATCGTTATCAAAGCGAATCGTAATAAACTGAGGTTCTATAGCGAGTAGTTGGATGTTATTCAGCCTATCTCCCTCTTTTAACTCCTGGCCGTTGATTTTGACCCAACGTCGCTGAGCGTCAGACGAATACATATGAGTTTGTAAGTTCAAGGCAGGCAGACGTCCACGATAACGAGCTTGATTATCTTCTAGAGCAATATGATCTGAATTACTTGGTATTAAAGAAGGTTCTGTCTTATTGATGGCAGATGCAACCTTGCGAGCAATCTCAGGGTCTAAACCACTCAGATCTAAGTTCTCTAAATCAAAAGGCTGTTCTGAAACTGTGTTGGTATCTGGCACAACGTCAATAGGTGAACTAGCACTCGTTGTGTTTGCGACTTGAGTGACCTGAGTCGTAGTAACGGGCACGCTTACTTGCGGCAACGGTTTAAGCTCCGAAAAATCAGGGTATGCCAAAATAGAATATGGTTTGCTTAGTTGTTGTGAGTCCTCAGGTGCATTCTGAGAGGCCATTGTACCGATAGATACGAGGACCAAACTACTCCAGATTAGAGACTTCATAGTGACCCCTCTTGGTTCTGTTTAGCTTCGATAGAAGGAGGGTTATTCTGGGTTAACAGCTCCAATTTACGTAACGTATTACGCCCAGCTATGCCATCAACATCAATATTCTGCCAACGCTGAAAGATTTCCACTTTGCGCTTTAGTGCTTCATCGAAAATATCGCTACCAGAAGGTGTACCTCCAAGCACTTTTGACAGTTTTTCATCCAATAACCGAACTTGCGCTCCCTGTTGATTTAATCGGAGCGTCGTTTGCAGTTCACGTTGCCAGATAGAGTAGTATTCACCAGTCCATAACTGCTCAAGCCATGACTTCGGCAAAGAGATACGTTGCTGACCATTCAGTACTTGCACTTGGTCGTCTGAAACTTGATACAGCACCACATAGCTTTGTTGTCCATCCAAATACAGAGACATCACAACGGGCAGATTCTGTTGTTCTATCTGAGACAAGGTACCTAAATACTTTTGGCACTCAAAACTACTGCTCGGTGACTCTTCGCACATGCCATCAAGTACGCCTGCTTTATAGCCCCAAACCGCGTAAAGCTCTTGAATCGCCGATATTTTATCTTTTCGTTTAAACAAATCTTGCAGTAGCTCTTTAGGATAAGGTTCTGCAACATTGTTAACAGGTAATATCACTTCTTGGGAGGGAGTGTTTGAGGTACTGACTGGCTCAGCAACAAGCTGTTGGTTTGATAATGATGACAACCACGCTAATCCTTCGGCGCCTTTCCAGTACAGCCCCCCTGCAATCGCAATACCTAGTAGCGCAGGCATTGCATACGTCGACAATAACTCTGACAAACCACCACTTGTATTTTGCACCGAATGTCCTACACCAGGAGCTTGGAACGAAAGAATGTCCTCACAAGCGCTTTGTGCCAAGGACTTAGATACTTGTTTCTCGCCTGAGTGATAAGCATACTGCAACGCTTTATCACCGATGAGGTTAATCAAACGCGGAATACCCTGACTGGCTTTATTCATCACAGCGATAGCCCCCTTCGAAAACAGCGAAGTGTCACCGCCAGCCGTCGACAAACGAAACTCTATATATTGGCGAGTCTCCCCTTCCGTAAGCGGCAATAAGTGATAACGTCCGGTGATTCGTTGGGCCAATTGACGTAATTGGGTTGTACGCAGTTTGTCTTGCAACTCAGGTTGACCAATCAACAACACTTTCAGTAACTTATGATCATCCGTTTCAAGATTAGTCAACAGTCGCAACTGCTCAAGAACTTCCGCAGAGAGATGCTGCGCTTCATCGATTACAAGCAGCGTATTAATACCTTGTTGGTCATTATCGATAAGATACTGGTATATGGCTTGACTGAGCTGTTTTAAGGAGGCCTTTTCAGGGTAACTAAGAGAAAACTCATCGCAAATAGCTTCAAGCAGATCTTGACTCGAAAAGGTTGGATTTAGGATCAATCCAGATGCTGTTTTATCATCCAGTGACGCTAACATAGCTTTGGCTACAGTGGTTTTTCCCGTCCCAACTTCCCCCGTTAACATGGCAAATCCACCACCTTGTCCGAGACCGGCTTGAAGATGCTGCATTGCTTCTCGATGTCGCTGACTCAAGAATAAATAACGAGAGCTTGGTACTATTGAAAAAGGCACCTCGTAAAAGCCAAAATAATCCTTATACATCCATTCAACCTTACAATATCAGTCAAAGCAAAGTACCATTGAGCTAGATGAATGCCAACGGCTAAGTACGAAAAAGGGGAGCCAATTTGCAAGTCTATCTTGTTGGGGGCGCAGTGCGCGACCAATTACTAAAACTTGAGGTCTACGACAAAGATTGGGTCGTGGTTGGTGCAACTCCTGAGCAAATGTTGGCTGACGGCTTTCAAGCTGTAGGCAAAGAGTTTCCCGTCTTCTTACATCCTAAATCGAAACAGGAGCATGCACTCGCTCGCACTGAGCGCAAAGCTGGTAAAGGCTACACTGGTTTCGAATGCTTTTCATCGCCCGATGTCACTCTAGAGCAGGACTTAATGCGCCGTGACCTTACCATCAACGCCATGGCACAAGATGATTCAGGGCGTATTATTGACCCCTACAACGGACAACAAGACTTAAAAGATAAAGTACTACGTCATGTATCACCGGCATTCGTTGAAGATCCGCTTAGAGTATTACGTGTCGCTCGTTTCGCCGCCAAGCTTAGACATCTAGGGTTTACGGTCGCTCCAGAAACCATGGATTTAATGAAATCAATCGTTAACGATGGAGAGTTGCAACACTTAACCGCCGAACGAGTCTGGCAAGAGTGGCACAAATCACTGACAACTCGTCATCCTGAGGTATTTTTAGATGTACTTCGTTCCTGCGGTGCTCTTGCGGTTGTTTTGCCAGAATTAGACGCACTGTTTGGTGTTCCGCAACCTGAAAAGTGGCATCCTGAGATCGATACAGGCATACACACGCTGATGGTTGCGCAGCAAGCCGCATTGCTAAGCACATCGCCAATTGTCCGTTTTGCCGCTCAAGTCCATGACCTCGGAAAATCTCTAACGCCAGCAGAAGAGTGGCCAAGCCATAAGCTTCATACACACACTGGGCAAAAAGCTATAAAGTCTCTTTGTAGTCGTGTACGTGTGCCTAATGAGTACCGTGATTTAGCTGTTGCGGTTTGTGCTCAGCACTCCAACGTTCATCGCGCGGCCGAACTAAGGCCGGCAACCTTCATTAAGATTTTTGGTCAACTCGATGTGTGGCGTAAGCCCGAGAAATTACAGCAAGTTTTGATGTGCTGTGAAGCCGACCATAAAGGACGAAAAGGACTGGAGAGTAACCCGTATCCACAAGCCGAACGTTTCATGCAAGCTTACCAAGCAGCAATCAGCGTGGAAGTACAAAACATCATAGCAGATGGTTTTAAAGGACAAGCGATTAAAGAAGAACTGGATAAGCGTCGTGTTAAAGCCGTAGAACAAAGCCTATGCCCTAAAGCTTAGGCTTTATCGTCTTAGCTCATCAGTAGAAACGCAAATAAGCCCACACCTAAAATCAATCGATAGATCACAAATGGTGTCATACCCATTCTTGAGATCAGTTTTAGGAAAAAGTGAATACAAATGTATGCGCTAATAAAAGACACAATGATGCCAGTTAGCAGGAAACCAACATGAATGGGCTCAGAGCCTGTCACCAGTTTTAGACCAAGGTAAGCACCAGCTAAAGTGATGATTGGAATAGACATCAGAAACGAGAAACGCGCTGCCGCTTCGCGAGTAAATCCGAGATACAGCGCCGCGGTGATGGTTGCACCAGAGCGAGAAGTACCAGGTATGATCGCCAAAGCTTGTGCTAAGCCAATAAATAACGCTTTCTTCCAACCCGCTTGGTATTCATCGTCTGCTAACTTGGAGTTTTTATCCACCCACCAAAGCAGCAAGCCAAACACAATTGTCGTTGTCGCAATCACATAAGCACTGCGCAAATACAACTCTACAATGTCCTTCATCAACAAACCAAAGATACACGCTGGAATCGTTGCTAGGACAATCATCCAAGCCAGCTTAGCCTCTTTGCTGCGCTCCCCTTTGAAAATAGAGCCGAATAGCGCGCCAAACAGGGTAACCACTTCCTTGCGGAAATAGATAACCACCGCAGCTAACGTACCCACGTGTACTGCCACATCAAAGGCTAAGCCTTGGTCTTCCCATCCTAAAACCGCTGAAGGCAAAATCAGGTGAGCCGAACTTGAGATAGGCAAAAACTCAGTAAGCCCCTGAATTAGCGCCAATATAAAGGCTTCAAAGTAACTCATTATTAACTACCAACTAAAATTGAAAATCGATTCTTCTTAAAGCCACAGGAGCTGGAATCGCCGCTAAGATCTGACAGAGTGAGCGCTCATCATTTGGAATGACCAAATCTGGAGCAAGATCATACAGAGGTTGTGTTACAAATGAATATTTAAAAATGTCTTCACGTGGAACAAGCGGTTTTTTTTGTGAGATTTCATTTCCAAACAACAGGATATCGAGATCTATGGTGCGATTTTGAAACTTAGCCGCGTCAATATCTCGCCCCCACTTTACTTCGATCTCTTTCAGAGCTGCACTAAACTCAACCAAGTTCAGCGATGTATCTAAACGAACCACCATGTTGTAGAAATCATTACCAGAGAAACCAAAAGATTCACAAGCATACACCGGTGACATCTTTAAGTTACTAGCGATGAGCGATAGCTCTTGGCACGCAGCGCGAATGTGTTTTTCACGATCCACATTAGAGCCCACACCAACGAAGGCAGTAATCATGCCTCGCCTCTTTCGATGACAACACCAACACTTTTGGCCTGTGGTACTGCACCCGGTTTCGCTAAACGAATTTTCACCCAAGGCACTAAAAATTGAGTTTGAATTAACTCAGCAATTTCTTCAGCAACTCTTTCTACCAGCAGAAAACGACCATTTTCAATATGGTTGAGTACGGCTTCGCTCACCTTTGAGTAATCTAATGCATCAATGACATCGTCGCTTTTTCCAGCAGGAGCATTGTCGTGAGCCATCTCAATATCTAATATAAGCTTTTGTTTTATTTCTTGTTCCCAGTCATAAACACCAATAGTAGTAATGACTTCAAGCTGTTCTATAAATACTTTATCCAATGCCATGATTTGTCCTTTATTAGAGGTCGGATACCCATTTGTCGGGAAAAAACGTACTATTTTCGATATGATATCAGTCCCCTTAGATAATTTCTTGCGAAAAGGTGCCTAATGACCCCGTTAGCGTTTGCTATGATCATCGCAGCTTACTTACTTGGTTCAGTCTCAAGTGCAGTGCTGATCTGTCGTTTGCTGCGATTACCCGATCCAAGAACAGTAGGCTCAAATAACCCAGGCGCTACCAATGTGCTTCGTATCGGAGGCAAAGGGGCTGCGGTGGGTGTACTATTGTGCGATATGCTCAAAGGTACAATTCCGGTTTGGAGTGGCTACTATCTGGGGATAGACCCTGTCATTCTTGGTGTCATTGCGATTGCTGCGTGTCTTGGGCACATGTACCCTATTTTCTTTCACTTCAAAGGCGGAAAAGGAGTCGCGACCGCACTTGGTGCAATTGCACCTATCGGCTGGGATCTCACCGGACTTATCACTGGCACTTGGCTACTGGTTGCTGTGATCTTTCGTTATTCGTCCTTAGCGGCCATAGTCACTGTTTTGCTTGCACCAGTTTACACTTGGATGGCAAGACCACTCTTTACGCTTCCTGTTGCTATGTTGAGCTGTCTTATTTTACTGAGGCATCACCAAAACATTCGCCGATTGTTTGATGGAAGTGAACCCAAGCTTGGTAAGAAAAAAATCTCGTAATTTTCAGCTAACTAAAAAGCAAAAAGCGGCGCCAATTGGCACCGCTAAATACTATTCGAGCATAGATAGCTATTACTACTAGCTATGCTGAGCTAAGAACTCTGTCAGCATGGCAGTCACGTATTCTGGCTGCTCTAAATTACTGATATGACCGGCTTCTGGGATCACGTTGATCGCACTGCCAGAAATCAAATCATTCATCAAATACGATTCAAGTACCGGACGTGGCTTATCTTCTGCTCCGACAGCTACTAGAGAAGGTAGCGCGAATTTCTCAATTTCATCGCACAAATCACGTCGACCGAAGACCATACGACCAATCCGTGCAACTTCAACCGCTCTGTCACCGCTTAACGCAGACAACTTAGCTTCAAAACCATCAACAAGATCAGCATTAACCTGTTTGGCATTATTGGCGAAGAACAGTGGCACCACTGCTTCAACAATTGGTGCTGGCACGGCTTTAAGCTCGGTGATCGTTGCTAGCATGGCGAAATATTTAGCATGAGCAACTTCAGGCTCTAGACCTACAAACGTGTCCATAAGGACTAAGCTTTTGACTCTCGCTGGTGCTAATGCGGTTAGCTCTGCGCCCCACATCCCGCCAACGGACAAACCAACGATAGAAAACTCATCAATTTCAAGCTCATCCATTAACGCCAAGAGATGTTGCGCGTAATCTTTAAGATTCGACATCGAAGTTGGCGCTGCCTCGGACTCGCCATGTGCCCAAAGGTCTGGAACAATGCAGCGATAGTGTTGGCTTAGCGCTTCTACTTGAGGTTGCCACATAGCACTGTCCCACAAATAGCTATGACCCCAAAGAACTACTGGTCCTTGACCCACATCTTGATATGCCATGGTTTGGCCATCAACCTTGAATTGTTTCATATTCGTTCATTCCCTATGTTTTTTAACAGGTTAACACAGATAGTAAGTCACAAACTTTCGCTGTTTTGTTAAGATATGTCGTTAAAAAAGGCCACCTAAGTGACCTTTTCTTTACGCTTTAATCGGCTTTAGTTGGTCAATTGGCCAACGTGGCGTAGCTTCTACTGAGAGCTCAGCGGCTTCACCATTTTTCAGTCGCTGCATACCTGCATAAGCTATCATGGCACCATTATCGGTACAAAATTCAGTACGAGGATAATAGACTTCGCCTCCAATTTTGTTCGCGAGGGTTTCAAGCTCTTGACGCAAGAATTTGTTAGCACTCACTCCACCGGCAATAACAATACGCTTCATACCAGTTTGTTTTAGAGCACGCTTGCATTTAATTGCCAGTGTATCGCACACCGCTTCTTGGAATGCATAAGCGATATCTGCACGGGTTTGTTCACTATCATCATTGGCGGCGATTGTATTCGCAGCAAAAGTCTTCAAACCAGAGAAACTCATATCCAAACCTGGACGATCCGTCATTGGGCGCGGGAACTTAAATCGACCCGGTGTGCCTTTGTCAGCTAATTTAGACAACAAAGGTCCGCCTGGATAATCCAACCCCATCAATTTAGCGGTCTTATCAAAGGCTTCACCCGCAGCATCATCAATAGACTCACCAAGGATCTGATATTCACCAATGCCTTTTACTTCAACGATCATACTGTGGCCACCAGAGACCAAAAGCGCAATAAATGGAAATGGCGGTGGGTTGTCCTCTAACATTGGAGCAAGCAGGTGGCCTTCCATATGATGTACAGGAATAGCCGGAACCCCCCACGCGTACGCCATGCTTCGACCAATCGTAGTACCTACTAATAGTGCACCAACCAGACCCGGACCAGCGGTATACGCGACACCATCAATATCTTTTGGTGTTAAATTCGCTTCCGCTAATGCAGCTTTGATCAACGGGATCGTTTTTTTAACATGATCACGAGACGCCAGTTCAGGAACCACACCACCATAATCGGCGTGCAGTTTCACTTGGCTATATAGTTGATGCGAAAGCAATCCTTTCTCATCGTCATAGATTGCGATGCCAGTTTCATCACAAGAGGTTTCAATACCTAAAATGCGCATATTGTTCTCGACATATTTCGAAATTGGCGCAATATTACCTCGTCATTGGCTCTCAAACAAATTTTGTACAAGAGATAGACGACAAAGTACTTTACAAAGCCCATCTGATCGGATTAAAATTCCGCACCATTTTTGATCTAGCTGGTTTATCGCTTAGAACTAAGAACTTCGATAGGAACGTCTTAGACCTAACAAACAAGCGCCAGCATTAATGAATAGTTAACCCCTGAGGTGAAAGGCATATGCCAGTAGTTAAAGTACGTGAAAACGAACCGTTCGACGTTGCACTACGTCGTTTCAAGCGCTCTTGCGAAAAAGCAGGTATCCTTTCTGAAGTGCGTCGTCGTGAGCACTATGAAAAACCAACTACAGTTCGCAAACGCGCTAAAGCAGCAGCTCAAAAGCGTCACGCTAAGAAGCTAGCTCGCGAAAACGCTCGTCGCGTTCGCCTGTACTAATAACTAGGTCCAATAGGATTTAAGTTATGGCTCTGATT
Source organism: Vibrio sp. La 4.2.2 (assembly GCF_027586995.1). Lineage (NCBI taxonomy): Bacteria > Pseudomonadati > Pseudomonadota > Gammaproteobacteria > Vibrionales > Vibrionaceae > Vibrio > Vibrio sp. La 4.2.2. The sequence goes on from NZ_JAPPTJ010000006.1 coordinate 381,161, forward strand.
GATAAACTCAAAGACGAGCAAAAACTAGCGATGAAAGCCAAGGACAAACCGCGCCTTGGCACTATTCGTTTAGCTTTAGCCGCCATTAAGCAACGTGAAGTTGACGAACAGATTACTCTGGGCGAAGACGACATTCTTGCTGTGCTGACTAAAATGGTTAAACAACGTCGCGACTCTGTTACGCAATTTGAAGCAGCTGGTCGTCAAGACCTTGCTGAAGCTGAGCAAGCTGAAATTGCCGTACTTGAGGACTTTATGCCTCAACCGCTGACTGACGAGGAAGTATCTGCACTGATTGAAAGTGCGATTACCGAATCTGGTGCTGCGGGCATGCAAGACATGGGTAAGGTAATGGGTGTGCTTAAGCCACAAATTCAAGGCCGTGCAGATATGGGTAAAGTAAGTGGTCTAGTTCGCGCTAAACTCGCTTAATCTCCCAATCAAATTGCAGCAAGCCGTGCTATCCTTTGGAACGCACGGCTTGTTTGTATCTCACTCTCGTAAAAAGGTTTTATGGCAGGAATTATCCCTCGTAGCTTTATTGATGATCTGTTGGCTCGTCTCGATATAGTCGACATCATTGATGCGCGCGTAAAACTGAAAAAACAAGGTAAGAACTACGGTGCTTGCTGCCCTTTCCATAACGAGAAAACACCGTCATTTAGTGTTAGCCAAGAGAAACAGTTCTATCATTGTTTTGGCTGTGGTGTACACGGTAATGCGATTGACTTTCTTATGGAATATGAACGCCTTGAGTTCGTTGAGGCGATCGAAGAGCTGGCCGCTTCACTTGGGTTAGATGTCCCTCGTGAACAACGTAATGGCAGCTCAGGCAATTTTTCCAAAGGGCCTACAGCCAATAGTGAGCAGAAACGATCTTTGTACGATCTCATGGGTACGATCGGACAGTACTACCGAGATCAGCTTAAAGTTTCATCAAATAAAGCCGCTATAGAGTACTTAAAGGGTCGTGGACTCTCTGGAGAAATTGTCCAAAAGTTTGGCATTGGTTATGTGCCTGACGAGTGGGACAGTGTTCGAAAGAACTTCGGTCAACAGAAAGCTACCCAAGACATGTTGGTGTCCGGCGGTATGCTAATTGAGAACGACAAAGGTAACCGATACGACCGATTTAGAGGACGTATCATGTTCCCAATCCGCGATAGGCGCGGAAGAGTAATTGGGTTTGGCGGACGCGTTCTTGGTAACGACACGCCTAAGTATCTCAACTCACCCGAAACACCGATTTTCCATAAAGGTAAAGAGCTGTACGGCCTTTATGAAGTGTTGCAGGCGTATAGAGAGCCGCCACAAGTCTTGGTTGTTGAAGGCTATATGGACGTTGTTGCCTTAGCTCAATACGGTGTTGATTACTCCGTCGCCTCACTTGGCACATCGACCACAGGCGATCACCTTCAGGTCTTGTTTCGTCAAACAAGCACCGTGGTGTGCTGTTACGACGGTGACCGAGCGGGACGAGATGCAGCATGGCGCGCCATGGAAAATGCTTTGCCGTATCTAAACGATGGCCGACAACTAAAATTTATGTTTTTGCCGGATGGCGAGGATCCCGATTCCTTCATTCGTCAAAACGGTAAAGAGGCATTTGAAACTGAAGTACAAAATGCAATGCCTCTCTCTGACTTTATGTTCTCCTCGCTAATGCAGCAGGTAGATAGTCGAACAAAAGAAGGAATGGCGAAGCTTAGTACGCTAGCCGTTCCACTCATCGATAAAGTGCCAGGTGGAACCCTGCGTCTATACTTGAGAGAACTTCTCGGACGCAAACTTGGGCTTGTTGATGAAAGGCAGCTTCAGCAACTAATTGACCGACAAGGCCAACAAGAAACGCGAGCTCAGCCTCATAAAGAGATTAAACGCACACCAATGCGTGAAGTGATAGCTCTCCTTTTGCAAAATCCGAGCTATGCTGAAATGGTACCTGACCTCTCAACGGTAAGAGATTTATCATTACCGGGGTTGAATTTATTCGTGGAAGTGGTTGATAAATGTCAAGCGCATCCCCATATGACTACAGGCCAGTTATTAGAACAATGGCGTGGTAGCAACAATGAGGCACTTCTGTCTCGTCTCGCAAGTTGGGTTATTCCACTTGACGACGACAATCAAGAAGACGTATTTATCGATTCATTGGACAAGATATTGTCTCAGTGCATCGAAAAACAAATTGAAAACCTGCAGGCCAAAGAAAGAAGTGTCGGCTTATCAGTCGAAGAAAAACGGGAGCTGCTAGCCTTGATGCTAGACTTAAAAGCGTAACCCAATTCAGTTAGTCAGCAATGAATAAATTTGTTAATATTAGTGGTTTGCATTTCGCATACTAAAATTCCTTCACCAGATCTTAAGTTGGATATCGTCTATGGACCAAAATCCGCAGTCACAGCTAAAATTACTTGTCATTAAGGGCAAGGAACAAGGCTATCTGACCTACGCAGAAGTAAATGACCACCTACCTGAAGAAATCGTCGATTCTGAACAGGTAGAAGATATTATTCAGATGATTAATGACATGGGTATTAAGGTAGTAGAAACTGCTCCTGATGCTGATGACCTTGCTCTGAATGATGACAACAACATCACTGATGAAGATGCTGCCGAAGCTGCTGCAGCGGCACTTTCAAGTGTAGAAAGTGAAATCGGCCGTACAACTGACCCAGTGCGCATGTACATGCGTGAAATGGGTACCGTTGAGCTATTGACTCGCGAAGGCGAGATCGACATTGCGAAACGTATTGAAGACGGTATCAACCAAGTTCAAAGCTCTGTAGCTGAATACCCAGGCACTATCCCTTATATTCTTGAACAGTTTGACAAGGTTCAAGCTGAAGAGCTTCGCCTTACCGACGTAATCACAGGCTTCGTCGATCCAAACGAAGAAGAAACGACAGCGCCAACGGCGACTCACATCGGTTCTGAGCTTTCTGAAGCAGATCTGGAAGATGAAGACGACGAAGACGTTGATGAAGATGACGATAGTGAGGAAGAGGAAGAAGATACAGGTATCGACCCTGAACTTGCTCTAGAGAAGTTCACAGCGCTTCGCAATAGCTATCAAGACCTTCAACTGGTTATCAACGAATATGGTTACGACAGCCCACAGGTGGCTAAGTCACATGAGTTGGTCCAAGAAGTCTTTAAAGAATTCCGTCTGACACCAAAACAATTTGATCACCTAGTGAACGAATTGCGCACTTCTATGGATCGTGTACGTACTCAAGAGCGTCTGATCATGCGTCAAGCTGTTGAATACGGCAAGATGCCTAAGAAGTCTTTCATTGCTGTCTTTACTGGTAATGAGTCAAGTGAAGCTTGGCTAGATGAAGTACTTGCCTCTGACAAGCCTTACGCAGAGAAAATCAAACGTTACGAAGATGACATTCGTCGTTCGATTCAAAAACTAGACATCATTGAAGAAGAAACATCGCTTTCTGTTCAAAACATCAAAGACATCAGTCGTCGTATGTCTATCGGTGAAGCGAAAGCTCGTCGTGCGAAGAAAGAGATGGTTGAAGCGAACTTACGTCTCGTAATTTCGATTGCTAAAAAGTACACCAACCGCGGTCTACAGTTCTTGGATCTGATCCAAGAAGGTAACATCGGTCTAATGAAGGCAGTAGATAAGTTTGAATATCGCCGTGGTTATAAGTTCTCAACTTATGCGACATGGTGGATCCGTCAGGCAATCACTCGCTCTATCGCAGACCAAGCGCGTACAATCCGTATTCCAGTGCATATGATCGAAACGATCAACAAGCTGAACCGTATCTCTCGCCAAATGCTTCAAGAAATGGGCCGTGAGCCTCTTCCAGAAGAATTGGCAGAACGTATGCAAATGCCGGAAGATAAGATCCGTAAAGTACTAAAAATCGCTAAAGAGCCTATCTCTATGGAGACACCAATTGGTGACGACGAAGATTCGCATCTAGGTGACTTCATTGAGGATACTACTCTAGAGCTGCCTGTTGATTCAGCAACAATGACTAGCCTACGAGTGGCAACTAAAGACGTGCTAGCAGGTCTTACTCCTCGTGAAGCAAAAGTATTACGCATGCGTTTCGGTATCGACATGAATACTGACCACACTCTAGAAGAAGTGGGTAAACAGTTCGACGTAACGCGTGAGCGTATCCGTCAGATCGAAGCGAAAGCACTACGTAAATTGCGTCACCCAAGCCGCTCAGAGACCCTGCGCAGCTTCCTTGACGAGTAATTCGTAAGCAATTTAACAAAAAGGTGAGCACTAGCTCACCTTTTTTGTTTTATGCGGTTTAAGTGATTAAAAAGCAAGCGCAATTACCCCTTATTGTGTCTAGACACCCAGCGTCCCTTCCCCTATAATCATCCACCTATCGGCCCCTTAGCTCAGTGGTTAGAGCAGTCGACTCATAATCGATTGGTCCGCAGTTCAAGTCTGCGAGGGGCCACCAAATTTAGAGAAGGCGCATGGAGAAATCCATGCGCCTTTTTCGTTTTTCAGTCGTACTAAACAATTACTACTAGCACTCAATACGCTAAGCGAGTAACGTTATCAAATGAGCATCGAAACCCTGCTAGTTAATATATCGTTACATAACTTCACCAGTTAACGCTTTACACTTGCTTCTTGGCGTTGAACACTGCCTTGCAACGTGTAGTTAGCAGTCAATAAAGTAGAGTCTGAAAGATATTATGAATAACGCGACGGCTAAAAAGTCGAATCCCCTATTTGAAATCCTATTTAACGTTTTCATCCCGTCCTTCATTTTGATGAAATTTAGCGGTGATGAACACCTAGGGACGACCATGGCGTTGGTTGTCGCTTTACTCTTCCCTGTCGTGTACGGTGGCATGGACCTAATCCGCAACAATAAGTTTAACTTTATCGCTGCGCTAGGCTTCGTGAGCGTCCTATTGACCGGTGGTATAGGCCTATTAGAACTAGACACGCGCTGGTTGGCCTTTAAAGAAGCCCTGATTCCTGGCCTAATCGGTTTAGCGGTACTAGGCTCAACATTTACTCGTTACCCATTCATGCAAAAGATGATTTTGAATGACAGCGTGTTTAATCTGTCATTAATCAAACAGCGCTTGAATGAGAATGGTAATACCGAAGGCTTCGAACGTTGCTTAGTCTCCTCAAACTACTTATTTGCGAGTACTTTTGCTTTTTCCTCAGCGATGAACTATTTCTTAGCAACATGGATTGTTACCAGCCCAGCAGGAACACCAGCGTTTAACGAGGAGCTTGGTAAGCTCACACTATATAGCTACCCTATCATCGCAATTCCAAGTATGTTGATGATGGTTGGTATCTTCTACTACCTGTGGCGCCAAATCAGACAAATGACGTCATTAGAAACCGAGCAGATCTTCCATAGCGAATAATTCTCCAACGCCTGAGAGCAGTTTTTCTCTCAGGCACATCCACACAAACGTTCCCTCACATACAGAAGCTGTCCTCTGCTGTTCGAAAATTCTCTCTGTTAGTGTTACTTAAGTCTTCAGTGCTCACTTCAATCTAAAGCATCTTTTGACGCAAAACACTTAATTTTCTCGCCGTAAATTAAGTATTAAAAAACACATTAATCAAATCTAATTGAGTGTATTCGTCGCGATAATGGAGGCCAAAAGAACGGATTATTCATCAATTTGCGATAGTAATCACAACAAATAGCTCACTCAATTTTCCATTAAAAATTAACGTTTAAATTCACCTAGTGATCATAGTCACAGCAAATCTAAAACTGAATTTAAGGCTTTATAAATAAAGATACACCTGGTTTGTAATCACTAACAAACTCTGTTTTTACCACTTAAAAATGTGATGTTTACCCACCACCAAATTTGTTCAAAAAACACTCATTGCCATCGATTTTTGACGTTTTTGACGTGTCAAAATACTATTTTGACGTTTTTAACGGGAACAGTAATTGATAAATTATCTTTTAAGGTGTTTTCTTAATAACGCCTAAGGCCTACAGGCCACTCTTTAGGACACATGTTAAGAGGTAGGCTTTAGCACAATGTGAGGAAGGTAGGCTTACCTTCCAGTGAAACAAAAGCAAATAGTAAGGAATAGCTATGCTTGCGCATATTAAAAAAACAGCACTAGCGACAGCAATTATCGCAACCTCAGTAACAGGCTTTAGCTCTGTTACCGTCGCAGCGGAACGCAGCGAACTGACCATCCACCCGAAAGAGTTCAACACTTTTGTACGCAACTTTAACCCTTATCTGGGTGCGACCAACCTACACACTACAACAGATTTCCTATTCGAACCTTTAGTTGTTTTCAACGAAATGCATGGCAACAAACCAGTGTTCCGTTTGGCTGAAGGCTTCAAAATGTCTGATGACCTAAAAACAGTGACCTTTGATATCCGTAAAGGTGTGAAATGGTCTGACGGCGAAACATTCGACGCCGATGATGTTCTATTCTCATTCAATCTAGTGCAGAAAAATCCAGCACTAGACCAAAGCGGCATCAACTCTTGGGTAGAGAAAGTTGAAAAGCTGAATGACTACCAAGTGAAGTTCTATCTAACAGAAGCAAACTCTAACGTCCCATACGAGATTGTTAAAGTGCCAGTGGTTCCTGAGCACGTGTGGAAAGACGTTAAAGATCCAACGACCTTCACTAACGAAAATCCTGTAGGTTCTGGTCCATTTACTGAGATCGATACATTCACTCCACAGCTATACGTTCAATGTCGTAATCCTAACTACTGGGACAACGACAACCTAGAGGTTGATTGTCTGCGTGTTCCACAGATTGCTAACAACGACCAGTTCCTAGGCAAAGTTGTTAACTCAGAAATGGATTGGACATCATCGTTCATTCCTGACATTGACCGCACTTATGCTGCCGCTTCTCCAAACCATCAATACTGGTATCCACCAGCGGGTACACAAGCATTTGTTGTTAACTTCAAAAACCATGATGCTGCGAAAAAAGAAGCCCTTACTAACGTCGACTTCCGCCGTGCATTCTCGATGGCTCTTGACCGTCAAACTATCATCGACATCGCCTTCTATGGCGGCGGTACTGTGAATGACTTCGCTTCTGGCCTTGGCTACGCATTCGCCACTTGGTCTGACGAAGCGATTCACAATAAATACAAAGGCTACAACAGCTACGATGTTGACGGTGCAAAAGCATTGCTAGAAAAAGCAGGCTTTAAAGATGTGAATGGCGATGGCTTTGTAGACACTCCATCAGGTAAATCATTTGAGCTCTTTATCCAATCACCTAACGGCTGGACAGACTTTAACAACACGGTTCAACTCGCTGTAGAGCAACTAGCTGAAGCGGGCATCAAAGCCAAAGCTCGTACGCCTGATTTCTCTGTTTATAATCAAGCAATGTTAGAAGGTAACTACGACGTCGCTTATACCAACTACTTCCACGGTGCAGATCCATACACGTATTGGAACTCTGGTTATAACTCAACGCTTCAAGCTGGTGACGGTATGCCTCGCTTTGCAATGCACTTCTATAAAAATGCTGAGCTAGATAACTTGCTAAATAGCTTCTACAAGACGGCAGATAAAGATGAGCAGCTAGAAATTGCTCATGGCATCCAGAAGATCATTGCTCAAGACCAAGTCACTATTCCAGTGATGTCAGGTGCTTACATGTACCAATACAACACCACTCGTTTTGCGGGTTGGTGGAACGAGCAAAATCCTAAAGGTCGTCCAAATATCTGGGCAGGTATTCCAGAGCGTCTATTACACGTACTGGACCTAAAACCAGTTAAGTAAACACAAACTAAAAGCGGTACATCCGTACCGCTTTCTTCCCCTCTCTATGTCTATTTGATGTTTGGCGCTCGTCGTCAGGGGATTGCTCGTCTCTAATTTGGAGGCGGCGTAGCCAGCCAAGGAAAAGCTGGGTAATTAAGGTGTGAGTTATGGGTTATTTTTTAAGACGTTTGTCATTATATGCAGTAGCACTATTAGTTGCGGCTACTATCAACTTTATTATTCCAAGGGCGATGCCGGGCGATCCGGTCACTATGATGTTCGCCCATACAACGGTGCAAATTACACCGGAGCGTATTGCAGCAATGAGAGAGCTGCTGGGCTTTGTTGACGGTAATTTATTCGTTCAATATCTAACGTACATGAAGAACATTTTAAGTTGGGAGCTTGGTGTTTCGGTTCAGTTCTTCCCATTAACAGTTAGTGAGCTGTTAGGCGGCGCATTCGGTTGGTCACTGTTTCTGGCGGGAACCGCTGTCGTGATGTCTTTCTCTATCGGCTCGGTTCTTGGCATTTTCGCAGCTTGGAAGCGCGGTTCTCGTTTCGACACATTCGTTACCCCTGGAATGCTCATTATTCAGGCGATTCCACCTGTGGTTATTGCCATGTTAGCTATGTTCATCTTTGCGATAGGCCTGAAATGGTTTCCTACGGGCTATGCGTATACCCCAGGCACCATTCCTGAATGGACAAGCTGGGCATTTATCAAAGATATGCTTTATCACGCAGCGCTTCCCCTATTCTGCGCCACAATCATTCAAATCGGCGGCTTTCTAGTGAACATGCGTAACAACATGATCAACTTGTTGGGAGAAGACTACATCACCATGGCTCGCGGTAAGGGCTTAAGTGAAAACCGCGTGGTATTCAACTACGCAGCGCGTAATGCGCTCCTACCAAGTGTCACTGCGCTTTCTATGGCGTTGGGTATGGCGATAGGTGGTCAGTTAATCGTCGAAATCATCTTCAACTATCCGGGACTTGGCAGTGTCATGCTGAATGCAATTCATGCTCGTGACTATCAAGTACTGCAAGGACAACTTCTTATTATGACGCTCTTTATGCTGTTCTTTAACTTAGCTGCAGACATGTTGTATGTCGTGCTAGACCCACGTCTACGCAAAGGAGGAAAATAGTCATGAAAGGTTTTCTCTCTTTAGTTTGGCGCAACACCACTGCGCGTATCGGACTTATCATCATCGGCTTATTTATGTTTGTGGCCATTGCCGCACCTCTAGTCACCAAACATGCACCAGACAAGCGTACGGGTAACCCTCACGAATACCCATCAGCGGTGGTTAAGTTAGCACAAGCTAACCCAGACGGCTGGGTAGCGCAAAATCTAGCGGATGATCGTAGAACGTTACTCATGTCGAAAAAGGCAGATCATGTATTGGGAACCACGCGTATGGGGCGTGATGTATGGTCTCAAGTAGCTTACGGCGCTCGCGTATCACTGATGGTGGGTTTTAGTGCTGGCCTAATCGTATGCGTGTTAGCCACGGTAATCGGAATTTCCGCGGGTTACTTTGGCGGCCGTGTTGACAGTGTACTGACCTCGGCAATGAACATCATGCTGGTGATTCCGCCCTGGCCTCTTCTCTTTGTTGTTGCCGCTTTCGTTGGTGAGGCGGGGCCAATGACCATCGCGGTCGTTATTGCCTCCATCTCTTGGGCATGGGGAGCAAGGGTTATTCGTGCACAAACCTTATCGCTGCGAGAGAAAGAGTTTGTAAAAGCGGCTGAAGTACTTGGTGAATCACGACTACGCATCATTTTTGTTGAGCTGCTACCAAACCTAATCTCAATTGTTGGTGCAAGTTTCATCGGCTCAGTGTCTTACGCCATCTTGATGGAAGCCATTATCTCTTTCTTGGGAATGGGCGATCCAAACACCATCAGCTGGGGCATCATGCTTTATAACGTTCAAACTTCCTCAGCCATGCTGATTGGCGCATGGTGGGAAATTCTAGCTCCATGTATCGCGTTGACTCTTCTTGTTACCGGCTTAGCACTGCTTAACTTTGCCGTTGATGAAATTGCCAACCCGCAACTTCGTTCTCACAAAGGCCTTAAACGCTGGAAGAAAATCGCAGAACAAGACAAACAGGAACGCGAAGTACAAGTCGCGCCACAAAATGCACTTTGGAGCGGAGATCGTTAATCATGTCAGAACCACTAATTTCAGTCCGCAATTTGTGCGTAGATTACATCACTGAGGCAGGCGATGTTCGAGCGTGCAACAATGTTAGTTTCGATATCGCTAAAGGCGAAGTGTTTGGTCTTGCTGGGGAATCTGGTTGTGGCAAATCAACCGTTGCCTTCTCACTAATGCGCTTGCACAAGCCGCCCGCGTTTATTTCAGGTGGAGAAGTGATCTTCAATGGCGAAGATATCCTTCAATACAGTGATGATCGTATGCAAACTTTCCGCTGGAGCCAAATGTCTATGGTGTTCCAAAGCGCCATGAATGCTTTGAACCCTGTACTGACCATGGAAGAGCAGTTCTGTGACGTTATTATGCGCCATACCAATATGACTCGTGAACAGGCCGTAAGACGTGCTCAAGGCTTATTGGAGATTGTTGATATTCATCCAAGCCGTCTAAACGACTACCCGCACCAGTTTTCTGGTGGTATGCGTCAGCGCTTAGTGATTGCGATTGCTCTCGCCCTCAACCCGAAAATGATCATCATGGATGAGCCAACCACTGCGCTTGATGTGGTTGTACAGCGTGAGATTCTGCAAAAGATCTATGCCCTCAAAGAGGAGTTTGGATTTTCGATCTTGTTCATCACTCACGACATTTCACTCATGGTGGAGTTCTCAGATCGCATTGGGATCATGTATTCCGGTGAGCTTATTGAAGTCGCCCCTTCACAACAGATTTTAGATTCACCTTACCATCCGTACACAAAAGGGCTGGGAAGTTCATTCCCTCCTTTAACAGGTCCTAAAACCAAGTTAACGGGCATTCCAGGTAATCCACTAAACCTGTTGGAGATTCCACAAGGTTGTCGCTTCCAAGCACGGTGCGATCGTGTCCATGAAACATGTACCCGCGTGCCAACGAAGTTACGCCAAATTGAACCGAACCGTTTTTCTAACTGCCACTTATATGGCGACACCATCGCTGTATCGCAAGAGTTGTCATAAGCAACCAGCAACGAACTGAGCAAGTTATACAAGGAATTTCTGGAGAAACATTATGAGCAACTATGGTGAACTGCTGATTGAAGGCAAAAATGTTGTCAAAGATTTCGCAATAAACAGTAATACGCTAAAACAACCAATGATGCGTGCTATCAATGACGTCTCATTCAAAATGTACAAAAGTCGCGGCCTTGCGGTGGTTGGTGAGTCAGGCTCTGGCAAATCAACAACGGCAAAAATGATCGCCAAAATGTATGCCCCAAGTGGTGGTGAAATTAAATATCGCGGCCGTGATATTCAAGAGATCAAAGCGCGCAGTGAGTTGATGAAATACCGCGAAGGCGTGCAGATGGTATGGCAAGATCCGTTTGGTTCATTAAACCCAACACACACAATCTTTCATCATATTGCACGTCCATTGCTGATCCATAACAAGGTGTCGAAAAGCAACAAAAAAGAGCTAGAAGAGCGAGTGTACGATCTGCTCGATCAAGTGGGTTTAATTCCACCTAAAGAAACCGCAACCAAATACCCTCACCAGCTTTCAGGTGGTCAAAGGCAGCGTGTTAACTTAGCGAGGAATATTGCGGTTGGAGCAGAAGTTGTCCTGGCTGATGAGCCAACTTCTATGCTCGATGTCTCGATTCGAGCTGGCGTTCTCAACCTGATGGAAGAGATGAAGTTTGAGAAACAAATGTCATTGCTTTACATCACTCACGATATCGCAACCGCTCGCTATATCGCAGAAGATATCTCGGTGATGTACGTCGGCCATATGGTGGAATGGGGCGATACCGATGAGGTCATAGCCAACCCTCAACATCCCTACACCCAACTTCTTGTTTCTGCGGTACCGGATCCGAAGAAATCTATTCATGAGAAGTTGGAAGGTAATAAAGGCGAGATTCCACTCTGGACACCAGCCTCCGTTGGTTGCCCATTTGCGGGTCGATGCAAACACGCAACCAGTAAATGTACGGAAGCCTTACCGCCAGTGACCAAACTCGCCGATAACCATTTTGTACGTTGTTATCTCTACGAAAACTAATTAAACGCTCCTGTAATGGGAGCGCTTCTTCTCGACAGGTGAATGAAAAAACGATGCAATTGCTCACTAATCATATTGGCTATCAGGTAAACAATGCGAAACGCGCAGTGTTGATGTGTACTGATCCACATCATCCAGTGACGACTGCATATTTAGTTGATGCGTATTCTGAAAACACCGTTCTAGAGCTCACACTCGAAGGCGGACAGTCTGTCGACAACTGGCATTGTGGAGTGTTTTTTACTATCAACTTCAGTCAGTATCAGCAGGCGGGACGTTACTACCTTCGCTACCAGTCCGTTCGCTCTCATGATTTTGTTATTGAAGAACATAACCTATTAACGCGCAGTTTTTCAGATGTCATTCATTATTTCAAATCTCAACGCTGCGGTGGACAATTCGATGAACACGATAAGCAGGCGCGTATTATCGGCAGCGATGAAACCGCCGATGTGCACGGTGGTTGGTATGATGCTTCTGGAGATGTCAGTAAATATCTAAGCCACCTTTCCTACGCGAATTACCTCAATCCACAGCAAACTCCAATGGTGGTTTGGAATATGCTGAAAGCGGACGATCTCCTGCTTGCACAACAAGACGCCCCACACTTTGTGCGTGCACGTTTACAAGAGGAAGCGCTTTATGGCGCCGAGTTTCTTGCTCGCATGCAACATAGCGACGGTTACTTTTACATGACCGTATTTGATAAGTGGAGCAAAGATGTCGAACAGCGCGATATCTGTGCCTACGAGACTCAATTAGGTCACAAGAAACAAGACTATCAAGCGGGTTTTCGACAAGGTGCTGGCATCGCTATTGCCGCTCTTGCCAAAGCAAGCCAATCTGAGTCGGCCACCTCTTCTCAAGCAACGCATTTTATTGAGATAGCCCGAAAAGGCTATTGGCACTTACAAGAACATAATACGCAATACCTCAACGACGGCATTACTAATATCATTGATGAGTACTGTGCACTGCTGGCAACGGTCGAGCTTTATAAAGCGAGTGGTGAAGACCTTTATTTAGATCAAGCGAGAATCTGGGCGGACTCATTAGCATTGCGAGCCAAAGCCGACGACAACTACGACTTTTTCTGGTCTAGTGACAGCGATGGTTCTCGACCGTTTTACCACGCTGCTGAAGCTGGATTACCTGTCATTGCATTAGCAGAATATCTCGCTATTGAAACTAACCTAGAACGTCAACAACGTTTCGCGCAATTAGTCACACAAGCCTGTCAATTTGAACTAACAGTAACCGCTGAACTATTTAACCCCTTTAGCTACCCAAGACAGTATGTAAAAGGCGTTGATGAGCCAAAACGCTCTGCCTTTTTCATTCCACATAACAACGAGTCTGGATATTGGTGGCAAGGTGAAAATGCCCGTATTGCTTCTCTCGCATCCATGGCTTTGATTGCCAAGGACGTAGTCTCTGACAGTTCATTAAAGCAACAGCTAGAGAGCTATGCTACTCACTGCCTCGACTGGATATTAGGGTTGAACCCCTATGACATGTGTATGTTAGACGGTTACGGTTTTAATAACCCCGATTATCTACCGCAGCTAGGATTTTTCAATGCCCATGGCGGTATCTGTAACGGCATTACTGGCGGCTTTGACGATGAACGAGATATTGCATTTAACCCCAGAAATCAAAAAGACGACATGCTGCAAAACTGGCGTTGGGGTGAGCAATGGATTCCTCATGCTGCATGGTATCTGTTGGCCGTGGCACTAAAGCATAGCGATAGCAAAGGTGAGCATCATGGCTAGATTCATCGCGGGGATCGACGGGGGCGGCACCTCGTGTCGTGCCAGAGTTCTAGATAAAGATGGCACGATTATCGGTGAAGGTAAAAGTGGTAGCGCCAATATCATGTTGGGGGTTGAGGTTGCTTTAACCTCAATCATCGAAGCGATATCCGTCGCGCTGACACAAGGTGGTTTGGATAACTCCTACTTTAACCAAGTCGACGTGGGTCTAGCACTAGCAGGCGCAGAGCATAAAGCCAGTTACCTCGCTTTCCTATCAGCCCCGCATCCATTTGCCAGTATCACTCTAAATACCGACGGCTACGGTGCATGTTTGGGCGCTCATGAAGGCAAAGATGGCGCCATCATGATAGCGGGCACAGGCTCTGTTGGTCTGTTTATTTCAGGTACAACGCAGCACGTCGTTGGTGGGCGCGAGTTTCCGATTTCTGACCAAGGAGGCGGCGCTATCATGGGGCTAAGGTTGATTCAAGATGTGTTGCTTATTCAAGACGGTATTTTGGATTCTTCTCCTTTGGCCGACATCGTAATGACGCATTTTAACAATGACATTGACAATATTGTTGAATGGTCAAAGACCGCCTTGCCTAGAGATTACGGTCAGTTTTCACCGCAGATTTTTGAGTATGCCTATCTCAATGATCCTCTTGCAAAAAAATTACTGATGCAAACCGCCAGTGATATTGAGATGTTTCTTACCGCCTTGCATCAACGTGGGGCAGAAAACATCTGTTTAATGGGCAGTATTGCCGAACGTATTTTTGATTGGTTATCGCCAGCAGCGCAACGTTGGATAGTGTCTCCAAAAGGAGATGCAATGGACGGTGCGTTGATGATGGCAGGACAGCCAAGTCACAATCTTTACGATTGAGGTATATCTATGGACTTTCGTATCGACTTAGCAGTGATTGAAATCTTACCCAAAGGCAGCCGTTTTGGGCTTACACTGCACAATCTCTCTGAAAAAAGCGTGGCTAATTGGCAACTCAATTTTGCTTTCGACAGGCATATTGAGAAAACCAGTTTATCTCATGGAACGCTGAAGCAAGTAGGCAGTCTCTGCTCTTTATCGATAAACAACACGCCACTTTATGCCAACAACCACTGCTACGTAGAGTTTGCTATTTCTACATCACCATTCAAACTGCTCTCTGATGGTATAAAAGAAGCGTACCTAACCACAGATTCCGGTACGCAATGCACCGTATCTGTGTCACCTATTGTGTTGAAAGAAGCGATCGACCAACCAACTGAAGTACCTAGCGTCAAAGCAGCAAGACATAAGCTTATTCCAGAGCCGATGTCAGCTAACTTTAATAGTGGTGTCTATGAGCTAACTCGTTATAGTCAGATAACCGTCGACAATGGTGAGTTTCAATCTGCTGCCAATTGGTTAGCCGAAGAAGTAACTCGCTTGTTCAGTATCGAATCCAAGTCTATTGGTCAGCAAGATATTCATTTTAGGCATTCACCAGTACTGGATCCTGAAGAATATAAGCTGATCGTAAATGATAACGGTGTGGTCATTGAATCAACCAGTCAGTCTGGCTTTATCTATGGTGCAGCGACCTTAATTCAATTGATGGATTTTGATGTGGCGCGCCATACTCTCTACATTCCTTTCTGCCAAATACATGATAAACCTCGTTTTGCTTATCGTGGAATGATGATAGACAGTGCGCGTAGCTTCCAACCGGTTGAAGACATCAAACGCCTTATCAACCTGTTTGCTCATTATAAATTGAATACCTTCCATTGGCATTTAACGGATGATGAAGGGTGGCGTGTTGAAATAAAAGCGCTACCTGAGCTTACTGAGATTGGCGCTTGGCGAGGCCCAAATGAAACCCTTGATGCTCAGTTCCATCATATCAATCAGCGTTATGGCGGATTTTATAGCCAAGAAGAGATTAAGGACGTCGTAGCATTTGCAGCACAACGCGGCATCCAAGTGATTCCCGAAATCGATATTCCAGGTCACTGCCGTGCCGCCATCAAGTCATTGCCAAATATGCTGGTTGATCCTAATGACCGCTCTATCTACCGCAGTGTCCAACATTACAACGACAATACGTTGTCGCCAGGTATCGATGGCACATATCGCTTCCTTGATATCGTCTTGGAAGAGATTAGCGAGCTGTTCCCTGCTCCTTACGTTCATATTGGTGCAGATGAAGTACCTGTGGGTGTTTGGGAGAAAAGCCCAAGTTGCCAAGCTTTAATGGAGACTCACGGCTACAGTAGCTCTAAAGAGCTGCAGGGTCATTTACTTCGTTACGCTGAAGACAAACTGAAGTCTCTGGGTAAACGCATGCTGGGCTGGGAAGAAGCACACTTTGGACACAAAGTTAGCAAAGACACAGTCATATACTCGTGGCTAAGCGAAGAAGCTGCTATTAACTGCGCCAAGCTCGGCTATGACGTCGTACTGCAGCCGGGTCAAACCACCTATCTGGATATGGCACAAGATCACTGCCCAACAGAGCCTGGTGTTGATTGGGCAAACGTCATCACACTGGAGCAAGCTTACCTATATGAACCTCTCTCTGAGCTGAGCTCCGATGACCCAATCAAAAAACGGATACTAGGCATGCAAGCTGCGCTGTGGACTGAAATAGTCAGCCACCAGCAACGCCTAGATTACATGATATTCCCCCGACTACTCGCTCTAGCAGAGACCGCTTGGTGTCCAGAGAATCGAAAAAACTACAGCGCATTTTTAGCAAGACTGAAAGCCCACCTTAGCTTGTTGCAACGCCAAGGTGTTCAATATCGCGATCCTTGGACTCAGATCGAGGAAACTGAAAACGCGCATCTCCAGACGAACAACAATAACAACGATAAAATTTAATTTCCCCATAAGGATATAGACATGCAATACGGCTATTTTGACAACGAGAATCGTGAATACGTCATCACTCGTCCCGATGCTCCTGCGCCATGGACCAATTACCTTGGTACTGAAAAATTCTGTACTGTGATTTCTCATAATGCCGGTGGCTACTCGTTCTACAACTCACCGGAATACAATCGAGTCACCAAATTCAGACCAAATGCAAGCTTTGACCGCCCAGGGCACTATGTGTACCTGCGCGATGATGAAACCGGAGACTACTGGTCTATCTCTTGGCAGCCTGTAGCAAAGAGTCTCGACGAGGCTCAATATGAGGTTCGTCACGGTCTTTCTTACTCGAAATTTAAATGTGACTATGCGGGAATAGAGGCAACCAAAACCTTGTTTGTTCCTAAGGGTGAAGATGCTGAGATTTGGGATGTTGTCATTCGTAATACCAGTAATAAGCCTCGCACTATCAGTGCCTTTTCTTTTGTTGAGTTCTCATTCAGTCATATCGCCTCTGATAACCAAAACCACCAGATGTCACTTTACTCAGCAGGCACCGATTATAACGATGGTGTGATTGAGTATGACTTGTTCTACAACACCAACGATTTTGAAGGCTTCTACTATCTAGCATCAACCTTTGAACCCGATAGCTACGATGGTCAAAGAGATAATTTCCTTGGTGCTTACCGAGATGAATCGAACCCTATTGCCGTTGAACAAGGACGTTGTTCGAATCATACGCAAACCTGTTATAACCATTGCGGTTCCCTGCATAAACAATTCACTATTCAGCCAGGAGAAGAGGTTCGTTTCGCTTACATTCTAGGTATTGGCAAGGGCAACGGGGCCAGACTTCGCGCTAAATATCAAAACCTATCTGAAGTGGATAGTGCCTTTGAGGCCATCAAAGCTCACTGGGAGACACGCTGCGCGAAATTCCAAGTCAGCTCTCCGAATGAAGGCTTAGATACCATGTTGAATACTTGGACTCTGTATCAAGCTGAAACCTGTGTGGTTTGGTCTCGCTTTGCCTCATTTATCGAGGTGGGAGGTCGCACTGGCTTGGGATACCGAGATACGGCCCAAGATGCCATGGCCGTCCCTCACTCTGCTCCTGAAATGACTAAAAAACGCATTGTCGATCTGCTTCGTGGCCAAGTTAAGGCTGGTTATGGCTTGCACCTGTTCGATCCTGATTGGTTCGATCCAGAGAAAGCCGACGTTAAACCTTCTAAATCACCGACGGTAGTACCAACACCTAGCGATGAAGATAAGATCCACGGTATCGCGGATACCTGTTCTGATGACCACCTATGGTTAGTGCCAACTATCTGCCGCTATGTGATGGAAACTGGCGAAATGGACTTCTTCAATGACGTCATACCTTACGCAGATGGTGGTGATGCTACTGTGTATGAGCATATGAAGGCAGCGCTTGATTTCACAGACAAACATGTTGGTGCTACTGGTATTGCAAAAGGTCTGCGTGCCGATTGGAACGACTGCCTCAACTTAGGCGGAGGAGAATCCTCCATGGTAGCATTCCTTCACTACTGGGCACTGCAAGAGTTTGTCGACTTAGCTCGTAAATTGGGGCAACTTGACGATGTGGCGCACTATGGGCAGATGGCGAAAAAAGTTCAAGATGCCTGCGAGACTCACCTTTGGGATGAGGATGGTGGTTGGTACATCCGTGGTATTACCAAAAATGGCGATAAAGTCGGAACCAACGAACAGATCGAAGGCAAGGTTCATTTAGAATCAAACACTTGGGCGGTAGTATCGGGTGCTGTCTCCGAAGAACGTGGTAAGAAAGCCATGGACGCGGTCGACGAATACCTCTACTCCGATTACGGCTTGCATCTCAACGCACCATCTTTCGCCACTCCTAACGACGATATTGGCTTCGTCACTCGGGTCTACCAAGGAGTAAAAGAGAACGGGGCAATATTCTCTCACCCTAATCCATGGGCTTGGGTCGCTGAAGCTAAATTAGGACGCGGTGATCAAGCGATGAAGTTCTATGACGCTCTAAATCCGTATAACCAGAACGACATGATTGAAACTCGAGTTACCGAACCGTACTCCTATGTGCAGTTTATTATGGGACGTGACCATCAGGATCATGGCCGCGCCAATCATCCATGGTTAACCGGTACCTCAGGATGGGCTTACTTTGCCGCAACTAATTACATCCTTGGGGTTCGCTTAAGCTTTGACGGCCTTATCGTTGACCCATGCATTCCAACAAGCTGGCCTGAGTTTGACGTCACTCGAGAATGGCAAGGCGCAACTTACCATATCAAAGTTACCAACCCCAACCATGTCAGCAAAGGCGTCACATGTATCACCTTAAACGGTGACGATATTGAAGGTGCTATTCCTGCACAACCTGCGGGTAGCGTAAACCAAGTCAACGTTGTTCTCGGCTAATCAAAAGCCTGAGTTGACCATAATAATGAGCCCTACGGGGCTCTTCTCAAGGAGCAATGTATGATCAAATTTGGAACAGGCGGGTGGCGCGCTTTTATTGGTGAAGAGTTCACTCGTGATAACGTCAAACTGGTAGCGCAAGCACTGGCTAACATCATCAATGATGAAAACGTCGCAGAACGAGGATTTATCATCGGCTATGACCGACGTTTTTTATCGGACAAAGCGGGCCGCTGGTTTGCCGAAGTGCTAGCCGCGAACCAAATCCCAGTGCACTTTATCAATAAGTTTGTGCCAACGCCTATCGTTATGTTTAAAGCCAAGAGCATGAACTGCGCTTACTCGGCTTGCATCACCGCATCTCACAACCCTGCTGATTACAACGGCATTAAAGTATTTATTGAAGGTGGTCGCGATGCCGATGAAGTGATTACTGAAAAGATAGAGTCTCAAATCGCGACCTTAACTGCTACGGAGGTAAAATCTATCGACTTCGAGCACGCCGTGGACAACCAACAAATCATCGAAATAAACCCAATGAACGAGTTTGTCGATTCAATCATTGAGCTTATTGATATTGAATCCATTAAAAAAGCTAATCTACGTGTGTTGATCGACCCTATGTTTGGCGTAGCCAAAAATGCACTACAAACTGTACTGATTAATGGTCGCTGTGATGTCGATGTGATTAACGATGGGAAGAACCCTGATTTCGGTGGGCTTATGCCATCCCCTAGTGCTGCAACCCTATATCGCCTGAAACACTTGGTGGCAGCAGAAGGGTACGATATTGGTATTGGTACTGATGGCGACGCTGATCGCTTAGGGATTATTGATGAAAAAGGTAATTTTATTCACCCTAATGAAGTCTTAATGCTGCTTTATTACTACCTTCTTGAATACAAAGGTTGGAAAGGCTCAGTAGTGCGTAACATCGCCACAACCCACTTACTCGATAAAATCGCACAGAGTTATGGTGAAAAGAGCTTTGAGGTTCCCGTAGGCTTTAAGCACATCAGTGCCCAAATGGAGGCAGACGACTCATTAATCGGCGGTGAAAGCTCCGGCGGTTTAACCATTCGTGGCCATATCAAAGGTAAGGACGGCGTGTTTGCTTCTAGCTTATTGGTGGAGATGCTTAGTGTCACCAACAAAAAGCTCTCTGAACTACTTGATGAGATCTATAGCAAATACGGTTATGCCTACACGGCAGAAGGTGATTGCACCTTCAAGCCGGCTCAAAAGGACAGCCTTTACCATAAGATTTATGTCGAAAAGTCTCTGCCTGAGTTTGATTATGAGGTAGAGAAAGTCAGCTACTCCGATGGAGCAAAAGTTTACTTCAAAAACGGTGGTTGGGTCATTGCTCGCTTTTCTGGTACCGAGCCACTATTGCGTATTTTTTGTGAGATGGAAGATAAAGCGCAAGCAGAATATGTTCTTCAGCAGATGAAAGACTTCTTGTCTTTATAGTCTCTGCGTCCGCGTCTTCTTACCGTATATTGGGTTGAGTCACCTTCAATCCAAGTAAATAGTGAGAAGCTCCCTATAGGTGAAGAACATTTTGCCCGGTGACTGTCGCCGGGCTTTTTTGTACCTAGTCATTGGGGATGCCACTTTATTGCAAGAGAGTGACCTTTCGTGCGTATTTGAGCAGAGCAAATGAACTACACTTGAGTAATTAGGCAAAAGCCACAATACCTTGTGACTCTACGCTCACAGCCACGTTCTGGCCGACATCCAAGGCTTCCATCGAAGTACCCAATACCTTAGTACCCTCAATTTCTACCACATAGCGACAATGGTCACCCATGAAGTGCTGCTCAAGAATAGCGATCGAGCTGCTATCTGAGGCCCTTAACTGAACGTGCTGCGGTCGAACAAGCAACTGGCATTTTGCTCCCTGATCAATCAAGGTGCATGACGATGCTTCTATCTGACCAATGGCCGTATTAAATGTAGAGCCTGACAAGTACGTTGCGGCTAGATAGCTTCCGCCACCTAAAAAGTCAGCAACGAACTTGCTCGATGGACAGAAATACAGCTCTGATGCTGTACCGTACTGCTCAATCACACCTTGGTTCATCACCGCCATTTTATCGGCAAACGCAAACGCTTCTTCTCGACTGTGAGTCACAAAGATGGCTGTTACACCCTGCTTTTTGAAAATCTTGCGGATCTCTCGAATCAGCTCATGTCGTACTTGTGTATCGATATTAGAAAATGGTTCATCAAGCAGAAGTAGATCGGGTTTATAAGCTAAACTACGAGCAATGGCGACACGCTGCTGTTGTCCGCCCGATAGCTGATGAGGATAACGATCGCTAAACTGATCCAAATGAACCAACGTCAGCATCTCCTCGACAATCACATCTTGTTCTTGCTTAGCCATTCCCTTTAGACCAAAGGCTACATTTTGAGCCACGGTTAAGTGAGGAAATAGCGCATAATCTTGAAAGATCATACCGATATTACGCTGCTCTGGCGCTAGCCATACTTCACCATTGTCGATCACGCGCTCACCAAGCGTCATCACACCTTGAGAAAGAGGCAATAAGCCTGCCACCGCTTTGAGTAGCGTGGTCTTTCCGCAACCACTCGCGCCCAACAAGCAAACAATTTCACCTTGTTCAACCTGAAGCGATAAGGACTCTAAAATCGTCTGACCATCATATTGGCAAGATAGGTTTTTGATAGACAAAGCCGTAGTCATTAGTGGTTTTGCTCCAGTGAACGGTTAACAATAATAAGAGGTAGTAGGCCGACCAACACTAACAATACCGCTGGCATCGCGGCAAGTTCTAAGTGCTCGTCAGAAGCAAAGTTGTACACGTAAGTAGCCAGAGTCTCGAAATTGAAAGGACGCAATAACAGGGCTGCATTTAGTTCTTTCATGGATTCGATAAACACCAATAAACCAGCGATCAACACGCCCCGTTTAATAAGCGGTAAATGCACTCGAAGCAGCATTTGGTTCTTCTTACATCCCATAGTGCGTGAAGCCATATCAAGAGACGGCGATACCTTACTTAAACTGGTTTCAATACTACCGATAGCAACGGCAGAAAAGCGCACCACCATTGCAAAAACAAGTGCAAACATGGAACCAGAGAAAATCAATCCAGGGCGTTGCCAATCCATCCATTTAGCAAAATCGTTGACGCTGTGATCCATAAATAACACGGTGACCATAACCCCAATTGCCAAGACGGTTCCCGGTACGGCATAGCCAAGCGAAGAAGCGCGCATAAAGACCACACTTTTTCTATTTGGTGCAAGCCTACGATAGAAGTTCACGACGATAGCAACAAAGACACCAATAATCGCTGCCATCAATGACACTTTGAGGCTATTCATGGCATAGGTCTGAAATTCTTCGGTCCAGCTTTGTGCAAAATACTTGTAGGCGTAAATCATCAACTGACCAAGCGGCAAGATAAATGCAATCGACACTAGGCCCCAACACCAGAACAGCGCTAACCATTTTTTCCAGCCCGATAGCTCATAGCGAAAGTCTTCGTGACTGTTGTATTGGCTTTGAAATAGCTTTTGCTTACGTCGACTATAGCGCTCGGCGCCGAGTAACAACACGATCACCACCATCATCATGGCCGAGATCTTCGCAGCAGCACTTAAATTAGAATACCCCAACCAAGTGTCGTAGACCGCCGTGGTTAAAGTACTCACGGCAAAATAGCTCACGGTACCAAAATCGCCTATGGTCTCCATCGCCACCAATGACAAACCAACGGCGATAGATGGTCTAGCGAGTGGTAATGAAATGCGCCAAAAGCTTGCCAACGGAGAACACTTTAACAAACGTGCCGATTGCAACAGTGAGACGTTCTGCTCCATAAATGCCGCACGGCACAGCAGATAGACATAAGGATACAGTACTAGCGACAAGACAACTGTAGCACCTCCAACGGTGCGAATATCAGGAAACCAGTAATCCCCTGCTTGCCAGCTAAAGACATCTCGTAGCCATATTTGGATGGGACCAGCAAAGTCAAACCAATCAGTAAAGATGTAGCCAATGATATACCCCGGCATGGCTAGTGGTAGCACCAAGGCCCACTGCAACACTTTTTCACTTGGCAGTTTGCACATAGCCATCAACCATGCACTAGGAACCCCCAGAAACAAAGAGAGAACCAAGACACCAGCGACCAATTTCACCGTATTTAAGATGTAGGTGGGCATCACCGTCGCAAGAAGGTGCGAGAAGAGATCACTTGATTCACCAAGTGCAGTATAGAAGATCGCTAAAATAGGCAAAACCAGTAGCAGAGTAAGTACTCCACTACTGGTTTTCCAAACATCATTTTTTTCTTTCATTGCCTAAACATACAGCAGGCGACACGAAGTCGGAAGTTCTTAACCAGAATAACAAAGGGGGTATTATACCCCCTTTCTATCGATTATAGGTCGAACTTAACTTCGTCTAACAATTTGATTGCAGCACTGTGATATTCAGCAATCTCATCAAGCGAGATTTTATCGGCTTTGAAATCACCCCATGACGCCACAAGCTCAGAGCGCTTAACGCCTTCTTTTACCGGGTACTCATAGTTAACTTCTGCATACATTTGCTGAGCTTTGTCGCCTGTTAAGAACTCCATTAGCTTCAATGCGTTGTCTTTGTTTGGCGAGTATTTCGCCATCGCCATACCACTGATATTTACGTGAGTACCCGTTGTGTTTTGGTTCGGGAAGTTAATGTATACCGCATCAGCCCAAGCTTTTTGCTCTTTGTCATTAACCATCTTACCTAGGTAGTAGCTGTTACCTAGAGATACGTCACACAGGCCTTCGCTGATCGCTTTCACTTGAGCGCGGTCATTGCCTTGTGGTTTGCGGGCTAGGTTAGCTTTTACGCCTTCTAGCCACTCTTTTGTCTCCGCTTCACCGTGGTGAGCAATCATAGAAGACACAAGAGATACGTTGTAAGGGTGCTTACCGCTACGAGTACAGATTTTGCCTTTGTACTCAGCGTTTGCTAGGTCGATATAATCAAAATCATTACCTAGTTTGCCTACGCGGTCACGAGAAGAGTATACGTTACGAGTACGCAGTGTTAATGCAAACCACTCATTCTCTTTATCGCGATATTGAGCAGGAACGTTAGCGTTGATTACGTCACTATCTACCGCTTGAACTACATCCTTGTCAGTCAATTCCGCTAGACGACTAATATCTGTTGTTAACACTACGTCAGCCGGGCTGTATTCGCCCTCTTGCTGAAGTTTTTCTGCCAGACCTTTCTTAGCAAACTTTACGTTTACTTTAATGCCCGTTTCTTTAGTGAACTCGTTAAACATAGGCTCAACAAGGAAAGGTTGGCGGTAAGAGTAAACGTTGACTTCTTCAGCGGCCATCGCTGGTGCTGCAAAGCTAGCTGCAATTGCTGAAAGAGTTAGCAGTTTTTTCATCGTTTTAGTTCCTTTAATTCATAATGAGAACGTTTATCAGTTGCGTTATTATATTCATATTAATTCTGAAAACAATGATCTGATATAAAAAAACCTGCCATAAAAGGCAGGTTTTGATTAAGTTTGTAACAAAACATTACTTAACACTAACAAACTCCGGATAAGCACCTACACCACAATCGTGCATGTCCATACCCTCTAATTCTTCTTCTTCTGTTACACGAATACCGATTGTCGCTTTCAGCACCGCCCAGACAGCAAGACTTGCCGCGAACACCCAACCGAAGATAACTGCTGCACCTAAAAGCTGAGCACCAAACGTTGCATCGCCGTTGCTTAGTGGCACTACCATTAGGCCGAAGAAACCACACACACCGTGAACAGAGATAGCACCAACTGGATCATCAATCTTAAGCTTGTCTAGGCCAATGATGCTGAATACGACTAGTGCACCGCCTACTGCACCAATAGCTACTGAGTATACAGGTGAAGGAGACAGAGGATCAGCAGTGATAGCAACAAGACCCGCTAACGCACCATTGAGAATCATAGTTAAGTCAGCTTTACCCCACGTTGTTTTGCACACTAGCATTGCTGCAATAGCACCCGCTGCTGCTGCTGCGTTAGTATTAAGGAAGATTTGACCTACTGCTGTCGCGTTCTCAAAATCTGAAACCATTAATTGAGAGCCACCGTTGAAGCCGAACCAGCCTAACCATAGGATAAACGTACCTAGAGTAGCTAAAGGCATATTTGAACCTGGAATTGGGTAGATTTCACCATTCTTGCCGTACTTGCCTTTACGAGCACCTAGCAACAGAACACCAGCTAATGCAGCCGCTGCACCCGCCATATGAACGATACCTGAGCCAGCAAAGTCACTAAAGCCTGCTTCTGATAGGAAACCACCACCCCAAGTCCAATAACCTTCCATAGGATAAATAAATGCCGTTAGTACGACAGAGAAGATAAGGAAAGACCAAAGCTTCATACGCTCAGCAACCGCACCGGATACCACTGACATTGCTGTTGCTACGAAAACAACTTGGAAGAAGAAGTCCGACTCTAGAGAGTGGTCTGCACCTTCACCTTGAGTGCCGATTAGCGCACCAAACGATGGTAGCCAGCCGCCTTCGCCATTGTCCACATACATAATGTTGTAACCCACAATGAGATAACAAGTACATGCGATAGCGTACAAACAGAAGTTTTTGGTTAAGATTTCAGTGGTGTTTTTTGAGCGAACTAGGCCAGCCTCTAACATGGCAAAGCCTGCCGCCATCCACATTACGAGCGCGCCTGAAATAAGAAAATAAAAAGTGTCTAGCGCATAACGCAGTTCGCTGACTGTTGTTGCTAATTCCATAATATGTTCTCCAATCCCTTAAAGTGCTTCAGCATCCATTTCGCCCGTACGAATACGTACTGCTTGGGCTAGGTCGTACACAAATATTTTTCCGTCGCCAATCTTGCCGGTTTGAGCCGCATTAGTGATAGCTTCTATAACTCGGTCTACGTTGTCTGCGTGCGTTGCAATTTCCAGCTTCACTTTCGGTAGAAAGTCCACTTGATACTCTGCACCGCGATATAATTCTGTGTGACCTTTCTGACGACCAAATCCTTTGACCTCAGAAACTGTCATCCCTTCAATGCCTACATCTGCAAGTGCTTCTCTTACATCATCCAGCTTGAATGGTTTAATGATTGCGTTAATAAGTTTCATGGCATCCCCTTCGCCTTTTTATCCCTGTTGCTTAGAACAGCAATCAAGGTGCGTGCCAACTTTTTAACCTATTGAAATATAAGGATTCAAGTTTTATATGTTATAAAAATGAAAATACCTTGCACTTTATTGGTGCAAGGTATTCACAAAAATAATGCGTTAAATGTTATTAGCACTAAGAATGTGCAAAATAACCGTTTTATCCACTTAGCGATTATGTATAAAGCGCTCCCACTGCTCGATAACAGACAAGAAATCCTCCAAACCGCACTCACTGTAGCTTTCACTTTCATACAGTGAAAACTCTTCTTCGGACTCTGTTAACGTCTCAAAAGCTAACGTATTTTCATACACATGGACTTCAGACTCGAGAATACTCAAAGAAATCTCTTTGCCCTGCCACTTGTGTTCATTACCAGAAAATTGTGACGCTTTCGATAGCAGTGCTTTTATTTCCATGATGGTGCGGTCGTCGGTACTAACTTCTTCCTGAAGTAATCTAGCGATCACTTCTTGACCCATTTCGCACTTCACCAGATATTCACCAGTGAAACTGTTTTTAATAAACTCGAATTCCATCACTTTTTCTCTCTGTAAACTCGCGCCGATTATACCTCAGAATCACTAGCAATCAGGTATACTCAACAACAATTCCTTAGAAGAGCCAATACAATGCAACTTAACTCTCTCATTGCTAAGCAAATTGTTGATCGTGCAAAAAAGATCATTGCCTACTCCATTAACGTTATGGATGAAAATGGCGTGATCATTGGCTCAAGCGATCCTAGTCGACTGCATCAAACACACGAAGGTGCACTGTTGGCCATTCGTGATAACCGCACGATTGAGATCAATGACTCTGTTGCCTCCACTCTTTCTGGCGTAAAAACTGGTATTAACCTCCCTATTATTTACAGCGAACATGTTATTGGCGTAGTGGGTATTTCTGGGACACCGGAAGAGGTAAGAAGCTACGGTGAACTGGTTAAAATGACGGCTGAGCTGATCGTCGAACAAGCGGCATTAATGTCTCAGGTCCAATGGAATAAACGTCATAGGGAAGAGCTGCTGCTACAACTTATCGAAGGCTCGAGCTTGAATGATGGCCAGTTGCTCTCCATTGCCCAAAGGCTGGACCTCGATCTTTCCCAGCCAAGAGTCGCCACTGTTATTAAAGTAATTCCACGCGCAGGCGAACCAGTCACACTAGAACACTTACAAAAACTGGTTCATCTATTGGAACACCCGGAGCGCGACAATATAGTCGGTATTGCTTCAGTTTCTATGAATGAGATCGTGGTTCTTAAGCCCGTGACTATTGTTAATCACACTTGGAATCGTAAAGAAGAGCAGAAGCGAGTCGCTAAACTGGTAAAACGCATCGACAATGAGTGTGACTTTTCGATTCAAATGGCGATTGGTGATTATTTTCCGGGGCTAATCGGCCTTGCGCGCTCATATGAAACGGCCAAAGCAACGATAGAAAGTAGTACCAGTAATGATGATGCTGTCATGTTCTATCAAGATCGCAAACTTTCGGTACTGGTCAGCAGTATCAAACAAGACCCATGGCGAGCTACTCAGCTTAAAGCACCCATCGAGAAATTAATGGCAGCCGACAGCAAACAGGTCCTATTGAAAACTCTGAGCACCTTTTTTGCTCAAAATTGCGATCTGGCTCAAACTTGTGAATCCCTCCATATTCATCGTAACACTTTGCGATACCGCCTAGACAAAATACAACAAGAAACAAATTTAGATATCAATAAGTTAGATGACAAAATCCAGCTTTATCTTGCGTTAAAATGTTTGTAAACATTATGTTAATCTGTGCATTTGCACAAATTATCTATTACCCACAATGATAAATTCGTCAGTTCGCATAAAGAAAATCCTCGCCTGAATAGCTAATCTTCCGCTCATAAAGGGTGCAAACACCCAATAAGAAAATTATTAAATTAGCGGAAAACTAAACCATGATTGAAGTCTCTACCTTAGGCGCACTCGCAGCTCTTGTTGTTGCCATTGCCCTTATTCTCAAAAAAGTTCCACCAGCTTATGGCATGATCATCGGTGCCCTGATCGGCGGTGTTGTAGGTGGCGTGTCATTAACCGATACGGTTGCTCTAATGATTGGCGGTGCACAAGGCATTGTTACTGCTGTATTGCGTATTCTTGCTGCTGGTGTTCTTGCTGGCGTTCTAATTGAATCAGGGGCGGCAACCTCTATTGCAGAAACCATCGTTAAGAAAGTCGGTGAGACTCGCGCCCTTCTTGCTCTGGCTATCGCCACCATGATTCTGACTGCCGTTGGCGTATTCGTCGATGTTGCAGTTATTACCGTTTCTCCAATTGCTCTTGCCATTGCTCGCCGCGCGGACATCTCTAAAACAGCAATTTTGCTTGCGATGGTTGGCGGCGGTAAAGCCGGTAACGTCATGTCGCCTAACCCAAACTCAATTGCAGCAGCTGACGCATTCAACGTTCCACTAACTTCGGTGATGGCTGCAGGTGTGATTCCAGGACTTTGCGGCATGATCTTCGCTTACTTCCTCGCGAAAAAGCTCGTCAACAAAGGCTCTAAAGTAGCAGAAAGCGAAGTGGTTGCTGTTGATCACTCTAGACTACCGTCATTTGGCGCATCGATTGTTGCTCCACTTGTGGCGATCGCTCTACTTTCTCTTCGCCCAATTGCTGGTATTAACGTAGACCCACTTATCGCGCTTCCATTAGGTGGTTTACTTGGTGCCGTCGTCATGGGTCGTTTTGCTGACACTAACCACTTTGCCGTTTCCGGTCTATCACGTATGGCACCTGTCGCAGTTATGTTATTAGGTACCGGTACCTTAGCTGGCATTATTGCTAACTCTGGTCTGAAAGATGTGCTTATCGATTCCCTAACTGCATCAGGCCTTCCTTCTTATCTATTGGCACCAATTTCAGGTGCAATGATGGCGCTTGCTACCGCTTCTACTACAGCCGGTACCGCCGTTGCGTCTAGTGTGTTTAGTTCCACAATTCTTGAGCTTGGCGTTCCAGCATTAGCCGGTGCTGCCATGATTCACTCAGGTGCTACCGTATTGGATCACATGCCACACGGTAGTTTCTTCCACGCCACTGGTGGCGCTGTGCATATGGATATTCGCGAGCGTCTCAAACTCATTCCTTACGAGTCTGCGGTTGGTCTAGTGATCGCCTTTGTCTCTGTAATGATCTTTGGTGTGTTCGGTCTATTTGTATAAGGTCCTATTATGAAAATTATTATTGCTCCAGATTCATACAAAGAAAGCTTAACGGCCATGGAAGTTGCCGAAGCGATCGAAACCGGTTTTAAGAAAATCTTTGCCGATGCTGAATATATCAAACTTCCAATGGCGGACGGTGGTGAAGGTACGGTTCAATCATTGGTTGATGCTACTGAAGGCTCGATTGTTACTTGCCAAGTTACTGGCCCCTTAGGTCAGCAAGTTGAAGGCTTCTACGGCCTTATGGGGGATGGTTCTACAGCTATTATTGAAATGGCTGCGGCGTCAGGCCTACATCTGGTTGAACCTGAGCTACGCAACCCGCTTGTTACCACAACTTATGGAACTGGCGAATTAATCAAAGCGGCGCTAGAGCGCGGTGTGAAGCACATTATTGTTGGTATTGGCGGCAGCGCTACCAATGATGGCGGCATAGGTATGGCGCAGGCTCTTGGTGCTAAATTGCTGGACCAACGAGGTAATGAACTTGGCTTTGGCGGTGGAGAACTCGATAAGCTGGCCAGCATTGACCTATCAGGCCTTGATGCTCGCCTGAAAGACATCCGCTTGGAAGTCGCGTGCGACGTTGATAATCCTCTGTGTGGTCCTAAAGGCGCCTCGCACGTGTTTGGTCCACAAAAAGGCGCAACACCAGAGATCGTAGCAACCCTCGATAGCAACCTTGCGCATTATGCTAGTGTCATCAAAGCTACTAACGGTCGTGATGTCATTGATACCGCAGGCGCCGGTGCTGCTGGTGGCCTCGGTGCAGCGCTACTTGGTTTGTTTGATGCGTCACTACGTCCAGGTATCCAAATTGTGATGGATGCGGTGAACCTAAGCGAAGTGGTAAAAGATGCAGACCTTGTGATTACCGGTGAAGGCCGAATTGACAGCCAAACCATTCATGGTAAGACGCCTATTGGTGTGGCACGTACTGCGAAGCAATACGACATTCCTGTGATAGCCATTGCAGGTAGCACAGCAAAAGACTGCGCAGTGGTTCACGAACACGGTATTGATGCGGCGTACAGCGTAGTACTAGGTGCGACTGACCTACCAACCGCCTTAAAAGAAGCGGCGTTCAACGTTGAAATGACCTCTCGTAATATTGCAGCGGCAATGGCGATGAACTTCAGCAAATAATCCGCTTTAGAAACACAAAATGCCCACTCAATTGAGTGGGCATTTTTTATTATCATTCCTACCGTCGCGTTAAGCGCAAGAAATGCTATTAGAACTCGATGTTACGACCGAAGCTCATTGGCCATTCTGTTGGGTTTTTCTTACCTTCGCGGATGTGGCGACATTCAGCTAGCCATACTAGAAGCTCCCAACCAAATGCAGCAGTAAGCAGCGCATCTTTCTCGTCAGAGTTTTTCTGAGGCGCAAACTCGGCAATATCAGCACCCACTAAATTAATACGCTTAGTCGCGCGAAGTTTACGGAAGATGTCGTAATACATGCGAGCAGAAACACCAAATGGATCTGGGCTTGAGTTTGCACTGTGATCAAGAAGATCTAGGCCATCTAAGTCAAAGGTTAGGTACACCGGACGACCGTCACCTTGTTTCTCAAGGATCTGTTCTACAATGTAATCCACGCCTAAATCGTAAATTTCATCAGCCAAGTAGAAGTTACCGCCAATCGCCTTCGCTTTGCCTTGTTGAGATGCACACCAGCGACCGCGCATACCCATGCTGACACTGGTCGTTGGGTCGATAGCACCTTCTGATGCTAGGCGGCAATACCAGTTACCTGAATATGACTCGTAATCAAAGTCAGCACGTGTGAGTAGGTCAAAGTGACCATCAATATGAATAAGTGAAACCGGACCGTGCACTTTCGCAAGTGCCGCAGGCCCTGGGTAAGCAACGGTATGGTCGCCACCAAAGAAGAATGGAGTACAGCCGTGGTTGATCACCATGTCATCAACCACTTTCTGCGCATTGCGCATTTCTTCATCTAAGTTGAACTGACCAAGGCCATCCCAGTTTCCGTAATCGATGATGTTACATAGTTCAAATGGCATCGTGCCATCTTGGTGAATAAGGCCCATACCAGTTTTAGAGGCATCACGAATCGCACCAGGACCAAATTTATGACCACCAGCATTTGGTGAACACTTATCCATGGTCAAGCCATACATAACAATGTCCGCGTTTTCAAAGCTGTTCACATAAGGTGCGCCAAATGCACCAACATGCTCTTTACCCAGTAAACTGAATGCTTCTACACCTTGTTCCGCCATACGCTGCTGCATTGGAGCGATGTCTTCATTGATATAAAAGTCTGCATCCGACTTATTCCAATAAATATCTTGGTAAAGTTCGAGTTTCTCTTTTGAAATTTCTACACGTTTTGGCTTGAACATATTATTGTCCTCATTGTTTTTTCTGCTTTTCAGCGATGTCTATATTGTATCCACTCACCTCGCTTACTATAATTACATTTCCGGCCAATGAGATTACATTTCAGGACAACAACATGAGCTCACTACATCAGCAGCAGTTTTTGCAAGCCATTGTTGGCCACTGGGAATCATTACTCAGAGATTTGGCGAAACAGCCACTGGCTATCGATCCGTTTCTTCGCCGCGCTAAAATCAGACGTATTAGCTATGGTCATTATGAATTGATGACGACTCAACAAGTGCTGACGTTAATGAAATTGTCCATGGAACAGTTGAACATCGATGGTATCGGATTACGCATCGCAAGTAGGCTTACCATTGAAGACACCGGAGCTTTGGGCTTTGCCATGCTAGGCTGTAAGACACTTAAGCAGCTATTAGAAACGATCATTCATATACCCTGGATGACCAGTGACTACGTGGATATTCGTATTGCCTACGACCGAGAATATGCCTATATCACTGCCGAAGATCGTTCCGCATTTTGGACGCCGCAGCCCTACACTATCGAAGACAGTATTGGTCATTACTACCTTGGAATAAAAAAGCTCTTGGGAGAGCAATTTGATAAAGATAAAGTCTCAATTTCCCTTAGTTATGCCGCGCCAAGTTATAAACACCTCTATCACCAGTATTTAGGTATCATGCCGACCTTCAACGCAGCGAGTAATCAAATTAGGCTCCCCATTGAATGGATCGATATGCCCATCTCTGCGAATGAATCCTTAGTCGCCAATATCGCAGCGAAGCACAGTGCGGAGATGAACCAGCAATCACGAGCCAGCACCAGTTGCGATCAGATAAGAATGCGCCTGTACGCTCTTCTCTCTTCCGGAGTACCCACCATGGAACAAATGGCTGAAGATTTAGGCTTCACCGCAAGAACCTTACGACGACGACTTCATGATGAAGGTAAAACTTACAAACAACTCGTGCTCGACGTTCGAATGCAAATGGCCAATGAGTATTTACTGAAGACTTCATTATCGTTATCCGATATTGCCAACCTCCTCGACTATCACTCGGCACCACCGTTTATTCGCGCGTTCAAAGCTTATCATCAGGTTTCGCCTTCGCAATTCAAGCTAGAAACGAAAAAAGCCCAGTCCGAGGGAGACTGGGCATAAAATCAAGTGCGTCTGATTTTAAAATTATTTGCGGATAGTTTCTGCTGCACGTTCAGCGCCAACTTTCGCTTCCCATTTCGCGTTCAACTCTTCGATAGAAGTGCCAGAGCGTTTTAGGAAGTCTTTGAAACCAACCCAGTGAGCGTCCATAACTTGGTGCTCATCGGTTGCCGTAGAGAGTGCTTTTAAGCCCCATTCATCTGGAATGTAAACTTCGTTGAAGCCGGCACGAGGACGGTTTTCTTTAATCGCTTTCACGAACATGTCGCTCTTACGTTTCACTTCTTCGATTGGGCCAAAGTGGCTTGGGTCGATGACTAGAATGTAAGAACCGCCTACTGGACATGGCGCATCTTCCATCGTAAAGAAGTCACTTGGCACTGCTGGAAGCTCAGGAGCAATCTTACCTTTCGGGTTGATGATTGCCGTCATTACTTCATTCCAGATGTTTAGAGAGTAAAGGCGTGGTGTTAGGAATGTCCATGGTGCTTTACAGTCAGCCACACGGCCGTAACCTTCGATTAGTGAGCCCCACTTACGAGCGTCAGCTGTTAGCTCACCAGTGTCTTGGTCAACAAGCGCTGCAACGTGTAGGTCGCGGTCGTTTACGATAGCGTCACAGATGTGAGAGTCGTAGCCTTCACCGATCATGATAGATGTGACTAGAGGTAGTTCTTCACCACCAACTAGAGCTGCATCGAACGGAGGGCAAGACATTGCTGGATCCATACCACCGAATGGTGCATTAAGAGGTACAGAGTTGTTTGAAGACATCGCAAACATGCCTTCTTTCATTGCCATCTGTGTGTAGTTAGAGAAGTTACCGCCGTCACAGTGGTCGTAACCAAATACGATTGAGATACCGTGTTTGCGTGCTTTCTCGATAGCCGTTTGAGCCATTAGCGTACAAACGTAGTGACCAGAAGATTTCTTACCGTTGTATACTGCCCAAGTATCACCTTCAGACTCTAGCTCTGGCGTCGATGTAGGATCTAGGATGCCTGCTTCGTATGGAATCGTTACTGCTTCGATAACGCCAAGACCTTGGTGAAGTTTACCTTGTAGGCCACCAACCAATAGGTTGTGAGCAAGGATATCAGCGTGAGTTTGGTCAGCACCGATGTGTTTCCATGACTCAGAAACAATGAATGAAAAATACTCGTTATTAAACGTAGTAGTAGGGCTGGTCACTTTAGCCATGATCTTTTCCTCTAGTAAGTAGGGATACGTTTTATTGAACTGTAATCACTTTAGCGCATCTGAGTTATTTCATAAGTAACATACTGGATACTGTTACTCCTTCGTTACCCCGTTGGATGTCCTATTCAATAATATTCAGGCATAAAAAAAGCCGCTCTATAAAGAGCGGCTTTACAAAAGCTATTTAAAAATCAGCGATTAAGCTTGACCTTTAACTTCTTTAAGACCGTTGTAAGGTGCTTTTTCACCTAGAGCTTCTTCGATACGAATTAGCTGGTTGTACTTAGCAACACGGTCAGAACGGCTCATAGAACCAGTTTTGATTTGACCTGCAGCAGTACCTACCGCTAGATCAGCGATAGTTGCATCTTCAGTTTCGCCAGAACGGTGAGAGATTACAGCTGTGTAACCTGCGTCTTTAGCCATCTTGATAGCAGCTAGAGTCTCAGTTAGAGAACCGATTTGGTTGAACTTGATAAGGATAGAGTTAGCTACGCCTTTCTCGATACCTTCAGCAAGGATCTTAGTGTTAGTAACGAATAGATCGTCACCTACTAGTTGAAGCTTGTCACCTAGTAGTTCAGTTTGGTGCTTGAAGCCATCCCAGTCAGACTCGTCTAGACCGTCTTCGATAGAAACGATTGGGAATTGGTTAGCTAGCTCAGCTAGGTAGTGGTTGAACTCTTCAGAAGAGAAAGTCTTACCTTCGCCTTTCATGTTGTAGATGCCAGCTTCTTTGTCGAAGAACTCAGATGCTGCACAGTCCATAGCTAGAGTAACGTCTTTGCCTAGTTCGTAACCAGCAGCTGCAACAGCTTCTGCGATAACTTCTAGAGCTTCAGCGTTAGACTTAAGGTTAGGAGCGAAACCACCTTCGTCACCAACTGCAGTACTGTAGCCTTTAGACTTAAGAACTTTAGCTAGGTTGTGGAATACTTCCGCACCGATACGTAGACCTTCTTTAAGAGTCTTAGCACCAACTGGTTGGATCATGAACTCTTGGATGTCAACGTTGTTGTCTGCGTGCTCACCACCATTGATGATGTTCATCATTGGAAGAGGCATAGAGAATACGCCAGCAGTGCCGTTAAGCTCAGCGATGTGCTCAAATAGAGGCATGCCTTTAGCAGCAGCTGCTGCTTTAGCGTTTGCTAGAGAAACTGCTAGGATAGCGTTCGCGCCGAACTTAGACTTGTTTTCAGTACCGTCAAGGTCGATCATCACTTGGTCGATCTCAGCTTGAGCTTTAGCGTCTTTACCAACTAGAGCTTCAGCGATTGCACCGTTAACAGCTTCAACAGCTTTAAGAACACCTTTACCTAGGAAACGTGCTTTGTCACCGTCACGTAGCTCAAGAGCTTCACGAGAACCAGTAGATGCGCCAGATGGAGCTGCCGCCATACCTACGAAACCGCCTTCTAGGTGTACTTCAGCTTCTACAGTTGGGTTACCACGTGAGTCGATGATTTCACGACCTAGAACTTTAACGATCTTAGACATTAATGTTTCCTCTCATTGAATATAAATGTCAAAATTAAGGGCAGCCGCACAACCTTCGCAACCGCCCGTATCCTTTTACTTTTCTTCAGTACCGCGCTGGAATTCGCCCGCCGCTTTCACAAAGCCTGTAAATAACGGGTGACCATCGCGAGGCGTTGAAGTGAACTCTGGGTGGAACTGCGCAGCTACAAACCATGGGTGAGCTGGGTTCTCAATCACTTCAACTAGTTTCTTGTCTGCTGACAGACCAGAAACTTTAAGACCTGCTTTTTCAATCTGTGGACGAAGTACGTTGTTCACTTCGTAACGGTGACGGTGACGTTCATGGATCTTAGCGTTGCCATATAGTTCGTACGCTTTTGTCCCTTTTTCTAGGTGACATAGCTGAGAACCAAGGCGCATTGTACCGCCAAGATCAGACGTTTCGGTACGTTCTTCAACTTTACCTTCACCATCTACCCACTCTGTGATCAAGCCTACCACAGGGTATTTAGTCTCTTTGTTAAATTCTGTTGAATGTGCACCTTCCATACCCGCAACGTTACGCGCGTATTCGATAAGTGCCACTTGCATACCTAGACAGATGCCTAGATAAGGTACTTTGTTTTCACGAGCGTATTTTGCAGCAAGGATCTTACCTTCAACACCACGGTCACCGAAGCCACCAGGTACAAGGATTGCGTCTAGACCAGCTAGCGCTTCTTCGCCTTTTGTTTCCACGTCTTGTGAATCAACGTACTTAATCTTCACACTCAGGCGGTTTTTAAGGCCTGCATGTTTTAGCGCTTCGTTTACAGACTTATAAGCATCTGGTAGTTCGATGTATTTACCTACCATACCGATAACTACTTCAGCCGTTGGGTTAGCTTCTTCGTAAATTACCTGTTCCCACTCAGAAAGATCAGCTTCTGGAGCAGAGATACCAAAGCGTGAACATACTAGGTCGTCTAGACCTTGCGCTTTAATTAGTTGAGGGATCTTGTAGATAGAATCTACGTCCTTCATTGAGATTACCGCTTTTTCTTGAACGTTACAGAAAAGCGCAATCTTCTTACGCTCGTTTGCAGGGATCATACGATCACTACGGCAAACAAGAATGTCTGGTTGGATACCGATAGACAGTAGCTCTTTTACAGAGTGCTGAGTCGGCTTGGTTTTCACTTCACCAGCTGCTGCTAGGTAAGGAACCAAAGTTAGGTGCATAAACATTGCACGCTCACGACCAAGCTCAACGGCTAACTGACGAATGGCTTCCATAAACGGTAGTGATTCGATATCACCTACTGTACCACCAACTTCAACGATAGCGACATCGTGGCCTTCAGAGCCAGCGATCACGCGATCTTTAATAGCATTAGTAATGTGAGGGATTACCTGAATAGTTGCACCTAGGTAGTCACCACGACGCTCTTTGCGAAGAACATCAGCGTAAACACGACCAGCAGTGAAGTTGTTGCGTTTTGTCATCTTGGTACGGATGAAACGCTCGTAGTGACCAAGGTCAAGGTCAGTTTCAGCGCCATCTTCCGTGACGAACACTTCACCGTGCTGAGTTGGGCTCATTGTGCCCGGGTCAACGTTGATGTAAGGGTCAAGCTTCATCATGGTCACTTTAAGACCACGTGCTTCTAAAATTGCTGCAAGAGATGCTGCTGCAATACCTTTACCTAGAGAGGATACTACCCCGCCAGTAACAAAAATATAATTTGTCGTCATGTTTAACCTGAAGTTGGTTGAATGAGGGAAAATGGATTTCTTCTGGACGGGATGCAAATATACCAGAAGCCCTTTACCGCCACAACGTGAAACTTATCACATTCAAAATTTTTATTTTTTGCTTCAAATCAATTGTAGAAACTTACACCAATGAGAAGCGGTTCACAAATCCGAGGACTTTTCTTGTTTTTTTACGTCATTCCAAAACTGGTCAAGCTCTTGAAGGCTAAAGTCTGTAAGGGATTTACCATCTTCGCCAGCCCTTGCCTCAACACCTTTAAAGCGACGAGAAAATTTATTGTTCGCTTTTCTCAGCGCAACCTCAGGATCTTTTTTCAAATGTCGAGAAAGATTCACTACGGCAAACAATAGATCTCCGACCTCTTCTTCCAGCTTCTCTTCATCAACATCAACCTGAATCGCTTCCTGAACCACCTCTTCAACTTCTTCCTGAACCTTGTCAACGACAGGTCCTAACGCATCCCAATCAAAGCCATATTTAGCGCAACGTTTCTGGATTTTATTGGCCTTTGAAAGTGCAGGTAACGATTGTGGTATTGAGTCTAGAATACTTTCTTCGTTTTTGCCTACCTCAGCCTTTTCCTTCTTTTTCTCAGCTTCCCAATTGGCATTGATAGCGGCTTCATCTGCAAATTCCACATCAGAAAAAACGTGCGGATGACGTCTAGTGAGCTTGTCATTCAATCCCTCAACAACCTCGTTGAAGTCAAATAACCCTTGCTCTTTTGCCATCTGGCTATAGAAAATCACTTGAAACAACAGATCGCCTAGCTCTTCTTTTAGATTTTGCCAGTCTTGGTTATGAATAGCGTCGACCACTTCAAACGTTTCTTCGATGGTGTGCGGTACGATGGTTTCGAAGGTCTGTTTGCGATCCCATGGACAGCCATGCTGCTCATCTCGAAGCTGAGCCATAATAGTGAGAAGTTGTTCAATGGGTTGAGACATAGTTAGATTCCTAAACAAAAAGGTTGGAAAACCAACCTTTTATTATTGTTCAACATGATGTGATTACGTCAGTATAACGCTCACTTGAGTCTTGCTTAACCCAAGCGCTTCACACTCATGACGTCTTTAATTTGTTCAATACGCTTAGTCACGCGTGACAGCACTTCGATATTCGTCAGCTCTAGGTCAAAATCCATAATCGATAACTGACGCTTGTAATCACTGCGACTCTTCATAGTGGTCACTTTGATCTTTTCGTTAGTAAGCAGTGTGGTGATGTCTTTTAGTAATCCGCCACGTTCCATAGCTTCAACGCGAATAGTCAAAATATAAGAGCCAACAAAGCCACTGCCCCAAACGGTATCAATAATACGCTCTGGTGCGTGATGGCTGAGTTCTTCTAACTGCTCACAATCAGCTCGGTGAACCGAAATACCGCGACCTTGAGTAATATAACCTTTGATTTGATCGCCCGGAATTGGCTGACAGCAGCGTGCCAAATGCGTCATCAAGTTATCGACACCTTCCACGACAACTGCGTCTTTATGCGGTCGGCTTTGAGCTGGTGCTTTGCCTTCTGACTCTTGAAGTTTCTCAAGTGCTTGTTGATCTTCTTCTTCGGCCGTAGGCTTATTCACCAATGCGTTGATGTGATTAATGATTTGGTTTATTCGTAAATCACCACTACCAATACCAACATACAGCTCATCTGGAGTGTTAACGTTAAAACGCTTCAAGGCATATTGTTCAGCGTCTTTGATCGTTGCACCGATTTTGGCTAATTCATCTTCAAGAATTTCACGGCCAGCTTCTAAGTTCTTCTCACGACTTTGCTTTCTAAACCAAGCGTTAATTTTGGCGCGCGCACGACCAGAGTGAACAAAGCCAAGCGATGGGTTTAACCAGTCACGAGACGGGTTTGGCTCTTTGGCTGTAATGATCTCAACCTGATCACCCATAGATAGCTTATGAGTAAATGGAACAATGCGACCTGCCACTTTGGCACCGATACAGCGGTGTCCCACTTCGGAGTGAATGTGGTAAGCAAAATCCAGTGGTGTTGCCCCCATAGGCAAATCAACCACATCGCCACGAGGCGTAAAGGCATACACACGGTCATCAAATACTTGGCTACGAAGTTCATCCAGCATTTCGCCAGAGTCTGACATCTCTTCCTGCCAATCCAGTAGCTTACGCAACCAGGTAATTTTCTCGTCGTATCCGCTACGGCCGCCACTACCACCTTCTTTGTATTTCCAGTGTGCAGCAACACCTAGCTCCGAATCCTCATGCATTTGCTTAGTTCGGATTTGGATCTCTATCGTTTTACCTTCAGGACCAAGAATAACGGTATGAATAGACTGATAACCATTGGGCTTAGGGTTCGCCACATAGTCATCAAATTCACTAGGAAGGTGCTTGTATTTGGTGTGAACAACACCGAGTGCCGCATAACAATCTTGCAGTCGCTCAGCGATGATGCGTACAGCGCGCACGTCAAAAAGCTCATCAAAATCGAGGCTTTTCTTCTGCATTTTTCGCCAAATGCTGTAGATATGCTTAGGGCGACCACTGACTTCAGCAAGGATGTTCGACACCTTCATTTCAGCCGTCAAATCATCCACAAAGTCTTTGATATATTGCTCACGAACAATGCGGCGCTCAGACAATTGTTTAGCAATCTGTTTATAAGTTTCGGGTTGCTGATAACGGAAAGCGTAATCTTCGATTTCCCATTTTAGCTGACCAATCCCTAAACGGTTGGCAAGAGGAGCATATATGTTGGCGCATTCTTTAGCGGCGGCTCGGCGAACTTCGTCAGACTCATCTTTGACTTCACGAAGGTTACAAATACGCTCAGCCAGCTTGATGACCACACAACGGAAATCATCCACCATCGCCAGCAACATTCTGCGGACATTATCGACTTGACCGGACGCCTCTGAGCCTTCTAGCGTCACGTTAAGTTGACCAATAGCCGCCATCTCTTCGACGCCATCAATCAGCTTAATGGTTTCTTTGCCATAGTTTTCTTCTAGCTGCTCTCTATCGTAGATGCCACTAGAAACAACAGGGTACAACTGAGCAGCCACCAGCGTGGCTTTATCCATCGAAAGGGTAATGAGGATCTCAATCA
This sequence comes from Vibrio sp. La 4.2.2, assembly GCF_027586995.1. Taxonomy (NCBI): domain Bacteria; kingdom Pseudomonadati; phylum Pseudomonadota; class Gammaproteobacteria; order Vibrionales; family Vibrionaceae; genus Vibrio; species Vibrio sp. La 4.2.2. The sequence goes on from NZ_JAPPTJ010000006.1 coordinate 421,641, forward strand.
TCTCTCTGCCGCGCCACAACAACAAGGACCCCTGTTCACTGCCAGCGACAATATCTTCGCACTGACGGTAAACTTCTTTAAGCCTTTTCGAGGTGTTCTTGTCTTGCTTTAGAGAAGCAATCCATTTGTCTAGCTCGAACTGTTCGTTAGGGTTCAAATGCGCGCTTCTTACCGCAACCATTTCTTTTTTCTTCCTAGTTTTATTGGTTAACTAACCTATCCCAGTTAGCTTGTTCTCATTTTAATTCAGCTACTTCTCAAACAGCGCCATGGATTCTAGATGACTGGTGTGAGGGAACATATCCATCATACCCAATCGAACCAACTTATAGCCCTGCTCAATCAAGCTTTGAGTATCTCTGGCAAGGGTAGCAGGATTGCAAGAAACATAAAGCACTCGCGTTGCTCCTAGCGCAGAAACTTGATCTATCACGCCGCTTGCGCCTGCTCTGGCAGGGTCAAGCAGGATTTTATCAAACTGTTGTTTTGCCCATGACATCTCAGAGAGATCTTGCTCGAGATTTGCTTGATAAAATTCAACATTCGTTAGGTGATTAAGCGCGGCATTTTGCTGCGCCCAATCCACCATATCTTGAATACCTTCAACACCTACGACACGTTGACATAGTTTCGCCAAAGGTAAAGAGAAGTTACCCAAGCCGCAAAAAAGATCGAGTACATTGTCACTGGATTTAGGCGCTAGCCACTCCAGTGCTTGAGCGACCATTTTGCTATTTATCTCGCGGTTCACTTGAATAAAGTGTGTCGGCAGGAAGGGTAATTCAACCCCTACTTCCGAATAATAAGGCTGTTCACCCGTTATTAGTTGTAACTGCCCTGACTCTGGCATCAGGTAAAGCGTGAGTGCCTGACTGTCAGCAAAATCGACCAAGTGTTTTTGATCGTGATTAGTCAAAGGTTTGATGTGCCTAACAACAACCACAGGTCCATTATCACCCATGACCAATTCAAGGTGGCCAAGTGACTGTTGCTGTTTAAAGCCTGCGAATATGTCTCGTAATGGCGGTATCAATGCGTTTAATTGCGCATTCAATACCGGACAGTGGTCAATCTCAACAATGTGATTGCTCTGCTTACGGCGAAACCCCATGACTAAGTTGCGCTGCTTATCGAGGTGAATACTTAAGCGAGCACGACGGCGATAACCAAGACCTTCTCCGGTAATAGAAGAAGCTAACGGCACGGATTGGCCCGCTAACTTATTCATCAATTGTGATAAGGCTACTTGTTTGTTTTCAATCTGCTGCTGACGTTCTACATGCTGCTGATTGCAGCCGCCACACTCATGGTAATGAGGACAAAATGGCTTCACGCGTTGCTCAGAAGCTTCTAGCACTTTGATCAAGGTAGCCTTAGCAAACTTTGCTTTGCTTTCCGTTAACTGCACCAACACCTTCTCATCTGTGAGCGCACCTTCAACAAATACCGGTTTGTTATTTAAGTAACCAATACCTGCACCATGATGGTCCATGCGTTCAATGTTCACCTCTTGGTGCTTTTTTGAGAATGAAGTTTTCTTTGTTGGTTTAAAAAAACGTGCCATTACTGTACCCAGTGAGCAGAGCGTAATGCGCTGCTTCGATAAAAATTTGTTAGAGTTTCACTATTCTTTATTTGAATGATTGTCGAACAGCGCTGCTTTGATTAAGCTTACGTCATCTTGAGGATGCAATACTGGCTATTGTCCCATATCCACCCAGCAGATGTAACTCTGTTGGCAAATAATGACTTCGAATTAAAATGACAAGATACGGCCTGCGCGCTCGCGTAATCACATTGACTTTGGCACCGACCTTAATTATCGGTCTCCTTTTGAGTGCCTTCTTCTCTTACAATCGCTACCACGACCTAGAATCACAAGTACTTAACGCCGGCTCTAGCATTATTGAACCGCTGGCGATTGCCAGTGAACAAGGTCTTATCAACCAAAGTCGTGAATCGGTTAGACGCCTGATTAGTTACGCCCACCGTAAGAATTCTAAATTCGTTCGCAGTATTGCGGTATTCGATGCTTCTCATGAGCTGTTTGTAACCTCAAACTTTCATCCCAACTTTGATACGTTAACCTACCCGAAAGATCAGCCGATTCCTTTTTTAAGCTCCTACGAAATTCACGACAATACGTTAATTTTGAGAGCCCCTATTCTAGCTGAAAGTCAGCTGGTATCAGATACGCGAGAATTGACCTCAACCAATAAGACGCTCGGTTATATCGCCGTAGAGCTCGACCTTTCTTCACTGCGTTTACAACAATATCAGGAAGTCTTCTCTGCGATTCTAGTCCTTGTTCTTGGTCTTATCCTATCGGGAATCTTTGCCTACCGTTTGATGTACGATGTGACGCGTCCAATTTCTCACATGAAAAACATGGTAGACCGTATTCGTCGTGGTCACTTGGATGTTCGTATCGAAGGCAAAATGCACGGCGAGCTGGACTCGTTGAAAAATGGTATCAATGCCATGGCAGTCTCGCTGTCCGAATATCATGTGGAAATGCAGCACAGTATCGACCAAGCAACGTCCGATCTACGTGAGACATTAGAACAGCTTGAAATTCAAAACGTTGAATTGGATATCGCCAAAAAGCGTGCGCAAGAAGCGGCACGAGTGAAGTCAGAGTTCCTTGCTAACATGTCTCATGAGCTAAGAACCCCACTTAATGGTGTAATTGGTTTTACTCGTCAGATGCTGAAAACTCAGCTGACCAACAGTCAAACAGACTATCTACAGACCATTGAGAAATCGGCAAATAACCTGCTTAACATCATCAATGACATTTTAGACTTCTCCAAACTCGAAGCCGGTAAACTGGCACTTGAGAATATTCCATTTGAATTCCAAGACAGTCTTGAGGAAGTTGTCGCCCTTCAAGCAACCAGTGCCCATGAAAAAGGCTTGGAACTAACCTTAAAAGTTGACTCAAAAATTCCAAGCGGCCTTGTTGGTGACCCACTTCGTATTCAACAGATTTTGACCAACCTTGTGGGTAACTCCATCAAGTTTACTGAGCGTGGCAACATTGATATCAGCGTTGAACTCAAATCTCAGAAAGAAGACCGTGTTGAGCTGCAGTTTATGGTTCGCGATACCGGTATCGGTATCTCAGAGCGACAACAAGCGCAGTTATTCCAAGCCTTCAGTCAAGCGGACGCCAGTATCTCTCGACGTTATGGCGGTACTGGACTTGGTTTGGTTATTACCCAAAAGCTAGTTGGACAAATGGGCGGTGAAATTAGCTTAACCAGTCGCCTGCACCAAGGTTCAACATTCTGGTTTACGGTTAAACTGAACTCTACAGATATTCCAATGATCGACCTTATCGATCCTGCGGTCATCCATAACAAGCGACTACTACTGATTGAACCAAATATGCAAGCGGCATCGGTATTACAACAGACCCTTACTAATGAAGGGGTTATGGTGACCTATCGCTCAACGTTGCCAGATAAAGTGGAAGCGTTCGACTACATCATTTTGTGTTTGCCTACCAATGAAGAAGTGCCATTGACGGTGATTGAAAGTTGGATCACCCGTTGTCAGGAAGCTACATCAAACATCATCATCGGTACTGCCAGCACCCAGCTCGCCCTATCTGACTACTTGATGCAAACCCATCAAGTACAGTGCTTAACCAAACCATTATCACGTAAGAAGTTACTGCAATCGTTAGTGGAAAAACAGCCAGCAATACTCGCACCTGTTATGGAAGTTGAGTCTACCGAGAAGCGCGCACTCACCGTAATGGCAGTGGATGATAACCCTGCCAACCTCAAGCTCATTACAGCATTATTGTCGGAGCGTGTTGAGAGCGTGGTCTCTTGCACCAACGGCCAAGTATCGGTTGAGAAAGCCCAAGAGCAGCACTTTGATATGGTATTTATGGACATTCAAATGCCTCATATGGATGGGGTTACTGCCTGCAAATTAATTAAAGAGACCCAGCAGAACAGTCAGACGCCTGTCGTCGCCGTCACTGCCCACGCAATGACGGGTGAACGAGACCGACTTTTATCTGAAGGAATGGACGATTACCTCACCAAACCTATCGATGAAAAAATGTTGTTGCAAGTACTCAACAAATGGGTACCAGTTCGCAATCATGACACTGATGCCAGCTTAGATTTCGTTGCTCCAAATGAAGTGGACATAACATCTGATGAGCCAAGCATTCAGCCTAAAGCGGAAACGGAAACTAATTTGGTGATCGATTGGGGAGCGGCACTCAAACAAGCCGCTAACAAAGAAGACTTAGCCGTCGATATGCTGCAAATGTTAGTCGACTTTATCCCTGAAGTGTATGCACTTTCAGAGCAAGTGTTGGACACTGATTTCGATGATAAGGAACAGGTTATCCATCTAATCCACAAATTGCATGGCAGTTGCTCTTATTGCGGCGTACCGAGACTTAAATCTATCTGCGCGACCATAGAGAAAGCCTTGCGCGCTGGCGACAGCTTAGAAGATATCGAGCCAGAGCTCTTTGAACTGCAAGATGAAATGGAAAAAGTGCTAAAAACGTCTGAGCTTTACTTGAAGGGAAATAGAGAACCTAACGACTAGGTTAGGTTCTATCGTTTAGCTTTCGAAGATGACGGTAGCGACAGCGTAGTGACGCTCGTCAGAGATAGACAAATGATTGGACGTCACACCCATTGAAGCCGCAATTTCTGCGGCTTTTTTTGTCAGGGTGAGTATTGGCTTGCCGTTTTCGTCATTAGAGACTTCAAAATCTTGGAAAGTCACACCATGAGCAATCCCGGTCCCCAATGCCTTTGATGCCGCCTCTTTTACAGCAAAGCGCTTAGCAAGAAAGCGACCTTGCTGTTTCAATTGCTGAAACTGAACCAACTCATTATCGGTCAAAATACGCTGCGCAAACGCCTCGCCTGAACGCGCTAAGGCTTTCTCAACACGTTCTATTTCTGCGATATCGGTACCTAGACCTTGAATTGCCACGATTCATTAACCTCGACGAGCCGATTCCATGACCGCTTTCATATCTGCAACGGCTTTATGTAGGCCATCGAATACCGCGCGGCCAATGATAGAGTGACCAATGTTTAATTCATAAATCTCAGGTAATGCCGCAATAGGTGCGACGTTGTGGTAAGTCAAACCATGACCAGCATTCACTGTGATGCCGATATCTGCAGCGTAGCTTGCGCCTGCCGCGATTTTTTTCAGCTCGTCTTGCTGATCTTCTTCAGTTTCTGCATCCGCATAATGACCAGTATGCAGTTCAATGAATGGTGCACCAGCTGCTTTAGCGGCATCAATCTGCTCACGATCGGCATCAATAAATAGCGACACTTTAATGCCTGCTGCAGACAACTTCTCAGTTGCCGCTTTGATTTTTTCAAGCTGACCTTTTACATCTAACCCACCCTCGGTCGTCAGCTCTTCACGTTTTTCAGGTACTAAGCAAACAAACTCAGGTTGAGTTTTTAGGGCAATATCGATCATCTCATCGGTGACCGCCATCTCTAGGTTCATACGAGTCTGTAGTGTTTCGCGCAAAATGCGTACATCACGATCTAAGATGTGGCGACGGTCTTCACGAAGGTGAATAGTAATACCGTCAGCGCCAGCACGCTCTGCAATTTCTGCTGCATGAACTGGATCTGGATACTTAGTACCGCGCGCATTACGTAGCGTAGCGATATGGTCAATATTGATACCTAAAAGGATAGAACTCATCGATGTTTACTCCATGGTCAGAGCTGTTTCAGTCTCGGAAGAAACAACTCCCTGCTTTTTAATGGTTTCCCGCCAAGATACGGCTTTAATGCTATGCGTGTAAAGCGTTTTGCCGCTTGTAACTGTGTTTTACTGTTAAAACGACGCTCACTGATGGCAATCAATTCCTCACCGAGAAAGGTGAGATTGTCTTTACGCACACTGGCAATGAACCCCTTCTGCTCTCGATAACGATAAGTCATCGTTGGCTCAATAGGTTCACCTGTTCCGGCACAGTGAAGGAAGTCTACACCGTATCCCATTGCAGAAAGGAGAGCGAGTTCAAATCGCCGTAAAGCGGGCTCAGGATTGGTATTGTGAGCCAGTTCTGTTAAAGCTTGAAGATAGTCATGAAATAAAGCGGGAAACGGGATTTCACTGGCGAGAACACGGGCAATGAGTTCGTTCACATACATAGCTGAGTAAAGGTTGATACCAGATAAAGGTAACCCAAGGCTGATGGCTTCAGCTTGACGAAGGGTCTTCATGGAACCGCCGCCGGACCATTTTAACAGGAGAGGGGTAAAAGGTTGCAGCGCCCCTTTAAGGTTGGAGCGCTTACTTCTAGCACCTTTAGACAAAAGCGTAACTCGACCATACTCTTCACTGAATACGTCAAGAATAAGACTCGACTCACTGTAGGGTCTTCGATGCAAAACAAAACAGCGTTGTAATCCATCCATAACTATATCTTGTCTAAGGTCTCGGAGCAGGACGCTCAGCGTCCTCGCTACCTAATAGTATTATTTGTTTTCGATATCGTCGATATAGCCCAATGAACGCAGAGCACGCTCATCATCAGCCCAGCCCGATTTCACTTTTACCCAAGTCTCAAGGTAAACCTTACGATCGAACAGCTCTTCCATATCTAGACGAGCCTCACGACCAATCGTCTTGATCTTTTCGCCGCCTTTACCAATAACCATTTTCTTCTGGCCGTTACGCTCAACAAGAATCAAAGCATTGATATGGAAGCCATCAGTGTCTGGGTTGTAATCAAAACGCTCAATCTCAACCGTCACTGAATAAGGCAGTTCATCACCCGTAAAACGCATGAGTTTCTCACGCAGGATTTCTGACGCCATGAAACGCTGAGAACGGTCCGTGACATACTCTTCAGGGAAATGATGTACCGCTTCAGGTAGATGTTCGCGTACATGCTTACGAAGCACATCTGTGTTCTTACCATGTTTGGCAGAAATAGGCACTACATCCACGAAGTCCATCTTCTTCGACAGCTCATGCATATGCAGCATTACGTCGTTACGATCTTTCACGTTATCGACTTTGTTCATACATAGGATGACTGGGAAGTCTGACTTACGCAGCTTATTAAGCACCATTTCGTCATCGTCAGTCCAGTGAGTGCCATCAACTAGGAATAACACTAGGTTCACATCACTCAATGAGCTATTAGCTGCACGATTCATCAAACGGTTAATCGCTCGCTTCTCTTCAATATGTAGCCCTGGCGTATCCACATAAATCGCTTGGTAATCCCCATCGGTATCGACACCCATAATACGGTGACGAGTAGTTTGCGGTTTACGCGATGTGATGGAAATCTTTTGCCCTAAAATATGATTTAGCAGCGTTGATTTACCTACATTTGGACGACCAACAATCGCAACAAAACCACAGTGTTGGTTTTCTGCGCTGGTTGTCGCTTCGCCAGATGATGCAAAGTATGCATCAATATCGAATTCTTGTTCAGACTCAGGTTTATCAGACATTGGTCACTTTCTCTAAAGCCAGTTCCGCAGCCGCTTGCTCTGCCTTGCGGCGACTGGTGCCTCGACCGATAACAGGTTCATCCACACCTGCCACTTCACAGGAAACGGTAAACTCTTGGTTATGCGCTTCCCCTTTAATATTAGTCACTGTATAGACTGGTAGTGGTTTTCTTCGACCTTGTAAGAACTCTTGCAAGCGAGTTTTTGGATCTTTTTGGGAAACACCTGGCTTAATTGCTTCTAAGCGAGTCATATACCAGCTCAATACAATTTTACGAACCATCTCTACATCGCTGTCGAGATAAATCGCGCCAATGATCGCTTCAACGGCATCCGCTAAAATTGAGTCACGACGGAAACCACCGCTCTTCAATTCGCCTGGACCTAATTTTAAGTAATCTCCCAAGACAAACTCGCGCCCTAGCTCAGCCAGAGTATTCCCTCTCACTAAGGTGGCACGCATTCGACTCATATCCCCTTCATTCACTTTAGGAAAGCGGTGATAAAGATCGTCAGCGATGACAAAACTTAAAATTGAATCGCCCAGAAATTCTAGTCGTTCATTATGGTTACCATTGGCGCTGCGGTGAGTCAGCGCCAACATGAGCAGCTCGCTATCATTGAAATGATAGCCGAGCTTTTTTTCTAATCGTTCAATAGAAGAATTCATGCTCTCTCGTTCAGTCTATTCCACCGATGCGATTAAATCTTACACCGGTTGGGATCCATGTAGGCAGAATGCTATCTGCGCCACGTTCAAATTCAAAACTAATCCAGATACCAACAGCTTTGCCCACTAAATTACCTGCTGGCACAAATCCCCAGTAGCGGCTGTCAGCACTGTTATCGCGGTTGTCACCCATTACAAAGTAATGACCTTCTGGAACCACCCATTCATTCACACCGTTACGTGGTTGATACTGGTCAACACGGTCACGACGCAAAGGGTTAACCAAGATTTGGTGTTCCACTTTACCCAGCTTTTCATCCATCTGAATCAGAGGGATACCATTTTGTACAAATGGGCTATCTTCCACATTGGATAGCTTCACCGGTTTACACGTCGATGTACCTTTGGTTTGGATGCAAATATCCTTACGCGCGCTATATCGAACAGTATCACCTGGTAAGCCAACAACACGCTTGATGTAGTCGATGCTTGGCTGAGGTGGGTATTTAAATACCACAATATCGCCACGCTCTGGTTTACCGGTTTCAACTAGCTGAGTACGCCATACTGGATCTTTTAGACCATAAGCATATTTCTCAACCAAGATGAAGTCGCCAACCAAAAGCGTCGGCATCATCGAACCAGATGGAATTTGGAATGGTTCATAAATGAATGAACGCAATACCAAAACAAAGGCGATAACAGGGAAAATAGAAACACTGTTCTCAACAAACCATGATGGGGCAACAGCTTTGTTTGCGGTTGCTTCATCGATTTGGGTAGCTTGAGCTTGGATATCCGCGAGCTTTTGCTCACGTTTTTTTCTCAATACGAGCTTATCCAGCACCCAAACGACACCTGTCACTAACGTCACGATGACGAGGATCAATGAGAAGGTATTTGCCATTTCATTCCCTTAATTTTCGTATCTATAAAAATAACGAAAGTGAAAGCACCACAACGGCACTTTCACTTCAAACTTAAATTATGTCGTCGTAAAACAAAGAATTAGTCTTTGCCAACATGCAGAATTGCAAGGAACGCTTCTTGTGGCAGCTCGACGTTACCGATCTGCTTCATACGTTTCTTACCTTCTTTCTGTTTCTTCAACAGCTTCTTCTTACGACTCACGTCACCACCGTAACACTTTGCAATTACGTTTTTACGTAGCTGCTTAACGGTAGAGCGCGCGATGATGTGGTTACCAATTGCCGCTTGAATCGCAATATCGAACATCTGACGAGGGATAAACTCTTTCATCTTCTCAACAAGCTGACGACCACGACTTTGTGATTGGTCTTTGTGAGTGATGATCGCCAATGCATCAACTGTGTCACCGTTCAGCAACACGTCAACACGTACCATGTTTGACGCTTCAAAACGTTGGAAGTTGTAGTCCAGTGATGCATAACCACGAGACGTTGATTTTAGACGGTCAAAGAAGTCCAATACCACTTCTGCCATCGGAATATCGTAAGTCACCGCAACTTGGTTTCCGTGATAAACCATATCAACCTGAGTACCACGTTTCTCAACGCATAATGTAATCACGTTACCTAGGTAGTCCGACGGCACTAAGATATTACAGCGTGCGATTGGCTCACGAATCTCTTCAATATCATTGGTAGCAGGTAGCTTAGCTGGGCTATCCACGTAGTGAAGTGAACCGTCGGTTTTCTCTACTTCGTAGACTACGGTTGGAGCTGTTGTAATCAGATCCAGATCGTATTCACGCTCTAGACGTTCTTGGATGATTTCCATGTGAAGCATACCCAAGAAGCCACAACGGAAACCAAAACCAAGTGCTGCAGAGCTCTCTGGCTCGTAGAATAGAGATGCGTCGTTTAGACTTAGCTTACCAAGTGCATCACGGAAGTTCTCATAATCGTCAGAGGAGACTGGGAACAGACCTGCATAAACCTGTGGTTTCACTTTTTGGAAACCAGGTAACGCTTGTTCACAACCGTTTTTCGCGGTAGTCAGCGTATCACCAACTGGCGCACCTAAAATGTCTTTAATACCACAAACAACCCAGCCTACTTCACCGGTGTTGAGCTCTGTCGTATCAATCTGTTTTGGTGTGAAAATACCTAAACGGTCTACACCCCAAACTTGACCAGTACTCATCACTTTGATCTTGTCGTTTTTCTTCAGTTTACCGTTTTTAATACGAACCAAAGAAACTACGCCAAGGTAGTTATCGAACCAAGAGTCAATAATCAGTGCTTGAAGTGGCGCTTCTGGATCGCCTTCTGGCGCAGGAATCGCTTTGACGATTTCTTCTAGAACATCGTCAACACCAAGGCCTGTTTTTGCTGAACAACGCACTGCTTCCATTGCGTCGATACCAACAATTTCTTCGATCTCTTCAGCGACACGCTCTGGTTCCGCAGCTGGTAAGTCGATTTTGTTCAATACTGGAACAACTTCCAGCTCCATTTCAATGGCTGTGTAGCAGTTCGCCAGTGTTTGTGCTTCCACACCCTGGCCCGCATCAACAACAAGAAGCGCGCCTTCACAAGCCGCTAGAGAACGAGATACTTCATACGAGAAGTCTACGTGCCCTGGAGTATCGATAAAGTTTAGCTGATAGGTTTCCCCATCTTTCGCCGTGTAATCCAGAGTAACACTCTGAGCTTTGATGGTAATACCGCGCTCACGCTCTAGGTCCATAGAATCAAGAACCTGGGCCGCCATTTCACGGTCGCTTAAGCCGCCGCAAACCTGGATCAAACGGTCCGACAAGGTTGATTTACCATGGTCGATGTGGGCGATAATCGAAAAGTTACGAATGTGCTTCATAGATTTGATGTAGCTAAACTCTTAAACAAAAAGGAATAGAAAATGCGGAAAAACGCGCATTTCAATTAAGTTGGCAGATTCTACCCAATTTCGATGCGGTTCGCACCTTATTTAGACAATGGGCTAGAGAATCGACTCACCAAGCACTCTGACCAACTTCACTTGCTGGAAAGAAGCTCGCTCCATTGGGGTAACCCACTTTTTGGCTAACCTAAAGCCAATAAAAGCAAAACACGCTGAAGTCAGTATGACCACCAGCTCGCCAGCACCTAATAATGGCGCTAACCACAATTGACCCACAATAGCTCCAATGAACAAAAACAGTAGCGGTAGTAGGTAAATCAACGCTGCGGATTGAAGTAAGCTCTTTTCCGGAAACGCAATTTCAACCACATCGCCTGCCTTTACAGGTTTAGACGTAGCAAGCTGCCAATGAAGTTGCTTCTTACCCACTGCTTTACTAACAATACCAGTTCCACAACTACTCTTTGACTGGCAGGAGCTACAACTGGTTTGCTGATCACAGCTTAGTTCAACGTGGAGCTGGTGACCCTGGGGTTCAACCGAGGTCACCGTCGCGAGTGCGGTCATCATGGGGTAATGCCTTCATCTGCCTTATTTACTTTGTTAAGTGTAACAGATTGTGCAATACGCTGCGCTGTGGCAGGAGGGATATCACCAACGACTGAAATTTGTTTGTCATTAAGAACAATGCTATGAACCGTACGTCGGCCTTGACGGATCAACTGACCTTTTAGAGAATTACTATCACGATCAGAGATATAGACCGAAAAGCTGAACAAACCATCAGTGAACATTTGGCTCTCAACCACATCTTCAGTTGCTAGCATACGGTAGCGATTAAGATCTTTAGGTTGAAAACCATTGGGAACCCAACCCACATGCCAAAATGTTTGCTCAATATTACCTTTCGGTAGTGATAGAACCGCCGGAAGCTGCACGTCATCAAGCGAGCTCAACATTGTGGCAATATGATCATTCACCGCATATGAGATCACACGATACTGCTCTAAAATTTCACCGTCACGATCCAATAGATCAGCACGTAACGGAAGCTTGCTCTTTTCATCCACCCACAATACATAAGAGTAACGCAGTCCATCTTTTGGAACGACTCTAAATACTTGTGTCGGCGCTCCCGCTTCACGCGCACGGCCTACTCGAACGTAATCATAGTATTCACTCAGCTGCTTTACATCGCTGTTGAGTAAAGGCATCAACGGAGCCACCATCTTGCCAGATTCAATCGTGAACGGATCGACACCCGGTTCGATGTAACTGACTTCATTACCACGTCGAATCACTTCTCTTACTGGACCACTTAGATAAACAAGATGGGCTAATTGTTGAGTATCGCTTTTCGCGTGTCGGTAAAGTAACGGCTCTATGCTGTTCTTTTTGATAAGGATGTAGGACAGTTCATAATTCAATTGCTGGCTGGCATCGTTCATTTGATGCAACAAAGCCTCCGCAGAAGACTCTTCTTCTGCAAAGGCTTGGGTACCAAATAAACTGAACAGCAATAATGAACTGGTCAGAAATTTTTTCATTCAATTACCGATTCTGTATCAGCAGAGTGCGAAGCATTATCTTCGCTGTTTAGTCTTAGCTGTAACTCGTAATCTTGCAGTAATGCGTTGATACGACGACGCTGTTCTTGCACGTTGACACTTTCATTCGAGCTTTTTGCAACCGAATCACGTGTCAAGCTGACTGGCTCAGCACTGCCCGCAAACGGAATAGTCTGCAAAACAGGTAATTGCTCAGCTTCAGGCTGTGCTGGATCTTGGCCAGAGTACTGCTGTACTCCTAAAATAACTGCCAAAGACACACACGCCGCTACCGCTACTTGACCAAACTGTGTTATCCAAGCTGGTAATAAGCGCTTCGCTTGTGAAGGCGTAGGTTGTGACTCGATAGGCATTACGATATCACTCGTATGCGCTGGCTCATTTTCGAGCGCAGACGCCACACTTTCAGCAATATTCCAATCTAAACTTTGTGGCTCATCACCACGCATGACATCACCAATAAGATGATAATTATGCCAAGTTTCTTTGCTCTCCTGATCTTTTTCCAACGCTTCAATAAGCGCGTCATCGATCAGGTCTCCATCCATGAATGCTGAAAGCTTCTGTTTGTCAGCCATTATATTCACCATAGTTGTAACTAGTTTTAGCGTTGAAGAAGAGGCTTAATCTTCTTCTCTACCGCTTCACGAGCACGGAAGATACGCGAACGTACCGTTCCTACTGGGCAATCCATTACTTCTGCAATTTCTTCGTAGCTCAAACCATCAAGCTCTCGAAGCGTCATTGCAGTCTTCAAATCTTCAGGTAACGCTTCAATTGCAGCGAAAACAGTTCGCTTCAATTCATTCGACAACGTTAAGTTCTCTGGGTTCGAAATTTCTTTCAAAGCGTTACCGGCTTCAAAAAATTCGGCATCTTCTGCATCAACATCGCTGGCTGGCGGCCTACGGCTCTGAGCCACAATGTGATTCTTTGCGGTGTTCACTGCTATGCGATACAACCAAGTATAGAAGGCACTCTCACCTCTAAACGTCGGGATCGCACGATACGCCTTTATAAACGCTTCTTGGGCGATATCCGCTACATCACCCGAATTGCTCACGTATCTTGATATGAGATTGCAAACCTTGTTTTGATAGCGCAAAACCAATAGGTTAAATGCTTGTTTATCTCCACTTTGAACGCGCTCAATCAACACCTGATCGGTCGGCTGCTCGTTCATGCGAGCGTTCACTCCTATTCGTTATTACCCTTACCTTCACAGATATGAGTATTAATTATGCATATTGTAGTCTTGACACCACCGCTAACATGAGCACTATTGTGACTCTAGGCAGATAGGAAAGTTCAAAACTTTCTCAGTTTTTTTGTCATTAATCATTCACAATGTGATTTGGCGTCAACTACAATGTTGTCAATTTACAAGAATGGATTACTTAGCTCCTTAACACAATCGATTTTTCAACGTGTTATCTCAGGTAGGTAATCCTTGATGCAAGTGCCCTTCGCCAGCTGTCTATGCAGCTTCCTATCGCGCACTTTTATCTAGGTAGAGTGATTTTACTCTACGATAGGTCAGGATTTTAAAGTAATTATGAACACAAACCGAGAGCATCTTTGTGATGTTTTAGTCATAGGAAGTGGCGCCGCAGGTTTATCGTTGGCTTTACGAGTCGCCGAACGCGCTAAAGTTATCGTATTAAGTAAAGGCCCAAGAAGTGAAGGGGCGACCTACTACGCCCAGGGTGGCATTGCTGCGGTATTCGATGAGACAGACAGCATCGAGTCTCACGTTAACGATACCAATATCGCTGGAGCCGGGCTTTGTGAACAAGACACCGTTCAGTTTATCGCAGAAAATGCGAAAGAGTGCGTGCAATGGTTAATCGATGGTGGTGTTCCTTTTGACCAAGTAGAGACCGCCAAAGACGAAGAACCTCGTTATCACCTGACTCGTGAAGGTGGTCATAGCCATCGTAGGATTCTGCATGCCGCCGATGCCACAGGCATGGCAATGCAAACCACTCTGCAAGATAACGTTAATAGCCATCCTAATATCGAAATCTTCGAACGCTACAACGCACTAGACCTTATTACTGAAGACAAGGTTGGCGGTGATAAAGACAAAGTGGTTGGCGCCTATATTTGGAACCGCAATAAAGAGCACGTTGAAACGGTACGCGCTAAGTTTGTTGTCTTAGCCACAGGTGGTGCATCAAAAGTGTATCAGTACACATCTAACCCTGATGTCTCTTCTGGTGACGGTATCGCTATGGCTTGGCGCTCAGGCTGTCGTGTTGCTAACTTAGAATTCAACCAATTCCACCCAACTTGTCTATTCCACCCTGACGCGCGAAACTTCCTGTTGACGGAAGCTTTACGTGGCGAAGGCGCTTACTTAAAACGCCCTGATGGAACGCGTTTTATGCCCGATTTCGATGAGCGTGAAGAACTTGCTCCTCGTGATGTTGTGGCTCGCGCTATCGACTTCGAGATGAAGCGTCTCGGTGCAGATTGCATGTATTTGGATATCAGTCATAAGCCTGAAGAGTTTATTATTAAACACTTCCCAACCATCCATATGCGCCTTCAAGACCTTGGCATCGATATGACGAAGGAGCCAATTCCAATCGTTCCGGCCGCTCACTATACCTGCGGCGGTGTCATGGTGGATAAGTCTGGTAAAACAGACCTTGAACAGTTGTACGCCATCGGTGAAGTAAGTTATACCGGACTTCACGGTGCGAACCGTATGGCATCAAACTCTCTACTTGAATGTGTGGTCTATGCTTGGGCTGCAGCCAATGACATTCTAGAGAAATTCGACGATGCAGCTCTGGTTGATGGTCTTCCAGCTTGGGATGAAAGCCAAGTTAGCTGTTCTGATGAAGAAGTCATTATTCAACATAATTGGCACGAGTTACGCCTATTTATGTGGGATTACATGGGTATCGTACGCACAGACAAGCGACTAGAGCGAGCACTTCGTCGTATTCAAATGTTGCAACAAGAAACACATGAGTACTACAGCAATTTCAAAGTGTCGAATAACTTACTTGAACTGCGTAACTTACTGCAAGTTGCCGAATTGATGGTGAGATGCGCAATGCAGCGTAAAGAAAGTCGCGGACTGCACTATACTCTCGACTACCCTGATATGTTAGAAAATAGCGGACCAACGATACTATCGCCTCAAGACCAAGCTCCAACGGTCTGATCTGGGGACCTATCTCGTCACCATGATATCGAAGCAGTCACTGATGTGACTGCTTTTTTATTACCAAAATCAAACGACGATACGCCGACTCATCACAACTATCCCGCCAGATTAAGCGCCAGCCATTGTCTTGATCATAAATTCCTATAAGCCAGTAGCGAAAAGCAAGAAAGTAACGGGGGGAGTTAAGCTCGGTATTATTTAATGTGACCAAAGATGACTTCAAGATTAATTGGCCATTTAAGGCAGGATGCAACCAATAAGTCCGACCGAATATAGCGATGACGTAAAGTGTGAGTAAAAGCGGGGCGGACGACGCGATGCAAGTTGCCAATACTAGAATAGTAAGTGAACTATTAATAATCGCAGCGAGACATGAGGGATGAATCTGCAGGTAGGCATTATCGAGCGCAGCCTTACCTGCATGACTTGAAAAGAGCTTAGCGGACCTTGCTGAGGTTATGAGCAACGATTTTATCAACCATAGAGGCGTGTCCTAAGTTTTCACTACGACCATGGCCCATTACCCAAGTAAATAAATCTGGATCGTCACACTCTAACAGAGAGACAAAGTCTTTCTGTTCTTGATCGTTGAGAGTGTCAAAGCATTCCTCAAAGAACGGCATAATCACTACGTCCAGTTCTAACATACCCCGACGACATGCCCACTTAATTCGAGCTTTTTCTTCACTAGAGTACATTCCATTCTCCATCTACAACTAATATCGGCCGAGTGTAACAAGCAAGTTTATCGCTCACCACTGTCTGCATCACACAAACTCTACTTTCATCACAAGATTTCGTGCAACAACATTCAGCTGACAAAATCCATCCTGAAGATTAACATGGGTGATATGTTTACCAACGAGACCAAGAACTATGGATTGGCAACCAAACACACAGGCAATTGAAATAACACCTACCACAGAACTACCCGATTTGTTGTTTACCAAACTGAATCGTTGGGGTGCTCTCGAAATGACCGGCGACGATCGTAAGTCTTACCTTCAAGGTCAGGTTACCTGTGATGTGGTTTCGCTGGAGCAGAATCAATCCACCTTTGGAGCGCATTGTGACGCTAAAGGTAAAGTGTGGAGTGCTTTTAGACTGTGTCACATTGAGAACGGATACGCCATGATTCAACCTCAATCGGCACTAGAGAAAGAACTGACGGAACTCAAGAAATATGCCGTTTTTTCTAAGGTAGAACTCATTATTAGCACCAAAACACTTATAGGTGTGATGGGAAAAAGCGCTCAACAATGGGTTGATCAACAATTCCCAACCTCTGGTGCTGTGCGCCAAAACAAGGGCAGCACCGCTATTCAAATTAATGATGAGCGTTGGATGCTGTTAGTTGATGATGACCTGCAATCATTACTTTCTTCTGATTCTGAGTTACTTTGGGTCGCGGAATCACTATGGACCAAGTTCGATATTGAGCAAGGGCTACCTATCTTAGAAGCAGAGCAGCAAAATCAACACATACCTCAAGCCTTGAATTTACAAGCACTAGATGGCATTAGCTTCAATAAAGGCTGCTACACAGGTCAAGAGACCGTCGCAAGAGCGAAATATCGTGGCATCAACAAACGCATGCTGGCAAATGTGAGAGGTCTACTCGATTCTCCACTTAGCGTTGACGACATTATTGACATCGAGCGTTCAGTGGGAGAGAACTGGCGTAAGGCCGGAGAGGTACTGGCACATTACCAGTACAGCAATGGCGAATTCGTTGCCGCTATGGTTATTGCCAACAATCTCGATGAAGATTCTCAGTTCCGTTTAGCTTCTCAACCAAACAGTCGTTTGAGCCTAGAACTGCCACCTTACCCACTCGACCAAGAGTAAGGGATGATTGATACACGCATAACCGCCTATCTGGATGAACGTGATATTCCCTATAGAGTCTTGATGCAATCCCGTGAGGCAGTATCCATCGAGGATGCTGCCAAATTACGTGGTATCGAAACTCACAAAATGGTCAAAACCTTGTTACTGCGAGATATGGATAACCAACTTGTCCTTGCCTGCTGTCAGGGCAACAAACAAGTGGATCCGAAAAAAGTACGCGCTTTATTGAATACTCGTCGAATGACCTGTGTTTCCAGTGAACAAGTTGAAGCTCTTACAGGTTTTGCTATTGGCACAGTCACTCCCTTGCTGTTAAAAAACCCCATGCCTATCATTTTTGATAATGAATTAAAGCAAAATACCTTAGTCACCATCAGCAGTGGGCAACGCATTGCGGGTCTTGAGATCGCGCTCAGTGATCTCGTTGCTCACTGTTCTCCTCAATGGTCGGATATCACTCGGTAGCGGTTTCCGTAACCAATCGATGCAAATTAATGTCGTCTTAGATCATAGAAGCGTGAAATGGATCTAATTTAACACTTAGATTCAATGAGATTTTATACATTTTTTAAGCATAAATAGTCATTGATGTTTTTTTGGGGTATTGTACATATTGTCACCAGTTAGCACTTCAAGGCTACTGGTGGCAACACTAGAGTGAATCTCTGCTCAGGCAGTAACTCCACTTTTGTGTAATGCATCTGTGACATTTGGCCCGCTATGCGGGCTTTTTTTTCGAGTTCCCTTGCTACCTTCCACACGATCTCTCCCCTTTATGTCTAGGTTTTGTAAAAGAGTGTGTCCTCGTGACAACTTTTTCTGATTTGGTCGGTCTACATATACGTACCTATTAATAATAGCCAATGGAACAAACAGGTTGATGATTGCAGGGCGACTAAAAAGCTCGATTCATACCAGTGTCATACTAAGCTATTCAAATAGAGCAAAAATTGAGAATGGAAGACCCCAATCGAGGCTTTTGTGCTAAATATCACGGAGATATCGTGACATCGCAATGGAATTGCAAAACGCTCCACAAAACGCTCACTTGGTTGTATCAGCACGCTCGTAAAGCCCGTGCTATCACACATTTAGATTAGGGTTTTAACTATAATTCGTTCGCTAGGTAACATTATAAGGAAGGCTAAATGAGACTGTTTAAGCGCTATACACCAGGTATGATTGCTAAACATGTGAGTCGACTATTCAGAGGCAGAATCTATATTTATGGTTTAGGCGGATTTGAGTTTGACAATGGTAAATTGATCATTCCTGAACGCGCCGAAAAGCGTCATTTCCAAGCGGTAAAAGAGATAAACCAAGAGGTTATGAAACTTCGCTGCGCATACGCTTAAAGAACATTACAATCGAATAACGATAACAACCCTACGCTAAACTTAAGCCCACCAAGATGGGCAACAACTACAACCATCCAAAAGGGGCAGCCACGCTGCCCCTTTTTAGTTTTTAAATTTAACTCAGTGGTTAACTCTGACTGACTTCTGTCTTTGCTAGTTCTGGTAGGTGCCCCCTCATTCCCAAAGCACGGCTCATAATTTCTTGCTTCGCACCAGGCAACTGTCCTACCAAGCTCATACCGATACCGCGAATAAGTTTCTTCGCAGGGTTATCTCCTTCAAACAGGTCTTTAAAGCCTTGCATAGCAGCGATCATTTTAGCCGCCTCCGCTTTGCGCCAACGTTCATATTCACGCAGGTTACGCTTGCGACCAATATCTTTTCCTGCGCGCCATAACTTAAATATTTCTTGTGACAGACTGGCAGCATCAAGCAATCCTAGGTTAACACCTTGCCCTGCGAGTGGATGGATGGTGTGTGCAGCATCACCAACAAGTGCAACTCGCTCGGTAACAAAGTCACGCGCATAACGCATCTTCAAAGGGAAAACTCGTCGTTCAGACTTCACATGGCAGAGACCTAAGCGGCTATCAAATTCAGCGGTCAGCGCTTTGTTGAACTCCGCTTCCGACATTTTGGCAAGTTTTTCTGCTCGTTGTGGTTCGGTTGACCAAACGATAGAACATAGACTGCGGTCATCTAATGGTAGAAATGCAAGCGGCCCTTGCGGTGTAAACACTTGTCTCGCAACACAATCATGAAAGTCATCAACCGAGATATTCGCAACTAGGGCACTGTGTCCATAATCCCAATGAGTAAGTGGGATATCTTGCTGCTTTCTCACCCATGAGTTGGCACCGTCTGCACCCACTACCAATTTGCTAGTAAATGACTGCCCATTATCTAACGTCATCCACACTTCACTTTCACCTACGGCCATTGACTGGCAACGATGCGGCATAAAGAGCGTCACGTTATTTTGTCCTTCAACTTGCTCTAACAAGGCCAACTGAATGACACGATTTTCAACGATATGGCCAAGGTCTGGTTGAGACATCTGACTAGCAGAGAACTCAATACGAGCAAAGCTGTCCTGCTCCCAAACTTCCATAGCGTAATAAGGAGCACAGCGATGTTTCTGAATTGCATCCCATGCCCCGAGGTTTTTCAATATGGTCTCACTGGCACGGCTTAAAGCTGAGACACGAATATCAGGGTCTCCTGAAATATCTTTGTCTGGAGTATTCCCTTCTACGACTGCGATTCGCAGATCGGTGTCTTTCAGTGCGCGGGCGAGAGCAAGGCCCACCATTCCGCCACCTATGATGGCTAAGTCAAAACTTTGCATATCTCTGTACTACCTATTCACAACCCCAAGTGCTCGATTAAAAATCGGCGACTTAAGCTGTGGAAAATTATCCATTAGCCCTAAACCTACATTTCGGCCTAATCGAAGGGCAAAAAAGTCATTTGAAAATATGTGTACTAACCCAGACGTCATGGTGATCGTCAGCTCTCGATCTTGCTGGCGATTGCTTTGGAATCTATTTAGATTAGCGTATTCACCTACATCTTGAAGGCTTTCAAGCAACGAATCGACCAAAGTCGCAATATCGCGAATCCCAAGGTTAAAGCCTTGCCCTGCAATAGGGTGTAGCGTCTGAGCTGCATTACCGACAGCAGCGACTCGATGTTTAACAATTTGTGGTCGATGACGTAGCAAAAGTGGGTAACTGGCAACCGCCCCTACCTTAGTAAAACGACCTAAGCGCCAGCCGAATTCTTGTTGAAGAAGGGACAAGAAGTCAGTGTCAGGAAGGTTCACGACTTGCTGTGCACGCTCCGGAGTCATACACCATACTAAAGAACTTCGCTCATCAGACATAGGCAACAAGGCTAACGGACCATGTTCAGTGAAACGCTCGAAGGCGCGACCATTAGGATCTTCACTGGTTTTGACGTTAGCGACGATCGCAACTTGTCCGAAATCATGACTCAGCTGCTCTAAACCTACAGTTTGACAGCTCTTTGAGTCTGCTCCATCAGCAGCCACAAGAAGTTTTGCTTCAAGTAGGCTGACGCTGCCAGACTCATCTTTGACTGAGACGGCAACATGATGCTGGTGTTGAGCTACATCCTCTACCGAGCAAGGGCAAAGTAAATCAATGTTCGAGCTATTAGTGAGTCTTTGATTAAATCGGCGCCCTAGCTCCGCAAGTTCGACCACATACCCCATTGCCTTTAACCCTTCTTTCGCCGCGTAGAAGTCAGTCATGGCGGCGTGACCGCGATCTGAGACATGAATATGAGTAATAGGTGTGGCATGGTCTTGAATCAACGACCACAACTTATACTGCTTGAGAATCTCTACGGTACCATGGGAAAGAGCGATCGAACGAGCGTCAAAGCCAGGGTGCGATTGGCTGTCCGAAAGAAATGGTTCGATAACAGCAATCTTCAACGCATGATCACTGCAGTAGTCGAGAGCCATAGCTAGAGTAGCCCCTGCCATTGCTCCTCCTGCAATTACAACATCATACTTATTTGACACTGCCTTTCTCCTTGATAAGACGGACGAACTAATTAGTGAATGGTCGGTGTTTCTGACGGTTTACTTGGTTTTACGCCAAACTCAGCATGAATGGTCAATGCACACGCTTTTACGTGCTCGATTACCTGCTCCAAAAGCTGAGCTTGTTCTTCTAGATCATCATCTTCATCGATGCCCAGTCTTGCTATTTCTTCCAAATCAGCAAGCGCTTCTTTGGCATCAGCAGATGCCTTTTTTAGAGGCGCATTAATTAAGCCCAGTCCGGAAATAAAGTGGTTTACCCATTCACTCAAACCATCGGCAATTTCAAAGACACTTGCTTCAACCTCTTCTCCAGGGATAAGCAATGAAAGCTCAAAACCCTGTTCTGCCGTTAGTTCTTTGATTGAAAAAGCGAGTAGAGATTTCGCCGTAGCCAAATTCGATTGCGGCCAACCCATACCATCATTGGTGTAATCGAAAATAAGTGGCTGCCAGCTGTCATCGCTCAGCCCTAATCCACCACTTACCATACCCACAAGCAAGCCATGAAGTTCCGCTGGCGATACTGCCAACCCCGCCTGCTGCAGCTCAGTAGCAATCGTAATGTAATTAGGTAGTGTTGTTTCACTCATAGCAATACTCGTTTCAATGAATTAGCACCATGTTTATGAATAAGCTCGCTATTCATAACATAGGTTTTTGAATCTGACCTGCAATGCTATCACTTCCCACCTCTGGCGAAAACGCCATCCCACACGTTTCTGAGTAGCTTTTGTGCGAATTGTCGATTTCGTGTGTTGTTAGCCACGCAATTGGCACCGACACTACAGAAAAGCTTGAATCTTAATGCTCGTTTACCTATAGTTTCTTCCTCAACATTACCTAATGTGGTGATACTTAAAAGAGTTCTTGTCATTATGGAAAATCAAGCTGTCGAAGTCGAAATCTTGGGAAAACTGACACGGGTGAATTGCCCCCCAGATCAGAGAGAAACCCTGATTAAAGCAGCCCAAGACCTAGATAATCGATTGCAAGAAATGTCCCAAAGGACTAAAGTAACCAACGAGCTTAAACTGCTTACCATTGCTGCATTGAACATGTCGTATGAACTCAATAATCGTAGCGATGAGTCACAACAAGAAGTGGCACAAATGAACGAGCGTATGGAACAGCTCACCGCATCTCTAGAAGATGCAATTAGTAAAGTAAAGCAAGGACAGCAAACCTAATTTTACCCTGGGGTGTACGTCAGTGGATTTAAGTCCCTGAGCCGATAAGCAATACCAAAGGGTTAGTATTTGATAACTATTGAGCAAGCTCGGCTCGTACCGAGAAGCCTACGGTTAACATTGCTGATCCGCCTTGAACCAGCTGGTTCAAGGGCCACAATCCTCAACGGCACTCTGGGGTATTCCTAATGTCTCTTTCTACAAGACAACAAATACGTACTCTCGTACGCTCTCGTCGCCAATCGATAAACCAAGACCAACAATCTATCCACGCCAATAACTTAATGACAAGAGTTGGCGAATTGAGCATCCTTAGTACTGCCAGAAAAGTCGCTTTGTACCTAGCCACAGATGGTGAACTGGATACGTTACCGACCATTCAATCGTTTTGGCAACAGGGTATCGAAACCTATTTGCCAGTGATTCACCCCTTCTCAAAAGGTCAGTTACTTTTCCTTCGCTACGCTCAAGATACGCCTTTAGTCCTCAATCAATATAAGATTTTAGAGCCCAAGCTTGATCAGCGAGCTATTTGTCCAGTGTCCGAGTTGGATATTATCTTTACCCCTTTGGTCGCCTTTGATGATTCAGGTCAACGCTTAGGCATGGGAGGTGGATACTATGATCGAACGTTAGCTCCTTGGGAAAACTCTGATTTAGGCCCGACTGCTATTGGCCTTGCGCATGATTGCCAACAAGTAGATACACTGCCGAGCGAGTCATGGGACATTCCACTAGCCACTATAGTCACACCAAGTAAGATCTGGCACTGGAACAAATAGCTTCCTACTTCACCTCCGAAGAGAAATAGAGCAATCGATTGCTGTTTTTCGCAGTTTTTTGTCATATCACTATTTTTTCAGCGCATTTGTCGTCGAAATTGATATATAATTCGCCCGCATTTTCACCTTAAATCAAAACTGGGATTCAACCATGACTCAAGACGAGATGAAGAAAGCTGCTGGTTGGGCGGCGCTAAAGTATGTCGAAAAAGATAGCATTGTTGGTGTTGGCACAGGCTCAACTGTAAACCACTTCATTGATGCACTAGGCACAATCAAAGAAGATATCAAAGGTGCAGTATCCAGTTCGATTGCTTCAACAGAGAAGCTAGAAGCGCTAGGCATTGAAGTCTTCGACTGCAACGATGTGGCTTATCTTGATGTTTACGTTGATGGCGCAGATGAAATTAACCCAACTCGTGACATGATCAAGGGCGGTGGTGCAGCACTAACACGTGAGAAGATCGTAGCCGCTATCTCAGACAAGTTTGTATGTATCGTTGATGGTACTAAGGCCGTTGATGTTCTTGGCCAGTTCCCACTACCTGTAGAAGTTATTCCAATGGCACGTTCTTACGTGGCTCGCGAACTAGTGAAACTTGGTGGTGACCCGGTTTACCGTGAAGGCGTGATTACAGACAACGGTAACGTCATTTTAGACGTACACGGTATGCAAATCACTGATGCTAAAGATATGGAAGACAAAATCAACGCTCTAGCAGGCGTGGTAACGGTAGGTTTATTTGCACACCGTGGCGCTGATGTGATCATTACTGGCACTCCAGAAGGTGCAAAAATCGAAGAATAAAGACTAAACGGGTTCTAATAGCACCTAGCAAAGCTGGTCAATATATTAAACGCGATTACGTCATTAGACTACAAACGGCACCTTAGGTGCCGTTTTTTCGTTTTTCTATAAGAAAATTATGCCTTATTCCGTAATTTTCTTACCCAACGTACAACTTTTTTGTTACTTTATTGGTCACAAGACGCACAAGGAAAACGTTTGCCTCAAGCAGTTGGAAGCTCCCTCCTCGATATTCTCACTGTCAAATGTGCGCTAATTAAGCCCGAATTTCCCATGTTAAGGATGAGTTAAATGGCCAAAGTTTCACTGGAAAAAGATAAGATAAAGATTCTGCTACTTGAAGGTTTACATCCATCTTCAGTAGAAGTTTTGCAAGCGGCTGGATACACCAATATCACCTATCATAAAGGCTCCTTACCAGAAGAAGAGCTGATTGAAGCCGTTAAAGACGTTCACTTTATCGGGATTCGTTCACGAACTAACCTGACTGAAGAAGTGATTAATGCCGCAGACAAATTAGTCGCAATCGGCTGTTTCTGTATTGGTACCAACCAGGTTAACCTTGATGCTGCTGCGAAACGTGGCGTCCCTGTTTTCAACGCACCATTTTCTAACACGCGAAGTGTTGCAGAATTGGTTCTTGGTCAAATCCTGTTACTACTGCGCGGTATCCCTGAGAAAAATGCCCTTGCCCATCGTGGAATCTGGAAGAAAAGTGCCGATAACTCATACGAAGCGCGTGGTAAGCGACTCGGTATCATTGGCTACGGTCACATCGGTACCCAGCTTGGCATTATTGCTGAAAACTTAGGTATGCGTGTGTACTTCTACGATATTGAGAACAAACTATCACTTGGTAATGCAACTCAGGTTCATACCATGACTGAGCTACTAAATAAGTGTGATGTTATCTCTCTGCATGTACCAGAGACCCCAGGAACCAAGAATATGATGGGAGCCGCTGAGTTTGAAAGAATGAAGCCGGGCGCCATCTTCATTAACGCTGCCCGTGGCACCGTGGTGGATATCCCTGCTCTCTGCGATTCCCTCGAAGCAGGTCACCTTGCAGGAGCTGCAATTGACGTATTCCCTGAAGAACCAAAGACCAATGCAGACCCATTTGAGTCTCCATTGATGAAATTCGACAATGTGATCCTAACGCCGCACGTCGGTGGTTCTACGCAAGAAGCTCAAGAGAACATCGGTATAGAAGTGGCTGGAAAACTGGCGAAATATTCTGATAACGGCTCAACGCTTTCAAGTGTGAACTTCCCAGAAGTATCACTGCCAGAGCACACCGAGTGTTCACGACTATTGCACATTCACAAAAACCGCCCTGGTATTCTAACTCAGATAAACACCATCTTTGCGGATGAAGGTATCAACATCGCAGGTCAATATTTGCAGACAGCTTCAGATATCGGTTATGTGGTTATTGATGTCGAAACAGCACGCTCTGAAGAAGCGCTGGCTAAGCTAAAGTTGATTGAAGGCACACTACGAGCTCGTATTCTGCACTAAGCGAACAACAGCTAAAAAAAAACGCCCTGACTAGTCAGGGCGTTTTTTTATTTTCCAATTTGATAGGTAACATCCACTCGGTCACGAATAGTAATTACCGAGTCTTGATAGCTATTAGACTCCATTTTACTATCCATCGCCATACTGCGCATCACTACGGGTTGGTTCATCGGCTGACGATATTCAATACGCCATACTTTGCCAAGATTTTGATCAAATCCTTTCGCTAGCGAAGCAGCTTTGCTTTGCGCATCTTTAATGGCCGCCATGCGTGCCGCTTCTTGGTACTGACCTTGGTCTTTCACTTTAAGTTGAATGTTGTCAACTTGGTTAATCCCTGACTCAAGCGCAAGATCGAGATAGTTATTAAGATTCTCTAAGTCCATCACCTGAACGGTCACTGTACGCGATGCACGATAGCCAACCAACTCAGGTTTACCTTTTTCTGGATAATGGTACTGAGGCGATAAGTACAGGTTTGAGCTCTGAATATCTTTCTTTTCGATGCCTTCAGACATCAAGCCAGAAAGAAACTTGTCTACCACAGAGTCAACACCTTGTTTAGCTTGGTCAGCATTCATTTGAGACTGTACAACTCGCACCGAAAACTCTGCCATATCTGGTGTTGCCTCTATCTCACCATAACCCGTGGTTGAGATATGGGGGAAATCTGGTTGGCTTGCAAAAACTGGCGTAGCAAACAGGGCAACGACTAATGTACCTAGTGCAAATGAGCGTTTCATTGAAGAATCCTCGTTCTGTTTTTAACCTTTATACTCAAGATTAGGCATAAGTTGAGAATATAGGTTCCCTAAAAAGTAAACACTGACACAAACATGACGTTCCACTACTGAGGCAAATACTGTCTCGCGTGACTAATAATGGCGTCTGAAACCTCACCAAGCACCCCACTTTCAAGTTGCCAGTGGTGCCAATAAATTTGATGAGACAGCAAAATATTAGGCGTAAGCTCAATTAACGCCCCCGATGCCAGTTCATCTTGAATTTGTAACTTGGGGATAAGACAGTAAGCCACACCCGCGACCGCAAGCTTCACAAAGGCTTCTGAGCTGCGCACCGTATGTTTGAGTATGCTGCCCGGCATAATATTAAAGTGTTGATTAACAAATCGCTGATGCATCTTATCATGTTGGTCAAAAGCCACTGCTGGCGCTTTAATTAAACTTTCTCGGTTCACTCCTTGGCTGAAGTAGCGTTTAATAAAGCTTGGGCTTGCCACACAAAGATAATCGACTCGCCCTAAATAGTCAGCCACACACCCAGGGATAGATTGCGACTCTAAACTTATTGCGCCGACTACTTCACCGTTTTTGAGCTTTTCGATGGTGCGACCTTCATCATCAACAATGAGATTGAGTTCAACTCGTTTCGCTTCCAAAAGCGGAAACAAACTCGGAAGCAGCCACGTCGCTAAGCTATCAGCGTTGGTTGCTAATGACACTGAAAGCGGTTTATCCCCCAAGTCAGCCGCGAGTTCTGGCACCAGTTCTTGCTCAAGTAGCCGCACTCGACGATATAAACCTAAGAGCTTTTTCCCTACAGCGGTCGGTCTTGGTGGTTGCTCTCGAACAAGGACAGGCTGAGCCAGCCATTTTTCTAATTGCTTAACTCGTTGAGACACGGCAGACTGAGAAATATACAGGTGCTCTGCCGCCTTATCGAAGCTTCGTTGCTCAACAATTGCGTCCAACGCTTCGATCCATTTGTAATCTAATCCGCGCATAAATCGCCCTCTTTTTCATCGCTTTGATTACAAATCACACATCATAAGTATGACTTATTTCTCATTAATATTATTAACTATCCTAATCATAAACGAATCGCTATTCTCACGCTCTCTTTTATGCTGCGGTGAGGAAATTAAAGTGAATTTTTGGGTGCTTCTTCAAGGTTTCGGATTGGGCGCGACAATGATTATCCCAATTGGCGCTCAGAACGCTTACGTTTTAAATCAAGGAATTAAGCGTAATCATCATCTTACGACGGCAACGGTTTGTAGCCTGCTAGATATGACGTTTATCTCTTTGGGGATCTTCGGTGGCGGTGCGATATTATCGCAAAATGAACTGTTGCTTACTGGGGTAACGTTAGGCGGCATTGCATTTTTAACTGGCTATGGTCTGCTCTCTCTAAAGAGCGCTTTTAAAAAGCCATCGGCTCAAGAGTCTTCAGGTGAAGTCTTAGCTCGCGGTCGCCGCACTGTCGTTCTAGGAGCATTAGCGGTTACGGTATTAAATCCTCATCTGTATCTGGATACCGTGGTCATTCTCGGCTCCATTGGTGGTCAGTTTGAAGGAAACGATCGTATCGCTTTTGCGATTGGCACAGTACTCGCATCGTTTGTTTGGTTTTATTCCTTATCGCTTGGAGCCGCAAAACTGGGACCAACCTTGTCTAAACCAAGGGTGAAGAAAGGTATCGACTTGGCAGTAGCCGCTATGATGTTTACTATCGCCTTGCTACTGACTAAAGGATTGATGGCCTAACGATGGATAATACCCAGCAGATATATTTGACCAATGTTGCCCTACTCAATGAGCATGCTATTTCATTTAACCAGTGGCAACACGAGCCTATTCTTGACTTTGCCACTGATGAACGAATTGCCAAAGAGTTAGGATGGACAGGCACTCATAGTAAGAGTTTATTTTTGAAGAAGAAAGGAGGCGGGTTTGCACTCTTTCTCACCGATAAAGATACCCGACTCGACAAAGCTCTATTGAAGCAAGCGGTTGGAAAGCGCACTTCAATTTGCAGCAACGAAGATATGACTGAACAAATAGGTTGTGTACCAGGAGCGGTTTGTCCTATTGGGTTACCAGAAGAGATAATGATTGTCGTCGATAAGGCTCTGTTTTCAGCTCAGGAAGTCTTATACACACCAGGTTTACCTGAATGGACTTTCGGTTTGTCAGGAGCAGATTTAAAACGAGTACTGTTTCTGCTGCCAAATGACATCATTGAACTAGACATGAAAAAAGGTGAAGCATAATGCTTCACCTTTTGCTTTATTGACAGTAAAACGCGGATTAGCTTTCAACTTTGTTCAAATGAACATCCATTTGAGGGAATGGAATTTCGATGCCTTCTGCGTCTAATGCTTCTTTGATCGCTTGGAGCGAGTCAAAATATACATCCCAGTACTGCTCGGTACGAACCCAAGGACGCACAACAAAGTTCACTGAAGAATCTGCAAGGGCGACGACACCAATTGTAGTGCCTGGCTCTTTTAGAATGCGCTCATCCGCTTCAAGGGTTTTGCGAATCACTTCTTGAGTCTTCTTCAGATCTGCACCGTAAGAGACACCGATAACATGGTCGATACGACGCGTGGCATGGCGAGAGTAGTTCGTGATCGGTGAGCCAATAACCGAGGCATTAGGCACAACAACCATCTTGTTGTCTGGAGTAGTTAGAATCGTTTGGAATATTTGAATAGAGTCCACTGAACCAGCCACTCCACCGATCTCAACATAGTCACCTGATTTGAAAGGACGGAAACCCACAATCAAGACACCTGCTGCAAAGTTTGATAGTGAACCTTGCAGTGCTAGACCGATGGCTAAACCAGCGGCACCAATTACCGCTACCACTGACGCAGTTTGAACACCAATTCGGCTTAATGCGGCAATTAAAACAATAACGAATAATGTGTAGCGAACAATACCGTGGATAAACTCAACAACGGCCTTATCCATTTTCTTCTTATGCAGCAATTTAGAAACGCTATTAGCCACCGCTTTTACAACGATATTACCAATAAACAGAATCAGAATAGCTGAAATGATATTCACGCCATATTGAACAAGTAAATCGGAGTTGTTGGTTAACCACTGCTCCGCTTTCGACAATCCATCCACAATAGGTGCTTGGATATCAACTGACTCATTGGCCATATTGTTTACCTCTTGAAAATATAAATAGTGCGTAGCGAACCTTAGCTAATACCACT
Source organism: Vibrio sp. La 4.2.2 (assembly GCF_027586995.1). Classification (NCBI taxonomy): domain Bacteria; kingdom Pseudomonadati; phylum Pseudomonadota; class Gammaproteobacteria; order Vibrionales; family Vibrionaceae; genus Vibrio; species Vibrio sp. La 4.2.2. The sequence goes on from NZ_JAPPTJ010000006.1 coordinate 451,431, forward strand.
GTACTATTAGCAAAGGTGCACTTGGTGAGATGTATTGAGAGTATGAATACCAATACACATTACTTAACAAAAGGTTACGCAAACATATACGTTTATGCCAGTTTTTTTAAGCACAATCACATAATTTTCATCAGACACAAAAAAAGCCGCTCTAAAGAGCGACTTTTTTAATCTGACTATCAGTTAAATCTTATACGATTTAATCTTATAGTACGTCGATAGCGTTTAGGTCAGCGAATGCTTTCTCTAGACGAGCAACCATTGAAGATTGACCAGCACGTAGCCATACGCGTGGGTCGTAGTACTTCTTGTTTGGCGCGTCTTCACCAGTTGGGTTACCGATTTGACCTTGTAGGTAATCATGGTTCTCAGCTTCGTAAGAACGGACACCATCCCAAGTTGCCCACTGTGTATCAGTATCGATGTTCATTTTGATAACACCGTAGCCGATAGACTCTTGGATTTCTGCTTCAGTAGAACCAGAACCACCGTGGAATACGAAGTTTAGAGCGTTAGGTGCAATACCGAACTTCTCTGCACAGTATGCTTGAGAGTCACGTAGGATAGTTGGAGTTAGAACAACGTTACCTGGCTTGTATACACCGTGTACGTTACCGAAAGAAGCAGCGATAGTGAAACGTGGGCTAACAGCGTGTAGTTTCTCGTATGCGTATGCTACGTCTTCTGGAGAAGTGTAAAGCTCAGATGCGTCCATGTGAGAATTATCAACGCCATCTTCTTCACCACCAGTACAACCTAGTTCGATCTCAAGAGTCATACCCATTTTCGCCATGCGAGCTAGGTACTTAGCAGAGATTTCGATGTTCTCTTCTAGAGACTCTTCAGAAAGGTCGATCATGTGAGAAGAGAATAGTGGCTTACCAGTTTGAGCGAAGAACTCTTCACCCGCATCTAGAAGACCGTCGATCCAAGGTAGAAGTTTCTTAGCAGCGTGGTCAGTGTGAAGGATTACTGGGATACCGTAAGATTCAGCAACTGCGTGAACGTATTTTGCACCAGCAACTGCACCTAGGATTTGCGCGCCTTGACCTTCAAGCTTAACGCCTTTACCAGCGAAGAAGCCAGCACCGCCGTTAGAGAACTGAACAACAACTGGAGCTTTAACTTTAGCTGCTGCTTCAAGAACACCGTTGATAGAGTCAGTGTTAACTACGTTTACTGCAGGAAGAGCGAAGTTGTTCTCTTTAGCAACTTCAAATACTTTTTGAACGTCATCGCCAGAGATAACACCTGGTTTTACGAAGTCGAAGATCTTAGACATGGAATAAGTCCTATTTTCTGTCGTTTTAAATAAAAATTGGCAATCGTTTGCTCACAATGGGCGGCATTGTATCAAAGTTAATCACCCATTGCAGCATAGATAAAAGCGGACCAATAAGCCCGCTCTATAAAGATGATTATGCTTTAGCACGCTCTTCAAGCATTGCTACTGCTGGTAGTACTTTACCTTCAACGAACTCAAGGAATGCACCGCCACCTGTAGAGATGTAAGAAACGTCAGCTTTGATACCGAACTTGTCGATAGCCGCTAGCGTGTCACCACCACCTGCTACAGAGAAACCCTCTGATTCAGCGATCGCTTTAGAAATGCCTTCAGTACCTGCTTCGAAGTTCTTAAACTCGAATACACCTACAGGGCCGTTCCATAGGATAGTTTTAGCATCTTTTAGGATTTTCGCTAGTTCAGCAGTTGAGTCTGGACCTAGGTCGAAAATCATATCGTCGTCTTGAACTTCAGAAACGTGTTTGATTTCTGCTTCAGCGTTCTCGTCGAATGCTTTTGCACATGCAACGTCAGTTGCCACTGGAATTGCACACTCATCCATTAGCTTCTTAGCTGTGTCTACTAGGTCTGCTTCGTAAAGAGACTTACCTACGTTGTGACCCGCAGCTGCGATGAACGTGTTCGCAATACCACCACCAACAACAAGTTGGTCAGCGATTTTAGATAGAGATTCAAGAACTGTTAGCTTAGTAGAAACTTTAGAACCACCTACGATAGCAACCATTGGACGAGCTGGCTTATCCATTGCTTTACCTAACGCTTCTAGTTCGTTAGCTAGTAGAGGACCTGCACATGCAACTGGTGCGTTCATACCAACGCCATGAGTAGATGCTTGTGCACGGTGAGCTGTACCGAATGCATCCATAACGAAGATGTCACATAGTGCTGCGTATTTCTTAGATAGCTCTTCTTCGTTCTTCTTCTCGCCTTTGTTGAAGCGAACGTTTTCAAGAACAACAAGTTCACCTGTGTTTAGCTCAAGGCCTTCTAGGTAGTCTTTTGCTAGCTTAACTTCGCAATCAAGAGCGTCGTTTAGGTAGTTTACAACTGGTTGTAGAGAGAACTCTTCTGCGTACTCGCCTTCAGTAGGACGACCTAGGTGAGACGTAACCATTACTTTAGCGCCAGCTTCTAGGCAGTGCTTGATGGTTGGTAGAGACGCTAGGATACGCGCGTCAGAAGTTACTTTACCGTCTTTCACAGGTACGTTCAGATCCGCACGGATAAATACGCGTTTACCTGCTAGTTCCAGGTCAGTCATCTTGATTACAGACATGTTTAGTCCTCTCAACTAAAAAATAAATAAAGTTTTTGAAAACCCGGCTTCTTGCCAAGTTTTGGAATTCATCAACTGCTTACTTATATTGGGCTTATGAATATTAATTTCAAGCATCAAAATTAATATTTTCCCAAATTGCGCCCTTGATACTACTTGGACGCCTGCATCGCTAAAGCAGTGTCTAACATACGATTAGCAAAGCCCCACTCGTTGTCACACCAAACCAACATCTTGACCAAGCGACCATCGCTTACTCGGGTCTGTGTCCCATCGACAATGGCACTGTGTGGGTCATGGTTAAAGTCTATCGAAACCAGCGGTGCTTCAGTATAGTCAACAATGCCGTCTAATGTACACCGAGATGCGTTAATAATGACTTGATTTACGTCATTAACTTTCACATTCGTATTTATAGTTACACTTAAATCCATAGCGGTGACATTAATTGTTGGCACTCTGACAGAAATTGCTTCAAATTTGTTAGAAAATTTCGGAAAAATGCGTTCAATACCTTTATGCAACTTAGTATCAACTGGAATGATAGAATGGCTTGCTGAACGCGTTCTTCGTAAGTCACTGTGATAGGCATCAATAACTTGTTGGTCATTCATCGCCGAGTGAATAGTGGTAATGGTACCGGAATCGATGCCGAAGGCTTCATCTAACGCTTGAATGACAGGAACAATACAGTTAGTGGTACAAGAGCCGTTAGAAACAATAACCTGCTCTTGTGTCAAGGAGTCATGATTCACACCATAAATAATAGTGTTATCAAGATCGTGTGAACCAGGGTGAGAAAATAGCACTTTTTTAGCACCCGCAGCGATATGTTCTAGGCCATCGGCACGACAACCAAATACCCCGGTGCAATCCAAGACGATATCAACGTCCAAATTACGCCAAGGCAGCAAATTTATCTCAGCAGAGTGTAAAATTCGAATCGTATCGAACTTGCCATCGCAGTGATTAACATACAGGTGCTCTTGATCGTGAGAGATCTTCTTGGCAAATCGACCATGACTAGTATCGTATTGAAGCAAATGTGCCATTGCTTCAGGTTGAGCAAGCTCGTTGACCGCGACGACTTGTATTTTATCGTTTTTGCCGCTTTCATAGATTGCTCGAAGTACATTTCGTCCAATGCGACCAAAGCCATTAATAGCCACTTTTAACATCGCACTACATCCTTAGTTCACGTTATGAAGGTGTGCATAGTAACCGATCAACTGTCATTTCGCATTAACAGTTGCGAGGCAAGTCTCCAAAACACGCCATCCGCTAGAAGTTCACTCTGCTACCATGGTTAAAGGGTTCATCTCTCGTGCCATTTAACGACCTCGTTTTCACTGCACAGGAGGTGCCCCATGTTTACTGGTCAGCATTACTGCCAATCATGTAATAAAGAAACTGTTCATAACGAAGTCTTGATACGTAAACCAAGTCGCTATGACAAAGACCCAAAGGTCCTTGGTCGAATTAAGTTATTGCTGCACGCGTTTATCAATGGCGGGCACTACTATGATATGGACCGCTATGTCACTTGCCAAACCTGTGGCAGACGCGAGTTGGATAACAAAGGTAGTGAATTTGAATAGTCATAAAAAAGCCGAGCTCTAGGGCTCGGCTTTTCATGTACTAACGATGCTTATTGAGTCTTCTAAATTAAGCAAGTAGCTCTTTTGCTGTGTTTACAACGTTTTCAGTTGTGAAGCCAAACATCTTAAACAGCTCACCCGCTGGCGCAGATTCACCGAATGTTGTCATGCCGATAATCTTGCCACCGAAGCCAACATACTTGTACCAGTAATCCGCAATACCTGCTTCAACAGCAATACGCTTAGTCACTGCCGCAGGAAGAACCGCTTCACGGTATGCTTCATCTTGCGCATCAAATACGTCAGTAGAAGGAAGAGACACTACACGTACCTTTTTACCTTCAGCTGTCAGTTCAGCGTAAGCGTTTGTTGCTAGCTCAACTTCAGAGCCC